>CANETF010000142.1 GCA_947440575.1 Verrucomicrobiaceae bacterium
AAGCGGTCGTAGAGGGTTTGGAAAGCGCGTTCGTCGGAGTCGGCCACGCGCTGCATGAGCTCCTCATCAGAGGGGCTGAGCGTCGTGGCGGATGGCAAACTCATGCGATCTGGGAGTGACGGGGACTGGGATGGAGGGGATGTGACGAGTGACTGAATGAGCGGGTGTGCGGCCCATTGCCAGGGCATTCCCGGAGGAGGAATGGGTAGAAGTGAGGGCGACATGGCACAAGGGGATGCGCGCATGATTTGGGATTGGATTCAAGAAAGGTGTTTTTTTGAGGGGAGGGGGGGATGTTTCCGCTGCTTGCCAGCGGGCGGGATTCCGCCATAGTGGGCGCCTTTCCCATGTCTGCCCACGTTCCTACCGCCGCCGAGATTCGCGCCACCTTCCTGGATTTTTTCAAGTCGAAGCAGCACACGATCGTGCCGAGTGACAATGTGGGGTACACGAGCCGGGATGGGGCGCGCATTTTTACGAATGCGGGGATGAACCAGTTTGTGCCGATCTTTTTGGGGGAGCGGAGTGCGGATGTGGACACGTGGCCGGGGGTGCTGCACAAGGGGTTGCCGACGCGGGCGGCGGACACGCAGAAGTGCATCCGGGCGGGTGGGAAGCACAATGACCTCGAAGATGTGGGGCTGGACACGTATCACCACACGTTTTTTGAGATGCTGGGGAACTGGAGTTTTGGGGATTACTTCAAGCAGGAGGCGATTTCGTGGAGCTGGGAGTTGATCGTGGAGCGGTTCAAGTTTCCGGCGAGCCGGGTGTTTGCGACGATTTACCAACCGGACAAGAGCAAGGGGGATCCAGCGGAGCGGGACGAGGAGAGCTGGGAGCTGTGGGCGGAGAAGTTTCGGAGTGTGGGATTGGACCCGGCGATTCACATTGTGAACGGGAACAAGAAGGACAATTTTTGGATGATGGCGGACACGGGTCCGTGCGGGCCGTGCACGGAGATTCACATCGATTTGACGCCGGGGCCGATTAAGCTGAGCGAGGAGCGTCAGCGTGAGGGGGCGAAGCTGGTGAACGGGAGTGATGCGAGCTGCATTGAGATTTGGAACAATGTGTTCATTCAGTACAATGCGAATCCGGACGGCAGCTTTGTGCCGCTGCCGGCGAAGCATGTGGATACGGGGATGGGGTTTGAGCGGCTGACGAGCATCATTCAGGGGACGAAGAATTTCACGGATTTCGAGACGGCGCAGATCAGCAATTACGACACGGATGTTTTCAAGCCGATCTTTGACGAGCTGACGAAGCTGAGTGGGAAGCCGTACCGGAGCACGCTGCCGAAGGCGAATGAGCAGGGGCATGTGGTGCCGGTGACCGAGCAGGAGAAGATCGATGTGGCGTTTCGGGTGATCGCGGATCACTTGCGGACGTTGAGCTTTTCGATTGCGGACGGGATTCAGCCGGGGAACAGCGATCGGAACTACACGCTGCGGCGGATATTGCGGCGGGCGGTGAAGTATGGGCGGACGCTGGAGTTCAAGGAGCCGTTTTTTTACAAGCTGGTGGATGTGCTGGCGGCGCAGATGGCGGAGGTGTTTCCGGAGTTGCAGGTGAAGCGAGAGCAGGTGAAGGCGGTTTTGAAGGTGGAGGAGGAGGCGTTTAACCGGACGTTGGATCGGGGGGTGGCGTTGTTTGAGGAGGAGGTGGCTGCGCTGAAAGGAGAGCGGCTTGATGCGGCGTTTGCGTTTCAGCTTTATGACACCTTTGGGTTTCCGATTGATCTGACGGAGTTGCTGGCTCGTGAGCGGGGATTGACGGTGGATGTGGAGGGCTTTGAGACGCTGATGACGGAGCAGCGGGAGCGGGCGCGGGAGGCTGGGAAGAAGAACAAGCAGGTGGTGTCGGTGAGTGAGATCGAGACGAAGGCGCCGACGAAGTTCATTGGTTATGACGCGCTGGAAGCGGATGTGCGGGTGTTGGAAGTGGTGTCGATGAAGGACAGGAATGCGGTGGTGCTGGATGTGTCGACGTGTTATGCGGAGATGGGCGGGCAGGTGGGGGATGCGGGGCAGTTGATCCTGGGGGCGAACACGTTTCCGATTTCAAGCACGACGAAGGTGGGGAACACGTGGTTGCACTTTTTGGAGGGCGAGGAGACGCCTGCGGTTGATTCGACGGTGCGCCTCATCGTGGATGGGCCGCGTCGGCACGCGATTGAGCGTCATCACACGGTCACGCATATTCTGCACTGGGCGCTGCATGAGGTGGTGAGTCGTGATGCGACGCAGAAGGGTTCCAGTGTGACGCCGGACAAACTGACTTTTGACTTCAACAGCGCGGCGCTGACGGCGCAGCAGTTGAGTGACATCGAGCGGCTGGTGAATGAGCGCATTGTGGCGAACGAACCGGTGTCCTGGACGGAAGTGCCTTACGTTGAGGCCAAGGCGAACAGCGGCATCATGGCGCTTTTTGGTGAGAAATATGGCGACCTGGTGCGGGTGGTGCAGATTGGAGGTCAGCGGAACCAGTTGGACGGCTGGAGCATGGAGCTGTGCGGGGGAACGCACACGCGGTCGACGGGTGAGATTGGGCTGTTCCGTTTGGTGGGCGAGAGTGCGGTGGCTGCGGGTGTGCGACGCATTGAAGCGATCGCGGGCCTGGAGGCGTACCAGGCGGCGCGGGCGGATGCGGATTTGATCAAGCAGCTTTGCGGCAAGGTGACGGCGCAGGGGGCGCATGATTTGGAGAAGAAGATCGAGGCGATGCTGGATCAGCAGAAGGCGCTGGAGAAGGCGTTGAAGGCGGCGCAGCAGCGGGAGGCGAGCGGTCGGGCGAAGGCGTTGCTTGAGGCGGCGCAGGGGGATTTGATTGTGGCGAATCTGGGGGATGTGGATGCTGACTATGCGATGGCGCTGAATGACGCGCTGAAGGGGATGTTCAATGGGGTGATTGTGTTGGCGGCGACAGGTGGCGGGAATGTGACGCTGATGGCGAACGTGGGGAAGGAGCATCAGGCACGGGTGCAGGCTGGTAAGATTATCCAGGCGATTGCGCCGCTGGTGGGTGGCAAGGGGGGCGGGAAGCCGGACTTTGCGCGGGGAGGCGGGAAGGATGTGGGGCAGGTGGAGGCGGCGTTGGCGGAGGCGCGGCGGTTGGTGGGGTGAGGGGGGGTGCGGCGATTAGATGAAGTGGGGTTGGTCTCTCGCTGCGCGAGGGGAGGGGAGTTGCTGCGGGTGTTTTCTGTGGCTTGGACTGGTTAGGGGTTGGTCGAGTCGTTGGCTCCTCTCGGCGGAGCGAGAGGGCTACTTTGCTGTCGCTTGATTTGGGGCGACTAGAATTGGTCGAGGAGGTATTTGATGAGGTCGGTGGTGGTGACGATGCCGACGAGTTTGGTGCCGTGGACGATGGGGACGGCGTGGAAGTTGCCTTGGGAGAGGATTTCGGCGGCTTCGCGGATGGTGGCGGACTCCTGGAGGAAGATGGGACTTTTGGCCATGATGTCTTCGAGTGTGAGGGTGTGGTCGAGGGTGGCGTCGACGGTACGTTCGTCGGTGTTGAAGGTGTCGCCGAAGCTGACGCGGAGGATGTCTGAGAAGGAGACGATGCCGATGAGCTGGTCGCCATTGACAACGGGGATGTGGTGGACGCCGCGTTCTTTGACGATCTGGCGGACTTTGGAGACGGGGTCGCCGTGGTGGACGGTGGCGACATTGGTGGACATGATTTTGGAGACAGGTTCGTTGCGCTTCATGGTGGTCAGTGGGTCTGGTTGGTTGGCGACAGGAGGTTTCCTGTCACTGCCCGATGATAGCGCCGGAGGCGGGGGCTGGCTCGCCGAGGATTGTGCAAGTGTGGGCGGGGATTGCCCGGGTCAGGGTGCCACGTCGATGATTTTGGCCTTTTGCGCGCGCCAGGCTTTGTATTTGTCGAGTTCGCGCTCCATGAGTTTGAGGCAGAAGGCGACGACGGTCGCGTCGTCGAGGTAGCCGATGCCGGGGATGAGGTCGGGCAGGATGTCGACGGGGTTCAGGACGTAGAGGAGGGCGAGGGCGGTGGCGCTGATGGCCCAGTAGGGGACTTCGCGGTAGGCGCCGGTGACGTAGTCTTTGACGAGGGAGAGCATGAGGCGGCCCTGCTCCATCCATTGGCGGAGTTTGGGAAGCTTGTCCTCGATGTCATCCGCGCGCTCGTTGACGCGGCGGATGTCGAGGTCGCGGTCATCGGAGGCGGTGGTGGGATTTTCGGGCATGGCGTCAAGGGATAGACGCACGGTGAGGGGATGTGCTCAATGGAAATTGCGGGTGCATTTTGGAATGGGCTGACCGATTGATCCGGTATGTTGAGATTTCGCGTGGAGGGTTTTCATTTTCATGTGCTGCCGATGCGGACGCGGTTTCCGTTTCGGTATGGGATTGCGAGTTTGAACTGGTTGCCGCATGTGGTGGTGAGTGTGGATTTGGTGGTGGGTGGGAAGTGGCAGCGTGGGGTGACGGCGGAGGGTTTGCCGCCGAAGTGGTTCACGAAGGATCCGGGGACACCGTTTGAAGCGGATCTGGCGGAGATGATTTCGGTGATTCAGAATGCGGCGCGGATCGGGCGGCATGCGGGGCAGGTGGAGGGGACGTTTGGGGAATGGTGGCGGGCGGTGCTGGAGGAGCAGACGAGTTGGGCGGGGGTGAGGCGGGTACCGGGGTTGTTGGCGGGGTTGGGGGTGAGTGTGGTGGAGCGGGCGGTGTTGGACGGGCTTTGCAGGGCGGCGGGGAGGCCGCTTCATGAACTGATGAGAGGGGGGGAGATTGTGGGGGACCTGGGGGTGGTGAGGGAGGCGCTGGCTGGGGTGGCATTGGCGAGCGTGCTGCCGGAGGCGCCCGAGGGATCGGTGAGGGTTCGGCACACGGTGGGGCTTGGAGATTGGCTGCGGGAGGAGGAGATTCCGGAGGAGGCGAGACTGGAGGATGGGTTGCCGATGAGTTTGCAGGCGTGTGTGCGGGCGTATGGGTTGACGCATTTCAAGATCAAGCTGGGTGGCGAGGTGGAGGCGGATCGAGCGCGATTGCGGGGGGTGTTTGAGGTTTTGGAGGCGGAGGCGGGATTGGATTGGCGGTGCACGCTGGATGGGAATGAGGCGCTTTTGAGTTTGGGGGCGTTTCGCGAGTATTATGAGGGTTTGGCGGGGGATCCGGGGCTGAAGGAGGGGCTTGGACGGGTGATGTTTGTGGAGCAGCCGCTGCGGAGGGAGGTTTGTTTGGAGAGGGAGGTGGCGGAGGTGCTGGCGGATTGGGAAGGGGCGCCGGCGTTGTTGCTGGATGAGGGGGATGGAGATTTGGGGGCGTGGCCGGAGGCGATGCGGGTGGGGTATCGGGGGGTGAGTCACAAGAATTGTAAGGGCGTTTTGAAGGGGGTAGCGAATCTGGCCATGATTGAGAGGGCGAACGCGGGGGATGGCGGGCGGCGATTTGTGAGCGGGGAGGATTTGGCGAATGTGGGGCCGGTGGCGTTGAACCAGGATTTGGCGGTTCAGGCGATGCTGGGGGTGGCGCATGTGGAGCGGAATGGGCACCATTATTTTAGGGGCTTGTCAATGTGGGGTCCGGAGGTGCAGGAGGCGGTGTTATCGGCGCATGGGGATCTTTTTCGACGGCATGAGGCAGGGTTTGCGACGTTGGATGTGCGGCGGGGGGAGGTGGAGCTAGCGAGTGTGAATGGGGCGGCGTTCGGGTGCGGGCTGGGGGTGGATTGGGTGGAGAAGCTGGAGTCATTGGCAGGGTGGATTCGCCGGGGAGGGATGTCAGATTGAACGGGAGGGGGCGGAGGCGTGTCTTGACCTCCAGACCGAACCGGAGTTAATGTGACATGATGACGAGACTTTTTGATGTGATCTCTGCGAGCCGCGCCCGGCTTTTGATGCTGGGGCTGTTTTTGATGGCGGTATTGCCCGCTGCGGGTCAGTTGGTTGTTTATGAGATGGATTTCAAGCGGACGGATGGGTTCAATGACCGGCCGTTTTTAGGTGGTTATTTTGTGGCGCCGGTGACGGGGGGGACGGGGTCGTTTGTGTTCACGCAGCGTGGGGCGGACGGGGTGGCGGTGGTGCCAGTGAATGACGGGGGAAGGTTGTTTCGAGCGGTGACTGACGAGGGGGAGGTGAACTGGGTGGCTCAGGCGCAGGTGGGTGGGACGACGACGGATACCGGCACGGACACGGGGACCGACACGGGGACCGACACGGGTACGGATACGGGTACGGATACGGGAACTGATAATGGGACGGATACGGGCACTGACACGACGAACACGGTGAATGTGTCGACGGGTTCGTTTTTGGCGACGGGTCGAGCTGACGGTGAGGTGACCTTCAGGACGCCGCTGGTGCGGTTTTCGACGCGGATTGCCCGGACGCTTAAGGGTCGGACGATTGCGGCGAGTTCCGAGGCGATCAATGAGTCGGATACGCGGATTGGATTTGTGAGTCGGGGGGACTGGAAACTGTCGTATGACGAGAAGCAGACGGGGATTGTGAACCGGGATGACTTGGATTTGGCGGCAGCAACGGATTATTTGGAGAGTTTGCTGACGGGAGGGGCGGTGGGGCCGGTGGATCCGACATTGCGGATCATTACGACATCGCCGCTGACCCAAGGGACGATTGGGGTGGCGTATTCGCTGCAACTCAATGGAGCGGGAGGAACAGGGACGAGAACGTGGTCGCTGGCATCTGCGAGCACGCTGCCGGCTGGATTGACGCTTTCGTCGACGGGGTTGATTGCAGGGACGCCAACGACTGCGGGGACGACGACGTTCAGTGTGCTGTTGCAAGACGGGTCGACGCCGCCTCAGACGACATCTAGGTCGTTTTCATTGACGGTGAATGTGGCGTTTGCGATTTCGACGGCATCGCCATTGCCTGCGGGCACGCGGGATGCGCCGTATGCGACGGTGAATTTGGCGACGGATGGGGAGCGTGGTGTGGTGACTTATTCGGTGGTGACGGTGGTTGGGCAGAGTTTGCCGCCGGGGATCATGCTGGTGGGAGAGCAGATTGTGGGGACGCCGACGGCATCAGGCACCTTTAACTTTACGATTCGAGCGGATGATGCGGGGCCGCCAGCGGGAGCGGCGACGAAGGTGTTTCAACTGGTGGTGAACGATCCGTAAGGGAACGATTCCGACCGATTTCGGAGATCTTGTCAGTTAGCCCAACTGCGAAGCGGGGGAATTAGTAGCCTGGGCGACTGTCGAAGGTGTTGTCAGGGACATCGATGGGGGATTCACCATCGGTGAAGGCACCGAAGGTGTTTGGTCCGCCGTTGTTGGAGAAGTTGCGGGTGTCGGTGTGGACACGCAGGCCTGTGGGGTTGCTGACGGTGACGCTGACGCCTGAATCGATGGTGACGGTTTTGGCGGCGATGGTGGCACTTGGCCCGTTGATGTTGGAGTTTCCGGTGAAGCGGACGAGACCGTTGCTGCCTTCGGCGTAGAGTTTGAGGGCGGAGTAGGCGTTGAAGGTGGTGCCGTTGATCAAGAGCTGGCCGTTGGGTCCCATGGCGCGGGCGCGGATGACATCGGCGCTGATGTTGGAGTTGGTCAGGACGATGTTGTTGAGAGTGGACTCGAGGTTGACGTTGTCTGCGGAGATGTCGGAGTCGAGCACAGACAGGTCACCACCGCGGGCGGCGATGTAGACTTGGAGGGGGTCAATGACCTCGCCAAGGGTTCTGAGCTGGCTGGAGCTTGAGATGGTGAAGCTCCTATTGGCGATGAGGTTGATGTTGTTTCGAGCGGCGATGTCCGTGTTGTTGGAGAGGTTGATATCGCGTTTGGCATTGACGTTGACGGTGCCGGCGCGGATGCCTGCGGTTGAGAAGAGGACGTCACGACTGGCGGCGACATTGAAGGAGCCATTGGGGACGTTGATGTGGGTGTATCCAAGGAAAGAAGAAGGGGAGTTGATGGTGATGTCGCCATCGCTGCCGAAGGTTTGGAAGAGGATGTTTTGGTTGTCGCCAAAGATTTCGAAGGTGTTGGTGACGGCAATGGGACCGGTATTGGAGGTGAGCATGAAGTTGTCCAGATTGGCGAGGTTGAAATCGCCCGAACCTGCGGGAGGTATCACAACATTGTCGCCGATCGCGCCGGTGTTAGGGAAGAGGCCCTGCAAGTCGATGCCGTTTCGTGAGGCGAGCAGGAGGTTGCGGGTGCCAGTGGCGGAGGTGATGGCGGGGTTGCCGACGATGATGAGTCTTTCAAAATCGAAGGCGGACCAGAGACCGGCTGAAGCGACGAGAGAGTCCAGAGGTGAGGGGGCTGGGGCGTTGCCGAAGATGGCTGAACCGACGGGGCCGTCCTGGGTGCGGCTGTAGTAGAAGCCTTGGGATGTGACGTCGACTTCGACGAGTGAGTTGTAGGCGGTAACGTGGGGGTTGGTGACGATTGAAGAGCTGTCAGAAATAATGGTGGTGCCTGGGATGAAGGGGCGAGGGGTGGTGGGTGGGTTGGAGCCTGACCCGGAACCGCCAGTGTTGCGGTTGTTGTCGGAAGGGGGATTTTTGTTGGGGTCGCGAGGGGGGTCCTGGAAGCGGAGGAGTTCGCGGCGGACTTCGTTGGTGAAGGTGACGCGGGTGCCGCTGCCAGGGAGCATGAAGGCGGTATTGAGGAGTTCGCCCTTGTTTTTGAGGTTGCCTTGTTGATTGAGGGCATCGGTGATTTGTTTGTCGTTGCCAATGGGGCCGAATTCGTCCGGGTTGAGGAGCTTGGAGGTTTTGATGAGGCGCTTGAGGTCGACCTGGACAGGGATGGGGAAGACTTTGGCGTCCGGTTTCATGATGATCATGTCGCCGGCTTTGATGGTGGTGAAATTGGAGGGTTTGTCGTTCATGAAGAGGTCGATCTCCCCTTCGATGACGATGATCTTGATGTAGCCGTTGGGATCGTATTCAACGAGGATGGTGGTGCCGGTGACGGCGGCGGTGACAGCAGCGGTGCGGACGCGGGCGCCACCGAGTTGTTTGGGGACTTGAAGGAGGAGGACGCCTTGTTTGAGGTCGATATCACGGGTGCCTTCCTCCAAGCGGAACAGGGTGTTGGCACCGAGGCGGGTGAGGGTCTGGTCAGGGAACTTGAGTTCGGCGCGGGAGCTGACGCCGGTTGCGACGGCGGTGCTGCCGGTAATGACGTCACCGATTTTAGCCGTGGCGGAGTTTGACTCGCCCTGGACGACGCGGACGTCATTGAGGACGCGGGTGACTTCCGCCGTTTTGAAGACGGCGGCGGAGAGCAGGCCGGGGGCAGCGAGAATGAGGATGAGCAGGAGGAGGGCAGAGGTTTTCATGGGTGCTCAGGATTAGAATTTGATGCGGACGCCGATGCCACCGCCTGCGGAGGTGGTTTCGTAGTCGAGAGCGGGAACGTTGGAGTTGTTGTCAGCGAAGTTGATTGTGGTGTAGAGTTCGAGCCATTTTTTGGGTTGCCAGGAGAGGGTGGCGGCGGCGAATTGGAGAGCGTCTCCGCGATCGACGCGCTGGTACTCGAGCCAGGTGAAGCGGTAGTTGAGAGAGAGGACGAGGGTGCGGAAGATTTTGAAGTTCCAGACGACGTCGCCGATATACTCATCACGGAAGAGTTGATCGACGTCGGTGTCGAGATCCCAGTCACCGAGCACGCTGAAGTGGAGGCTGTTGCGGCGATTGATGAGGAAGGTCTTTTGGGCGCCGACCCGGGCGGAGGTGCTTTGGTAGAGGTCCTGGGAGAACTCATCTCCGGTGATGCGGTTGTAGACGATGCTGCCAAAGAACAAGGTATTGCTGAGTTTGGGGACGACGTGCATGAGGCTGGCAGCGGCCTCCAAGGATTCGAAGTTGAGGACATCGAATTCGTTGTAGCGAACGATTTGCTGGGAGAGGCTGACGTCAGCGTAGGTTCGGCTGCCGATGCGGGGTTGCCAACCGGCTCCGATGCGAGCGCCATAGAAGAAGTCATCGACCTGACCGGCAGGGACGTTGGCGGCATTGTTGGTCCAGAGTCCGAAGGAATCCGCGAAGGCCCTAAAGAACTGATCTTTTGGAACTTCCTTGAGGATGAGTTGCTGGCCGATGTCATCGTCGCCAACGCTGGACGGAGCAAAGGCATTTTCCTCTTCGAGAGTGCGTTGATCGAGCGCGGCGCTATCGGCAAGAGAGGGTCCAGGGGTTCTCGATAGAGTGGCTTCCTGACGTCGAGAAGGGTCGATCACTTGAGCTGTGAGCGAAGCCGTTGGTAAGGCTACAGCTAAGGACCAGAGGAGAAAAACTGGACCGATTGAAGTCGCGTTGCGCATAGCGACGAGACTAAGGACTCATTTTCCGATGCGTCAACGTGGAATCACCCCGGCTTTCTGGCGGGGATGCGGTGTTAGTTTTTGAGAAGGGAGGCGATGTCGCGCTGGAGTTTTTCGAGAGCGATTTGGGCGACTTCGGTTTGCGGATGCATGAGCGAATAGAAGGCGCGGACACGACGTTGGGGATCGATGAGGACGGCGCGGAGATCATGGGCGACCATATCTTGAGGGTTGAGGCGATCAGCGGGGGGGATTTCGTGGCTGGCTTCGAAGCCGATTTGGTCGGTGAGGTAATTCCAGGTGCGTGAGCGGTCGGTTGAGAGCCACCACCAGGGGTCCCCGGGGCGCACGCCGATGCTTTCGGAGAAAGCTTTGAGCATGGGGGCGGTGTCGATTTCGGGCCAGACAGCGATGGAAACGAGGTGAACGTTGGATTGGCCGGCGAAGGCATCGCGAATTTTGAGCATTTGGGCGGCAACACCGGCGCAGCCGTGAGGGCAGCGAGTGTAGGTGTAGGCGAGGATGACGGCCTTGCCTTCGAGATCGGCGAGGTTTTTTTCGGTGCCGGAACGGTCGAGGGCGACGAAGGGATCCCGGAGTTGGCGGAGGATGGGGAGGGCGGATTTTCGATTGAGTTCGAATTGATTGAGCGAGGTTTTGAGAAAGTAGCTGCCACCGATGAGGGCGAGCAAGAGCGTGGCGATGAGAAGCCAGAACTTCAGGGGCGAACGGGTTGGGGCGGCCGCCGGGTTTTGGGATGGCTCGGAGAGGGGCATGAGAGGGATTGGGGTGGAAGCTAGCGCGATTTGGGGTGCGGCGCACCGGGAACGTGGAGTTGGGATTGATTACGTTTTAATGTTCGAGGGGATGAGGGCAAAGAAAACGACGATTTTTCTGGCAAGTGGCATGATGGATGCTACCAAGGTTTTGGACTCTCGCCTGGAAATGCCGACGGCACCTTCGGGATGGGGGTCAAATTCCGAACAACATCCGACAAACAACCATGGCCAAATACAAACTCGAATACCTCTGGTTGGACGGTTATCAGCCCGTCCGCAACCTGCGCGGCAAGACGCAGATCAAAGAATACGACAGCTTCCCGACGCTTGCGCAATTGCCTCTCTGGGGTTTTGACGGAAGCTCCACGAAGCAAGCGGAAGGCAAGAGCTCCGATTGCGTGTTGAAGCCTGTCGCCGTTTATCCTGATTCCTCGCGGAAGAATGGCGTGTTGGTGATGTGCGAAGTGATGATGCCGGATGGCGTGACACCGCATCCTTCGAATGATCGTGCGACGATTCTTGATGACGAAGGCACCTGGTTTGGTTTTGAGCAGGAGTATTTCTTGTATCAGGACGGGCGTCCTTTGGGTTTCCCAGAAGGTGGTTTCCCGGCTCCTCAAGGCCCTTATTACACGGGTGTGGGCTTCAAGAACGTGGGTGATGTGGCGCGTCAGATTGTTGAAGAGCACCTCGAGCTCTGC
>CANETF010000143.1 GCA_947440575.1 Verrucomicrobiaceae bacterium
GCCGGATGGATCGAGCCATTCGCGGGCGACTTCGATGGTGGCGCGTTGACCTGAACGAGTGGTGATGCTCGGCACAGACATGAGATCGACTCGTTTGGTGGAGCTAAGCTGGCGAAGGAGGAGTTGATGGTTGGGGTCGTCGAGGAGGGCTTTGATTGGACCAGATGGAGGTGCGTTTGTGACTAGGTTGGAGATGGCTTTTTCCAGGGCGGCATCTGCGGAGGCGGGTTTGTTTGGTTCGCCGTTGAATTCGATGAAACGGGCTATGAGTTGGATCTCGGGTGCGGGTGTGGGTTCGGTGGCGGCACGGGTGACGCCGAGGAAGGTCAAGGCGCTGATGAGGACGAGGGTGAGCAGTTTCATGAAGGGTGGTGTGGGATGTGGGTTGGCGATGGACTGGATGCGGTGGCGCAGGGCGGCACCGCGTTGGAAGAGGCCGATGAAGCCGAGGCTCAAGGGAGTGGATGCGAAAGCGCTCTCGACTTTCAGCAGGGCGTGGCCGTAGTGGCGGCGGTGTTGGGGTGAGGCGTCGGCGAGTGCTTGGGCGTCGCAGGCGGCTTCGCGGTCGGCGCGGATTTTGAAGAAGGCGAGCCACAGCAGGGGGTTGAACCAATGCAGGGTGATGAGCAGGCACATGAGGGTGTTTAGCGGCAGGTCGTGGCGCTTCAGATGGGTGAGTTCATGCTGCAAAATGAGGTTTGCCTCCTGGGTGGTGAAGTGCTTTTCAAACGATGCGGGGAGGAGCAGGATGGGCTTCAGCATGGCGGTGACAGCTGGGCTTTGAACTTCGGGAGATCGCCAAATGAGCGGTGGGTGTTTGAGGCCGATTTGCTTGGCGATGCGATTGATCTCTGATTGGAGGGCGTCGCTGATTGGGAGTCGGGTGCGACCGTAGCGGCGCAGGCTCCAGATGTGGGACAGGACAAGGAGGGTGGTCAAGAGGCCGATGCCGGAGAGCCAAGCGAAGGGCAGGAGCCGGTGCCAGTCGATGGTAGGAATGGGCGTCTCTGACACGGAGTTGAGGGGGGCTGCAGCTAGAGGAATTTCATGGGAGAGAAGAGGTGGCGATTGGACTGGAGGGGCGTTCACCAACACTGTCTGAGCGCTCCAACGGCTTTCCGGAAAAGCGGGTGTCAAAAGCACGAATGCCACTGGTAGCCACAGGGCATAGCGTGTCCTCTCGCCGAGTTTCTTCCGGAGCAGGAACTGAAGAAAAACGACGACCAGCACGAGGATCGAGGCGCGGAGACTGACGGTGAGGAGCCAGTCAAAGATCAGGGAGAGCGTCATCATGGTCGAGTTGTAGGTTCGGGGTTGGCTTAACGATCAAGTTGCTGGTCGAGCAACTTCTTGAGCTCTCGCACTTCAGCCGGAGTGAGCTTGGCGTTTTGGGCGAAGTGGACGAGCAGGGGCTTAGCGGCGCCGCCGAAGACGCGGTCAAGGAAGGACTGGCTCTCGGCGCGGACGCAGGCTTCGCGCTTGATGGCGGGGGTGAAGGTGCGGGTTCGGCTGGCGTTTTCGTCGGTGGCGAGCGCGCCTTTTTCGACGAGGCGGGTGAGCAAGGTGCGGACGGTGTTGTCGGCCCATTGGGTGGTGGGGCGCAGGTGGCGGGCGAGTTCGGAAGCGGTCTGAGGAGATGATTCCCAGAGGGCGTCCATGATGATCCATTCGGACTCAGAGATGGTCGGTGGAGTGGGCATGATGCCATCGTTACTACAATCGTAGTGATTGGCAACTACAAATGTAGTGTGTGAGCGGTGTTTTTTGTGGTGGCCAGTTGAAAGGGTCGCCAGAGAGATTGACAAGGGGGTGAGATTTTGGTCCCATTCATGGCATGTGTTGTTTTTCGAGAGCCGTTGAGGAGGTGAAGAATACGCGGATTTTTGCGCGGTTGGGGGCGAAGGGGCGGCAGGTGTTGGTTTATCAGATGGCGTTGGAGGCGAAGGAGGATTTGGCGATGGTGCTGCCGATTCCGGTGGTGAAGGGGACGGGGGAGGATGGGGTGACGTTTTTTGATTTGTCGAAGTATGCGGGGTTGTTTGCGGATTTGGCGTTGTTGTTTCCGATGCCGAAGAGTGCGGGCGGACCGTTCGGTGAGGTTTCGCGCGGGGTGGGGGCGGCGAAGTTGAAGGTGCAGTCGGTGGGGGCTTATGATGCGAGTTTTGTGCCGAGGGTGGCGGATTTTTCGCGGTTGGATGAGCGGTTTCGTTTGCCTGCGGGTGTGTGGGATGAGGTGCCGGGTTATGCGGATTTTGGGTTTGCGGTGTTCAAGTTGAAGGCGGGGCATGGGGAGGTGCATCCGATGGCGTTTGCGTTTCCGACGGCGACGCCGGGGCAGGTTTTTTTCCCGACGTTGCACATTCATGATGGCGAGGTGCACGATAGGGAAGTGTTTGATCACACGCTGTATTTGCAAGCGGAGCGGGGGCCGCAGCGAGGGGGTTGGGAGGAGTCACCGGGACTGCCGGTGACCCGGGTGAAGTGCGGGCTGACGCATGGGATGGTGCGGCCGGAGCAGCATGTGTATCGGAACGTGATGCGAGGGAAGTTCACCAATGGGGATGTGGTGGTGGATTTGCCGGCGGCGTGAATGTGTCGCGTTTCGCATGGGATTTGGCGGGAAACCGATGGTGCTGTTGGCGTTTCTTTTTTCTTCTTTCTATGACCCTAATCCTAAAAACGGAAATGGCTGAGGGCGAATCTGCCGCCGTCATTGGCCCCAAAAGGCTCCCAGCTTCTCGGGTGGCATCATCTTATCGATGCAACCGCTGCGAACCGGGAAGCCTTGTGGAACCAAGCACGACGCCATCTTCATCCCTTTCCATTTCCGTTTCTAGGCTAATGAACCTGCGATTCTTTGTTGCCTGGATGAGTTTGGCTTTGGCTTGTGCGGAGGCGGATGATGGTGCGAGGCTGGCGGCGTTGTTGGGGAAGGGTGGGGTGGTGACGATCCCGGCGGGGGAGTATCGGTTGGATGGGGTGGCGCCGATTCGGCTGGTTTCGAACACGACGGTCATGGCGCATGGGGCGCGGTTTGTTTTGCCGGAGGTGCTGCCGGAGAAGGCGCGGGTGGTGGTGTTTGCGGGGGAGGACCTGGCGAACTTTGCGTGGCATGGCGGGGAGTTTGTGGGGCATGTGTTTGATCCGGACCGGAAGGAGAATCAGTGGGAGCCGCATGCGAGTGTGAAGGGGATTGAGATCACGACGACGAAGGCGGGAGGGACGCGTGATGTGCTGTTTCGGGAGGTGAAGGCGAACGGGATGGCGGGGGCGGTAATCGGGGTGCACGGGAAGTCTGGCAAGGGCAGCGAGAGCGAGGTGGAGGTTTATGCGGAGCGGGTGGCGGTGGAGGGTTGCACGCTGCTGCGGAGCGGGAAGTTCATGTGGGACTATGGCTATCTGTGGCAGATCCTGACGTTTCCGGAGGCGTATGAGGCGTGGGAGGTGGAGCGGGCGCGACGGTATTTTCGGATGGACTTGGTGAAGGAGGTGCGGATGGCGGGGGATCGGGTGATGTTGGACAATACGGTCAAGCCGATCGCGGTGAGTCAGTCGGATGAGCCGAAGGAGGCGTTGACGTTTTTGGGCGAGGATTTGCCGAAGAATGTGGTGCGGGGGAGGCAGTATTTTGTGGTGGAGGCGGGGCCGGAGTTCATCAAGGTGGCGGACAAGCCGGGTGGTGAGGCGATCCGGTTCGAGGGAGAGGGCAGGGGACAGGTGGCGGCGAATCTTCAGGCGACGTATCTGGCTGCTTATGCACCGACGGGTGGCGGGCCGGGCAAGGGGGCGTTTGACATCGTGGGGGCTAAGGATGTGCGGGTGACGGGATGTCAGTTGAGCGCGCTGGGGGATACGATGCACATTCAGCGGTGCCGGAACATTGTGTTTGCGAACAACCACATTTTAGGGAGCCGGATGGGGGCGTTTTTTTTGGCGGAGTTTTGTCAGAATGCGACGATCACGGGCAATCTGGTGGACGGCACGAACGGGAGTCGGGTGGTGAGTGTGGAGAAGAGTTGCGCGGATGTGACGATGACGGGGAATACGTTTCGCAATGGCGGGCGCGGGGTGTGGATCAACCAGCCGGTGAACTTCATCATGACGGGCAATGTGTTTGTGAACAACACGACGAAGAATGAGTCGGATCTGAGGCGGGGGAGGATCGCGTTTCAGACGGGTGAGCCAGGGAGGTTTCCGGAGCTGTATTTTACGATCTATGAGCCAGGGGCGAGTTATGGGCCGGTGATTGTGCGGGACAATGTGTTTGTGTTGGGAGAGGCGGCGCCGGAGGAATCGGTGACGTTTGCGCCGAACGGGCGGGATTTGCAGTTCACGGGGAACACGTTTCAGAAGAAGGCGGTGACGATCCGGGTGGATCCGAGCTGTGTGAATGCGGTGATCGAGAGGAATTCAGGGGCGACGACGGTGGTGAAGGCGGTGGATTTCAATCATGGGAGGCGGTGAAGCAATCGGGGCTGACAAGGGGGTGTCGCTATGGCAGTGATGAAGACGCTGGCTATGGGCGGATTGCCAGGTATGGTTCAATCATGAAGACGATCCAGGTTTATGATCCGCCGATGTGTTGTTCGACTGGCATTTGCGGTACGGACATTGATCCGGATTTGGTGAATTTTGCGGCGATGCTGTCGCAACTGGGTACGCATGACGTCAAGGTCGAGCGATACAATCTGGGGCAGCAGCCGATGGCGTTTGTGCAGAATGCGGCGGTGAAGGCGCTTTTGGACAAGGAGGGAGTGGAGGTGCTGCCGCTGATCTTCTGGGATGGGGAGGTGCATCTCAAGGGTCGCTATCCGACCAAGGACGAGCGTCCGGCGTGGTTCCGCGCTGCGCTTGAGAAAGCGGAGGTGGCATCATGAAACTGCCGCTTTACCAACCTGATGCGGCGAGCTCGACACGATTTCTTTTTTTTACGGGCAAGGGGGGAGTGGGGAAGACGTCGCTTTCTTGTGCCACAGCCTTGAAACTCGTTGAGGCAGGCAAACGCGTGCTGCTGGTGAGCACGGATCCGGCTTCGAACCTGGATGAGGTGCTGGAAACGAAGCTCACGAACGAGCCCACCCCGATTGCGGGAGCGTTGGGTTTGGATGCGATGAACATCAATCCGGTGGAGGCGGCGGCGGCTTATCGGGAGCGATTGATTGGGCCGATGCGGGGTTTGCTGCCGGAGGCGGCGCTGAGGAGCATGGAGGAGCAGCTTTCGGGGTCGTGCACGGTGGAGATTGCGGCGTTCGATGAGTTCTCGGGATTGATTGGGAATCCGGAGGCGGCGAAGGCGTATGATCACGTCATCTTCGACACCGCACCGACCGGGCACACGCTGCGGTTGATGAGTTTGGCGAAGGCGTGGGATCAGTTTTTGGATAACAACACCAGCGGAACGTCCTGTCTTGGACCGCTGGCGGGTTTGGAGAAGCAGCGAGTGATTTATGAAGCCACGGTCAACACCTTGGCGGATGCCACGGCGACGACGCTGGTGCTCGTGAGCCGTCCGCAAGGGGCGGCTTTGCGTGAAGCGGAGCGCACCTCCAAAGAACTGCGAGCCATCGGTGTGGGCAACCAATGTCTTGTGGTGAACGGAACCTTTGAAACGGACTGCCCGGAAGATGTGACCGCGCAGGCGATGCAGCAGCGGGGTTTGTTGGCTTTGGCGGCAGCTGGCGAGTTCATCGGATCCATGCCGAGCTTCATCGTGCCGCTGCGACCCATCAACATCCTTGGTATCGGCGGCTTGCGTGTACTGCTGAGCGTTGATGGGCAAGGTAAGTGTGTGAAAGCGGATGAGAGCGGCTGGACACCCCCTGAAATGGAAAGTCTTGAAGACTTGGTGGCCACCATCGAGCGGCAGGGCAACGGTGTCATCATGACCATGGGCAAAGGCGGCGTGGGCAAGACGACGGTCGCTGCGGCCATCGCGGTGATGCTGGCAAAGCGAGGCCATTCTGTGCATCTCAGCACGACTGATCCCGCCGCGCATGTGGCGCAGACTTTGCATGGCAAGGTGGAGGGGCTTACGCTTAGCAAGATCGATCCTGCCGAGGAAACTGCCGCTTATCAAGGCGAGGTCATGATGGCCCAAGGTGCTGCGATGGATGAAGCGGGTCGTGCGTTGCTGGAAGAGGATCTGCGCTCGCCCTGCACGGAGGAGATTGCGGTGTTCCGGGCGTTTGCGCGTGAGGTGGGTCGTGGCACGGGTCGCTTTGTTGTGCTCGATACGGCTCCGACTGGACACACGCTTTTGTTGCTGGATGCCAGCGAGGCTTATCAGCGCGAACTGGAGCGTCAGGCGCGGAGCACGCAGCCCGAGGAAGTGCTTAAGCTGCTTGAACGCCTGCGCGATCCTGACTTCACCCGCATCCTGCTCGTCACCCTTCCGGAGGCAACGCCCGTGCATGAAGCGGCGGCTTTGCAGGAAGACTTGCGCCGCGCCCACATCGAGCCGTTTGCGTGGGTCATCAATCAAAGCCTGCTCAACAGCGGCTCATGCGATCCTTTGCTGCAGTGCCGCGAAGCTTCCGAACATCGCTACTTACGCGAGGTGGTGGAGAAACAGGCCAAGCGCACCGCCTGGCTGCCGTGGCAAGCCGAGGAGCCTGTCGGCCCAGAGGCGCTTTTGCATTTGGCGAGTACGACACCTCAGCCTTCTTTGTTGGTATGATCTATCTTTACGAATCGGTTGTGATTGGGGAAGGCGATGCGGTGGAGCATTATGAGATCGAACAGGGTGTGCATGATTTGCCGTTAACGAAGCATCCTGAGACGGGCGTGGCGATTCGGCGGGTGATTCTGGGAGGGTGGGGATTCAGTGGAGCGAGTGGGGGCGCCGGGCAGAAAGGGAGTGGTGAGGGCTGTGATTGCGGACCGGCGGGATGTTGCTAGGCTGGGACATGAAAAAGTTACTGGCTGAAGTTTTGGGGACGTTCACGCTCGTGTTTGCAGGCACGGGGGCGATTGTGGCGAATGGCGTGAGCGGAGGGGCGGTGACGCATGTGGGGATTGCGCTGACGTTTGGGTTGGTGGTGATGGCTTTGATCTACACGTATGGCGATGTGTCTGGGGCGCATTTGAACCCGGCGGTGACGGTGGCGTTTGCGGTGGCGGGGCGGTTTGGGTGGCGGGAGGTGCCGGGGTATGTGCTGGCGCAGGTGCTGGGGGCGCTGGCGGCGAGCGGGATGTTGAGGGTTTTGTTTCCTGAGCAGGTGAATCTGGGGGCGACGCTGCCTTCGGGATCGGTGGGGCAGAGTTTTTGGTTGGAGGTGATTTTGACGGCGATGTTGATGATGACGGTGTTGAGCGTGTCGACGGGAGCGAAGGAGAAGGGGGTGACAGCGGCGATTGCGATTGGGGGGGTGGTAGGATTGGAGGCGCTGTTTGCGGGACCGATTTGCGGGGCGTCGATGAATCCGGCGCGGTCTTTGGGGCCGGCGTTGATGTCAGGGCAGACGCAGCATTTGTGGGTGTATCTGGTGGCGACGACTTTGGGGGCGGTGCTGGCGGTGCCGCTGTTTTTTGCCACGCGACCACGCTCTTCAACTTGAACTCATTAAGTTATGAACCGACCAACGATTTTGATTCTTTGCACGGGCAATTCCTGCCGATCCCATCTTGCCGAGGGGCTTTTGCGTGCGGCTTTGGGCGACGGGTATGTGGTGGCGAGCGCGGGTTCGAAGCCGGCGGGTTATGTGCATCCGCTTGGGGTGAAGGCGATGGCGGAGATTGGGATTGATATCAGCGGACATCACAGCAAGCACATGGATGAGTTTTTGAGTCAGGAGGTGGAGACGGTGATCACGGTGTGCGGCAATGCGGATCAGGCGTGTCCGATGTTTCCGGGGCAGTTGAACCGGCATCACTGGGGGTTTGATGATCCGGCGCATGCGACGGGGACGGAGGAGGAGCAGATGGCGGTGTTTCGGCGGGTGAGGGATGAGATTCGACGGGTGTTTGAGGCGTATGCGGCGGGGCGGTTGGATGAGGCGAAGCGGTGAGGCTGAGGCGGGGCTGAGGCGGGGCTGAGGCGGGGCTGAGGCGGGGCTGAGGCGGGGCTGAGGCGGGGTTAAGGACTCGCTATGGGATTGACTTTGGAGCTGGCAACCTGTTTGATGGCTGGGCATGGCTCAATATGTTGGAATCGACCTCGGAACGACGCTTTCCGGACTGGCTTACCTCAAAGGAGATGGCACTCCGGAGATTGTTCCGAATTCTGATGGGGAGCGTTTGACGCCATCGGTGGTGTATTTTGACGCGCATGAGGATGTCAAATTGGTGGGCAGTGCGGCGCGTGATGGGGGGGATCCGGAGCGGACGATTTTTCAGATCAAGCGGCACATGGATGATCCGGATCATGTGCTGGAGATCGATGGCAAGAAGTGGACGCCGTCGGAGATTTCGGCGTTGATTCTTTCGAAGCTAAAACGGGATTGCGAGAAGATCATCGGGGAGATCCAGGAGGTGGTGATCACGGTGCCAGCGAATTTCAATGAACTGGCGCGGAAGAGCACGATTGCGGCTGCGGAGATGGCGGGGATGAAGGTGAAGCGGCTGGTGAATGAGCCGACGGCGGCGGCGGTTTATTACGCGCAGACTCAGAATGTGCAGGGGCGGGTGCTGGTGTTTGACATGGGTGGGGGGACGCTGGATGTGACGATTTTGGAGGTGAAGGGTGGGAACATCCGGATTTTGACTTCTGAGGGGGCTAGGCATTTGGGGGGGAGCAATCTGGATGATTTGCTGGTGACGGCGTTTGAGGAGCAGTATCGGGCGCAAACGGGGCAGGGGCTTTACACGGATGAGCGCCATCGGCGGCGGATTTTGCAGTCGGCGGAAGATGCGAAGAAGATGCTGTCGAAGCTGCAGCGGGTGAATGACACGGTGGCGAACGATCAGAATTCGGGGTTGGCGAGGATTGATCTGACGAGGGAGGGGTTTGAGGGGTTGATTCGGAAGATGCTGACGCGGACGGTTTTGCTGGTGGAGCAGGCGCTGGACTCGGCTGGGCTGAAGGTGTCCGAGGTGGATCACGTGGTTTTGGTGGGGGGGTCAACGCGGATTCCCAAGGTGAAGAAGGTGCTGGAGAAGTTTTTTGGCAAGACGCCGAAGTCTTGCGGGAATGTGGACGAGTGTGTGGCGCTGGGGGCAGCGTTGTTTGCGAAGTCGTCGGCGAAGATTCAGGAGGTTTGCAATGCGAGTTATGGGACGCTGGCGATGATTTATAATGCGGCGACCGGGGAGGAGAAGGTGGCGAATTCGGTGGTGATTCCGAAGAACACGGTGATTCCGTGCTCGCGGACGCAGGTTTACCAGACTTCGGAGGACAATGAGAAGGTGATTGAGGTGGACATCACCCAGGGAGAGGACGAGGACCCGCGGTTTGTGGATGTGATTGGGAGGCTGACTCTAGAGGTGCCGCCGAATCGGCCGAAGGGATGCGAGGTGGAGGTGACGTTCAGTTACGATGAGAACCAGCGGGTGCAGGCGCGGGTTTTGGATAAGGCGTCAGGGCGGGTGAAGGAGGTGGCGGTGACGTATCGCGGAGCGGGTGTTTTGTCTGAGGAAGAGCTTCAGCGTCGCAGTCAGCATTTGCGGGCGATGCGGATTGAATAAGTGGTCCCTGGAATCCCTTTTTTATTATGTTTCGCAAAGTTCTTCAATCGATCAGTCGGTCGCTCATGTCGTCGAAAAGCGTGCCGGAGAAGCCTGCGCGTCGAATTTCGGAGGGGAGTGTGCTGGAGAAGGTGGCGAAGGGGGAAAAGATGGTGGATGTGGGCAAGAGTCCGAAAGTGGTGGCCAAGGCTGAGAAGAAGGTTTCGGCGGAGGTGTTGTGCGGGATTCAGCCGAAGATGGGGAAGGCTGAGGTGGGGGCGCGGCTGAAGCTGCTGTATCGGCGATACAACCGTGGGGCGTCGAGTTTGGATGCGAAGATGCGGGTGGAGTCGGAGACGATGCTGGATGCGATTGTGGAGGTGAGGGAGAAGTTTTTTGGGGAGATTTGAGGCCGGGGTAAGCCCGAACGCCGACATGGGAGGCACTTGGTGCGGTTGAGCAATGGTCGCTCAGAGCTTTTCATCCCTTGGAGTGAGGTGCAAGCCAGCGGCTTGCACCACGGGGGGTAAGGTGGAAGCTTGCGCTACTTTCCTCTGGGGCACAAAAAAGGCGGACCCTGTGAGGGGTCCGCCGAAGGAATCGAGCTTGAGGGCTCGGCGCTTGGTTTACCAGCTGCCGCCGCCGCCGCCACCGTAATCGCCGCCACGGCCACCGCCGCCGCCACGATCACTGCGACCCCGGCCACCGCCGCCGCCGCCACCGCCGTAGCCGCCACCGCCGCTACGACCACCGCCGCCGCCGCCACCGTAACCGCCACGGCCACCGCCGCTACGGCCACCGCCACCGCCGCCACCACCGAAGGAGGGGCGTTCTTCGCGTGGGCGGGCTTCGTTGACTGCGAGGGGGCGACCCATCCAGTCTTTGCCGTCGAGTTCTTTGATGGCAGCTTCCATGCCTTCACGGGTGCTCATGGAGACGAAGCAGAAACCGCGAGGGCGGCCGCTGTCACGGTCCATGATGACTGCGACTTCTGTGACTTCGCCGTGCTGGCTGAAGAGTTCGCGGATGTCGAGTTCGGTCGCGTCGAAGGAAAGATTCCCGACGTACATTTTAGTGTTGATCATAACTTATCTGGCTTGCCGGACGTCTGCTTTTCTGAACTGGCCCCCGACCACCGGGGTTAATCAACACTAAATGCTATGACTTAACTGAAGACTACCTTGCCTGAAAATTGACCAGTGCTCCTGGCTTGAGGGGTAGGTTCAGCGGAGTTGGGTTAAAAGCAAGGGGGGATTACGGGGATTTTAGGGTGGGGCAGGGGAGGGGAGGATGATTGATGGGTGATTTGAAAAATCGGGGCAAAATCCTCAGTTTAAGGTCTTTAGGATGGGTAAGAGCGAGCTTTTTGTCGAAATTGGCACATTCGAGGAGTCGAATGGCACGTGTTATGCACTACATCGTAAACACAAGGTGGTTGAATCAATGACAAAAAGTGTGCTCGATATTGGTCCCAATCCCGGCTCTCAGGGTTTGCGATTGAGTCGTCAGGGCTTTACCTTGTTGGAGATGTTGGTGTCGGTGACCATCATTGGGTTACTCGTCAGGGTGACAGTGGGCGTTTCGGGAGCGGTGAATGGGAATCGCGGGAACACAGCGATTCAACAATTGGCGGCGATGGTGGATTCGGCGCGGGCGAAGGCGTTGTCGGGGCAAGGGGAGGTGGTTTTGGCGTTTGCGAATGGGGCGGTGGGAAGAGATGATTTGGCCTATCGGGCGGCGGTGATTTGTGTTGAGAAACCTGTGGTAGCGACGCCGGGTGCCGAGGTGCCTGCGGGTTCGCGATATGAGGCGGTCACGGGGTGGTATGTGCTACCGGAGGCGTTCTATATGACCCTGGCAAACCCGGCGAGTGAGGATGCTGGGGTGAATTTGTTGCAGGAACCTCTGGGGAATCACACCATCCTCTGCCCGGATTCGGGCGGGCGTGAGGTGACGCTGCCGGTGCTTGTTTTTGGGCCTTTAGGGGAAATTGTGGAGCCAATCGACAGCCGTGCGCGGCCGGTTCTGCTGGCGATTGGGGAAGGTTCTTTCAATGGAGCCTTGCCCGAAGCCCGGGGTGGCGGAGTGCATCAGGCTGGAGACTGCC
>CANETF010000144.1 GCA_947440575.1 Verrucomicrobiaceae bacterium
CCCCCCAGCCTTCAGCGCCGCCGCCTCGTCAGCCAGCCCCTCCCAACTCCGCCCCTCCACATCCCCACTCACGGCTCCTCCTTCAGCTTCCGCTCCACAATCTCATCCTTCTCCACCCCCAACTTGATCGCCTGCTCATATCGCCGACGCGCCAACTCCACCTGCGGCGGCTTCTGATCCAAATGCGTCAGCGCCAGGTTAAAATACGCAATCCCATAGTCCGGCTTCAGCGCGATCGCCTTCTCAAACTCCGCCTGCGCCGTCGCCCCCCAGCCAAACTTGTTCGCCACGATCGCCAAATAATTGTGCGCCCGCGCATCCGTCGGATCCTCATGCACCGCCCTCGCCAACGATGACAACGCCTTATACATATCCCCCCGCTCCGAATACGTCAACCCCAGCGAAATCCAACTCTGCACCAAAGACGGATTGAACCGCACCGACTGCTCAAAACACTCCAACGACGCATTCAAATTCCCCGCCTGCTTCTCCACCGCTCCCAGATTCGCCCACGCCAGCGCATTCACCGGCTCCACCTTCAGCATCTCCTCATACGCCTCCCTCGCCGCCTTCCAATCCCGCTTCGCAAACGCCGCCCCCGCCTTCCTCGCCAGCGCATTCGTGTCCCCGGGCAGCATCCCACCCTTCAGCGGATCCACCACCCCCACCGTCGGCCCGGACTCCTGCGCCCGCGCCCCCGCAAGCCCCAGGATGAGGACCCCAAAAACGATCACATGCCGACAACTCATTTTCATCCCCCCATCATGCACCCCTTCCACCTTCCCCGCACTTCAAAAAATCCGCCTCCCCTTCGCCATCTGCCTCACAATTCATCGAAAATCCACTTGCACAGGCTTTCAAACGAGTAACTGTTCCCAGGAACAGCCATGTTTTCCAATACCGAGATCTCCCTCACGGACCGGCAACGCCAGTTGCTCGACTTTCTCCGGCAGCACCAACGCGAAAACGGCGTCATGCCCTCGACGCGTGAAATCCAACGGCACTTCGGCTTCGCCAGCCAAACCGCCGCCATGAGCCACCTCCGCGCCCTCCAGAAAAAAGGCGTCATCCAGCGTCACTCCCACATGGCTCGCGCCGTCGTCTTCCCTGAAGACCTCGACCGCCCCGAAATCCTCGACATCCCCATCTTCGGCACCATCCCCGCCGGCTACGCCGCCAACGTCGAACCCGAACAGGAAGGCTCCATCTCCGTCGACATCAATACCCTCGGCGTTCCCAAAACCTCCCGCACCTTCGCCCTCCGCGTCCGCGGGGACTCCATGGTCAATGCCCACATCCTCGATGGCGACCACGTCATCATGGAAGTCAAGGAACCCCGCCGCAACGACATCGTCGCCGCCCTCATCGATGGCGAAACCACCCTCAAACGCTACGTCGTCGAGTCCGGCCGCACCTACCTCAAGGCCGAAAATCCCGCCTACCCCGACCTCATCCCCACCAGCGAGCTCGTCATCCAAGGCGTCTTCCTCGCCCTCATCCGCAATACCCGCGCCCGCTAACGCACCTAACGTTAGCCCATCCATCTCAGGCATCGCGTCGCAAGGTGCCCCTTGCAGCACCTTACAGGCGTCTCTCATCACGAGGCCACGCTAATCACAAATCCCCCACCCCTCTCGGGTTGTGGCTTCCCTAAGTGCTGAATTCCTAAGCGCAAGTCGCAGAACGCACGCCCCCCGCCCTCGCCGGAGTCGTCGCCAATCCCTGCACCCGCCTTCATCACCAGACCGACCGACACCCGCAAAGGCTTGTCAAACCAACGAAGCCGGCGCTTCCCCAGCCCCCAAATCAGCTTTTCGGCAGCCCCCTCTAGCCCGTAATCACCCCTCAAATTCAAATCCTAAGATATAATAATGAGATCTGTAATATTTTATTGACATTTAGAATATTTACCATAATTTCTATTATATGCCGCTGCCGTTTCTCACTCCCAAGCTCCGTTCCCTCGGAACCACCCTCACCTCGGTGGCCGTGATCGCCGCCTGGGCCGTCTCGCCCACCGCACACGGCATCGGCATCGTCATCAACGAATTCTACGCCACCAACACCGCCATCCCCACCGGTAACGTCATGGCCACCAACGAATTCATCGAGTTCCTCATCACCGCCCCCACCACCGCAAACGAACTCGCCTCCCTCACTTTTGGCGACACTAACAACGCCACTTCACGGCTCTCATCCGCCTTCGCCTTCGATCTCTCCACCCTCGATGGCGTCCTCAACTCCGCAGGCCTCACCGAATTCCAGGTCGGAACCCTGATCGTCGTCAAAGGCACCGGATTAGGCGCCCAAAACCTCAGCTACAACCCCCTCTCCGCCACCATCAGCGACCAGGACGCTTGGGCCATCGAACTCGTCGTCAACCAGGGCTTCTCGCGAGTCGCCACCTACCCCCAAGGAGGCCCCATGAACCTCAACACCACCCAGGGCGATGTCGTCTGGCTCGCCCAAGGCACCCCGGCCACAGCCACACGGACCAGCGGATTCGTCGACGCTCTCGGTATCGAAACCACCATGGGCCGTATCGCCAATGACGCCGTCAACATCTTCGGCACCTCCGCCATCCTCAATACCTCCGTCGCCAATGGCAGCAACGCCGTCAACCGCTCCTTCACCGGCGGCGCTCCCACCCTCGCCGCCGCCTCCCGGGGTACCGTCGGCGCCAATGCCAATCAAATCAACGCTCTCCGCCTCGACACCCTCAGCATCGCCGGTATCCCTGAGCCCACCCGCGCCTCCCTTTTCGCCATCGCCCTCCTCTCGGTCGCCCTCCGCCGCCGTCGCTCCGTTTCTCTCCACTCATGAAGTCCCTTCGCCATCAGCCCGGTCGCCGCTCCTCCTCAAAGGAGGCGAACACCGTCAAATGGTGGAAAGCCGGCCACCCCGACTCGGGCCTCACCAACACTCGCCGCAACGGCCGCCGCCAGCCCGAGGTCCGCCTGCAGTTTCCTAGCTCGGATTCCCCCAGCAGCTCCTGGCACGCCCTTGTCACACTCACCGTCGTCCTCTCCTGCCTGCTCCCCATCCTGACCTTCCGTTACGCTGAACCCTTCAAAGCCCGAATCGCTTCCTGGAAAGCCGATCGTCAAACCCAGGAGATCATCGCCCAAGCTTCCACCACCTCCGCCAGCGAAACCCTCTCCCGTCTCGTCCCCGTCCTCCAGGACCACAACGCCCGGCCCCATTTGCTGCGCTCCCTCGCCCATTCCGCCGCCAAGCAGCAACCCGAACACGCCATCAGCCTCTTCTATCGCCTCCGCTCCCTCGGCCAAGCCACCCTCCAGGACGAACTCGAACTCGGAGGCCTCCTCGTCCGTAGCGGTCGCCACACCCATGGTCAGGATGTCTTCGCCAGCCTGATGCAAAAACACCCCGACTCGGTCGATCCCTGGATCGAATGCGGCATCACCGCCCTCCTCCAGGGTGACCGCGTCAAAGCCCAAACCGCCTTTCAACACGTCGTCGAAACCGACCCCAAAAACGCCCCGGCCCACATCGCCCTCTCCCAGGCCCTCCACAGCAGCTCCGACGCTGCCGCCGCCGTTCAGTCCACCGACCGCCTCATGGACCTCGCCGCCAGCTTCATCACCCAACTCGACTGGACCCAAGCCAACCTCATCTGCACCGCCCTCACCCACCTGCCGCACCTCAACCCCGAGCAAAAACAACGCTTCCTCACCCTCACCCAACAAACCCCCCACTTCTCCCTCGAAGTCCTCCTCGCCCGCGAGTGCATGGACGCCCCCCCCAGCCTCGACCACGACCAACTCGTCGCCCTCCGCCTCCGCTGGCAACACCACCTCGACTCCCCCTCCCTTGCCTCCGCCGACCGCACTCGCGGCCTCCGTTGGATCCAAAACCTCGGCGACCACGACTTCATCCTCGACTCCACCCCCACCGCTGTCGCCTTCGACGACCCCAGCCTCCTCATGACCCGCCTCATCTCGCTGCTCAGCATCGGTCAATGGGACGCCGCCAACCAACTCATGGCCCACCCAAAGGCCTCCATGACCGCCCTCGAACCCCGCATCATCGACGCCTTCAACACCTTCCGCACCACCACCGGCCACGCTCGTCACGCCCGCCTCAGCAACCTCCTCGCCAAAGCCGAATCCTCACGCCACGCCGAAACCTCCTACGTCCTCGGCATGCTCTCACTCGCCTCCGGTTCCTACGACCTCGGCACCCTAGCCCTCACCCGCGCCATCGAAGCCAACCCCGCCTGGTCCCTCCCCGCCGACTCACTCCTCTTCGCCGCTCGCAAAATCAATCGCGACGGCGGCTCCATCCTCGCCTCCCTCCAACACCTCGCCCGCCTCCCCATCTCCATCAACCTCCGCAAACGCATCGCCTACCTCGAACTCCTCAACGGCCAAAACCTCCCCGCCACCGAACGCGAAATCGCCGCCCTCGCCCAGGCCACCCCCTCAGATCCTGTCGTCCGCATGCTAGTCGCCTTCGCCCGCTACAAACAGTCCGACCTCACCGGTGCCGTCAAATCCCTCGTCCCACTCCCCCAATACCGCTGGCACCAGGGCGAAGCCGCCGTCATCCTCTCCATCATGGCCAGCGGCGGCTGCCTCGACCAAACCGCCCCCCTCGCCACCTCCATCAAAAAAGACGGCCTCCTCCGCGAAGAACGCGAAATGGTCACCCCCTGGCTCGACGCCCTCGCCCTCCAGCCCGCCCCCACCGCTCCCGCCGTCGCCAGCACCCGCTAGAGCAATTCAACTGCTCTAACCCTTACTCCGCCAGCATCTGCTTCGTCGCCGGCATCTCCCCGGCAAACCCCGCCTTCGTCCGCCGCGCCTCCGCCACCGCCACGTCGCGCAGCCGCTTCAGCGTCCCGGCATGCGCCGGATCATCCGCCAAATTCGTCAACTCCTCCGGATCCGCCCGCAAATCATACACCTCCTCCGTCTCCCCCTCCCGCAAATACCGGATGTACTTCCACCGCCCATCATTCACCGCCACGTAAAACGGCACGTTGTTGTGCTCCGCATGCCCAGGATCCTCCCGTAGCACCTTCTCCACATCGCTCCCGTAAAAATGCCCCGTGTGCTCGTAAAAACACGGCCGAATCGCCTCCTCCGCCACCTCCGGCTTCTCCAAAAGCCCCGTCAAATCCCGCCCGTGCATCTCCCACGGCTCCGCCACCCCCGCCGTCGCCAAAAACGTGCTCACCAGATCCACCCCATGCACCGGCTGTCGGCACACCGCGCCCTGCGCAAACCGTGACGGCATCGAAACCACCAGCGGCGAGCGATACGTCGCATCCCATGGCCCCAGCTTCATCCGAAACCCGTGCTCCCCCATCCCAAACCCCTGGTCCGCCGTGAACACAATCAGCGTGTTCTCCAACTGCCCCGTCTCCTTCAACACCGCCAACACCCGCCCAATCCCCTCATCCAGCGCCTCCACACAGTCATTCGACTGATGCACAAAATCCTCAAACGTCTTCCGCTTCCGCTCATTCTCCTCTTCCCCAAACGCCGCCCCGCTCTTCCCCGCATACGCCTCCCCGTTCGGCCCTTTCACCCACGCCTGCGTCTTCTCCAAAAAGCTCGGCTTCCCCGGCCTCGGCCCAAACAAATCCGCCGGCCGCTTCACCGGGTCACCGTCATGCTTCCCCTTGTGCCGATCCGCCGGCGTCGTCGGCCCATGAATCGCCCCGTAGCACAACCACAAAAACCACGGCTTCTCCGCATCCCGCTTCTTCCCCTTCAAAAAATCCACCGCCCACTCCGTGTACTTGTCCGTCGAATACCCCGCCTCCATCCGCTCCACCCCATCTTCCATCACAATCTGATCATAAAAATAGTTCCCCGCATTCTCCGGATGCTTCGGCCGATTCCAAACGATTTGATGGTCCCAATCCCGCCCCCAGCCCGAATCCGTCCCCGTATGCCACTTCCCAATGTGCGCCGTCTGATACCCCTTCTCCCTCAACACCTTCGGCCAATACTGACACACCGCCGGATCATACGTGCTCCCCGGATACGTCCCCTCCAACCGCATCGTCTCAATCCCATGCGGATGCCTCCCCGTCAGCAGCGACGCCCGCGACGGCATGCACCATGACCCCATGTAAGCATGCGTGAACCGCACCCCGCTCTTCGCCAGCGCATCAATGTTCGGCGTGTTCACCCCCGGCAACGCCTCCGGATAACAAGACACCGTCTTATAAGACTGATCATCGCTAAACAAAAAAAGAATGTTCGGCCGCTTCCCCTCCGCCCCCATCGCCACCACCCCGCTCATCAGCAAAAAACAAAAAATCCGATTCATCCCCCTCCAACGCCCTCATCACCCCCACCCTTCCAACAAACCCAAAGGAAAACACCACCGCATCCATGTGCTCCTTTCGGAAGTGCGCAGCACAAAAGAGGTCCTGCCGCGATCAACACGTTGCAGTGACGCTTGATCAAAACGCCGTATCGGTCACCTATTGCCGCCCGTCTTGGGCCATCCGCATCACCACCGCCAGAGTTTGAAGATGCGCCTC
Organism: Verrucomicrobiaceae bacterium; assembly: GCA_947440575.1. Lineage (GTDB taxonomy): Bacteria > Verrucomicrobiota > Verrucomicrobiia > Verrucomicrobiales > Verrucomicrobiaceae > JAGRPD01. Next base: position 6,524 of record CANETF010000144.1, read on the forward strand.
GATAAGGAAGATATAAGGAGACCCTTGGATGGCGGTTCTCAGTTGCGTTTCACTGACAATGCCCTCTCTGAGCATGATCACGAGATGCTCCAGATCCTTTGGTCTTTTGGCATGGAGCTTGTTGATGGCCACATCCACCGGTGCCAAACACAGGGCAACGACCCCCACCGCTTCCACCCGAACAGCGCGGGTCCTCCAGCCCTCCGGCAAAACAAATGTCAGCATCTCAGCCCCAGCATGCTCAACGTAAAAGCCATGCTCCACAGCAAAAGCAGACCCTCTTCCGAGTTCCGCTTCAAAGGTGTTGATTCCTCGCCGCGTTCCTTCCTCGGTGATTCCAATGTCAAAGTCCTGTGTGCAGAGCAACGCAGAACTAGAGCATTTTAAGAAAAGATGTAGCCGTTGATTTGGGAGCGCCGGAGGTGGAGATGGGCTGTTGGCAGCGCAGGGGCATATGAGAACATACGTCCCAAGCTGCCGACGGCCCAGATCCGCCTCCGCCGCCCCAAAGGTGCGACTACAGTTTTTCTTAAACTGCTCTAACACACGCCATCACCAAAGCACTCCGTCCTCCAATGACGAACTCGCGGCAACCCGTGACTTCCGCCACCCGATGAATGACCACCATGAGGTCCTTGCGGCTGAGTTCACGCTCACGCATGACCCCGATAAAAATCATTCTCCGGCAGCGGAGGGCGCATCACAGTAAAGGGAGAAGCCGAAATGAGCTCCTGATTCGCCTCAGGTTCATCCAGGAGTCTGAGCACCTCAGGTAACCCGCCTTCGGCTAACAGAAGCGCCCAGCGTTCCCACGCCCAGCGCCAATGCGGTCGTTCGTTGTGCTCTCTCAGCAATGCCGTCGTTCGCTCCCGGGCCGCCACAAAATACCCGGGATGCTGGCGCAGATCACTCCCCACTTGTTGGGCAAAGGCCCGCTCACCCAATCTAACCGCCTCAATCTGCACAACAGCCCGCTCCCAGATTTCCTTCTGAAGGGGCGCCAGAGCTGAAGTGGGCAAGTTCATTCGGTTGAATCACATTCTCTGTCGATCAATCAACCCAAGACTAGACCCAATCAGCTCCACAATCAAACCCCACCCTTTCGAAACGCCAATCCTCGAAACAAACCCCACACCCCTCCACGACTCAAAAACCACCCTCTTTTTTCAGAAACCAAGCCATCCAACCCTAATTTCGCCAAAAATAATCAATTTTTCACCCTCAACTCACCCTGCAAAACCGAAAATACCCCCGGAAAACCCCTTTTTCATCTTGCTAAATTCGCATTTTGACCGAACTTACCCCAAGACAGCGCATTTTTACCCGCTCGAGAACCTCAATCTCCAAATCTTATGCATACCCCCCCCATGGACGGCGCCCAGGCCCTCATCAAAACCCTCGCCGACCTCGGCATCGAGTACGTCTTCGGTTACTCCGGCGGCGCCGCCCTCCCCATCTTCGACGCCCTCGAAACCGTCAAAACGAACATGAAATTCGTCCTCGTCCGCCACGAACAAGGCGCCGTTCACATGGCCGACGGCTACGCCCGCGCCACCGGCAAACCCGCCGTTGTCCTCGTCACCTCCGGCCCCGGCGCCGGCAACACCATCACCGGCCTCATGACCGCCCAGATGGACTCCGTCCCTATGATCGTCCTCTGCGGCCAGACCGTCTCCTGGATGCTCGGCAAAGACGCCTTCCAGGAAGCCGACATCTTCAACATCACCCAACCCGTGGTGAAACATAACTTCCTCATCAAGGAAACCAACGACCTCCCCCGCATCGCCAAAGAGGCCTACCACATCGCCACCACCGGCCGCCCGGGACCCGTCCTCATCGACATCCCCAAAGACAAAAGCCAGGCCCCCTTCACTGGCACCTTCGACGAACCCATGGACCTCCCCGGCTACCACCCCGAGGAAGCCCTCAAAATCGACCAGTCCTCCGTCAAGGAAGCCGCCAAACTCATCGCCCAGGCCAAACGCCCCATCATCCTCGCCGGTCAAGGCGCCATGATCGCCCGTGCCGACAAAGAACTCCTCATGCTCGCCGAAACCCTCGGCTGCCCCGTCACCACCACCCTCCTCGGCAAAGGCGTCTTCCCCGAAACCCACCCCCTCTCCCTCGGCATGCTCGGCATGCACGGCACCGCCTACGCCAACAAGGCCATCTGCGAAGCCGACCTCATCTTCAACGTCGGCTCCCGCTTCGACGACCGCATCATCGGCAAACCCCACATGTTCGGCCGCAACGCCAAACTCATCCACGTCGACATCGACGCCTCCGAGTTCAACAAAATGATCCAGGTCGACGTCACCATCAAAGGCGACGCCAAAGCCGTCCTCAGTGACCTCCTCCCCCTCGTCGAAAAACTCCCCACCACCGAGTGGCTCGAGCACCTCGACACCTACAAAAAGAAATTCCCCCTCACCTACAAAAAGCAGGGCGGCCTCCGCATGCAACAGGTCATCGACGAGTTCTACCAACTCACCGAAGGCAAAGCCATCATCTCCACCGACGTCGGCCAGCACCAAATGTGGGCTGCCCAGTTCTACAAAAACGACTCCAGCTACCACTGGCTCTCCTCCGGCGGCGCTGGCACCATGGGCTTCGGCTTCCCCGCCGCCATCGGCGCCCAGTTCGCCTGCCCCGACAAAACTGTCATCTCCATCTCCGGTGACGGCGGCTTCCAAATGACCCTGTTTGAACTGGCCACCGCCGCAATCCACAAGCTCCCCATCAAGATCCTCATCCTCAACAACAGCTACCTCGGCATGGTCCGCCAGTGGCAGGAACTCTTCTTCGACAACCGCGAAAGCGGCGTCGACCTCCTCGGCAACCCCAACTTCGTCAAACTCGGCGAAGCCTACGGCATCAAAGGCTGGCACATCCGCCGCCCCGCCGATGTCACCCGCATCCTCCAACAAGCCCTCGACTACAACGACGGCCCCTGCATCATCGAAGCCGAGTGCATCAAACACGAAAACGTCTTCCCCATGATCCCCGCCGGTGCCGCCCTCGAAGACATGATCACCGAGGCCCCCAAACACAAAATGGAAAAACCCACCGGTTCAACCTGATCGAATCCACACTCGTCGACAAGATTTCAGCTTAGCGTCACAAAATCCCGTTAATCCTGAAATCCTGTCAATCCTGTCCAAAAAATGGCCCAACTGCTCCAAGGCGACGCCCTCACGGAACTCCAAAAACTCCCCGACGCCATCGCCCAAGCCGTCATCGCCGACCCCCCCTACTTCAACGTCCTCGAAAATGAATCCTGGGATACCCAATGGCCAACTGCCGACGCCTACCTCGCCTGGTGCGAGTCCTGGGTCGCTGAAGCCATGCGCGTCCTCCGCCCCGACGGCCTCGCCTTCATCTTCGGCCAATTGGGAAAGCGTGAGCACGCCTTCCTCCACCTCATGTCCAACCTCGCCCGCCAGCACCAATTCCACGACCTCATCATCTGGGATCGCGCGGTCGGTTATGACGAACGTCGCGACAGCTTCACCCCGCAGTACGAGATGGTCCTCGTCCTTCGCAAAAGCGACCACGTCAAATTCAACAAAGACGCCGTCCGCATCCCCTACGACGCCAAAACCATCGAGACCTACCTCAAAGACAAACGCTACAAGGACATGGACGCCCGCCGCGCCCACCTCGACGCCGGCAAGTTCGCCACCAACATCCTCCGCGTCCCCAGCCTCAAAGGCATCTCCAAAGAAAAAGTCGGCCACCCCTCCCAAAAACCCATCGACCTCATCTCCAAACTCATCGCCTGCTCCACTGATGAAGGCGACCTCGTCCTCGACCCCTTCCTCGGCTCCGGCACCACCGCCGCCGCCGCCGAATCCCTCAACCGTCAATGGATCGGCATCGAACGTGACCCCGCCTACATCCAAATGATCCAATCCAGACTCTCCTCTCTCTAAATCCCTTCAATCCGCAATCCCCAATCCGAAATCCGCAATTCTATGAGCGACCGCATCCCCGCCACCACCGACAAAAAGCCCTCCCCCCAGGCTGACATCATCAACATCCACACCCTCAGCGTGTATGTGAACAACCAGCCCGGCGTCCTCGGCCGCATCTGCAACGTCTTCAGCCGCCGCGGATTCAACATCGAATCCCTCGTCGTCTCCCAGACCCGCAACCCCCGCTTCTCCCGCATGACCATCGGCATCAGCGGCCACCCCGAAGGCCTCCACCAAATCATCATGCAGGTCAGCAAACTCATCGATGTCATCCACTGCCAGGAACACACCGACCGCGACGCCGTCTCCAAAGAAATGGTCCTCGTCAAAATCGCTGCCGGACCCGAAAACCGTACCGAAATCCTCCAAATCGTCGGCCACTACAACGGCAAAACCGTCGACCTCCAGGAAGACAGCCTCATCTGCCTGCTCTCCGGCAACACCGACAAACTCGACGCCGCCATCCGCCTCCTCAGCAAATTCGAGATCATCGAAACCATCCGCACCGGCAAAGTCGTCATGGCCCGCGGCCTCACCGACACCTGATCACCTACCAACCCTTCCAGGGCGCGGCCAAAAGCCGCGCCCTTTTTCATGCCCGCGCCCCACACCCGCTGAAAAATCCCCCCTCCCCGCACCGTCTTCTCTCCCCATGGATTGGCACCGCGCAGCCCTCCCCCTCCTGATCCTGTCTCTCCTCGAGCCCGGCGCGCTGTCATCCCCCGAGCTCGACCACTTCGAAAAGAAAGTCCGACCCCTCCTCGTCGAACACTGCTACGCCTGCCACAGCGCCGAAAACAAAATCAAAGGCGGCCTCCGCCTCGACCACCGCGCCGGCTGGGAAACCGGCGGCGACTCCGGCCCAGCCCTCACCCCCGGCTCACCCGACTCCAGCCGACTCCTCCGCGCCGTCTCCTACGACGACCGCGACCTCAAAATGCCCCCCAAGCAAAAACTCGCCCCCGACCAAATCGAAACCCTCCGCCAATGGATCGCCAACGGCGCCCCCGATCCCCGCACCACCGCCCCCATCGCCAAATCCAAAACCCAAGCCCAGA
>CANETF010000145.1 GCA_947440575.1 Verrucomicrobiaceae bacterium
ACATCGCTGGCATCGGAGCGAGCAAGGAAACAGCCAGGCCACTTTTCTTCGTTGAGCCGGGTGAAAGTGCCTGCTGCGACCATTTCTTCGCAGAGACGGTCATATTCTTCCTGGGAGCCGTCGACCCAATGCACCCGGTCGGGCTTGCAGAGAGCGGTCATTTTTTGCACCCAACGAAGCAGGTGAACGTTGGTGCTAAGAGGGACGGAGGGATCGGGGGAGAGCATGACGTGGGGGGGTTCGAATGGCTTGACACTTCATTATGCGCAAAACTTTCCGTTCGTCGCTGTGTTTTGCCTCCCCAATCTTGGCGTTTGGAAGAGGCGCGTTGGCGTCTGACCGCGGTTACTTGTTTTCAAAGCGTTTGGGCTGTCCGGCAGAAAGGAATAAGAGGATCACGATTGGAAGTCCGACGAACGTGATTCGTCCACTCAGGTAGTATCCTGTGATGACCGCCAGCGCTGCCAAGCAGGCCAGTGCGATGGCCAGGATATTCAGCCGTTGGAACATCCTAAATTGCGGCCCTCGGTTTGATTCAGGAACGACCATCCAGTTGTAAATCAAGTAAGCGGATAGGGCGATGATGGCGACAAAGCCGATACAAAGAAGGACGAGGGGGAGATCAAGCATGATAAACCTAGCGACTGAACCACTTCAGGGCGGTTCCGTCCACTGACCTGGGTTGCAGATTTGGGGCCAAGAGTGGGTGGATTCCGAAATCGTGCTCATCACCCCCCTCCACGGGCTGACTGTTCATTTGCCACAGTGCCCGGTTGCGGCCATGATCGGGGGCGGGTAGTGACTGGTGCTGACCCGATGTTTGTCCAAAACCATGGTTTCTGCTGACAGTCCTGAGCCCGAAGAACCCCCGGTGATGCCGACCCGTCTGGGTGGCTGGTGGGGTCGTGTGCGCGGGGCCTTGCCTCCACTGGAGCTACTGAAGCAGCCTGCGGCTTGGTGGGCGGCATTGAAGGGGTCGCGGCCGGTAGGAACGCATCTCCCGACAGGGGGCAATCAAATGCTTCCAGTGCTGATCGAGGTTTTTGCCGGGTTCAGCAAACTCGATGGCATGGTCGATGAAGCGGAAATCGACTCCAGTCTCGGCTACCTGCGCTACGATTATCCTGAAGCCATTTATGCCGACCTGCGTCGCCGCTATTTCGAAGCTTTGCAAACTCCCCAAGATCTGAATCAACGGGCCAAGGAGTTGGGGCGCAGTCTGACCATGGAGCAGAAGATCCTGCTCGGGGTGCAACTCTATCTGTTGATCTCCCGATCTTCCTCGAACCAGCGCCAGATGGTCGAGTTTTATCTGTTCATGACGAACCTGGGCATCGCGGCCCAGGCGATCGATATTGTTTACCAGCTCAATGCTGGAGACAATCCGTTGGAGGAGGACTTTGGCACCAAAAGCAGTCAGCCTCTGGAGATGCTGCGCATCGCGTCCCAGCAACCCGGGGATGTGTTGCTGCGCTCGCTATCGGGGAAATGCTCGGTGGTGGCTTTTCGCTTCGAAGGTTTGGTGCTGCTGAAGAACACGGGGAGTGTGAATATCCTGGTGCGCAGCCGGCGACAGCCACCGGGAGAATTCTCGCGATTGTATCCCGGGGAGCGATTGGTTTTGGAAGACGTGACGTTGGATTACGCCGACCTGATCTCTTACTTCAACGCCAAAAAAACCTTGGCTGGCACCCAGCTTTATCTGACCCTGACGTCGGCGGGCGATGCGGAGATTTCACCGCAACGTGTTCGAGGAACGAATTTGCGAGTCAGCTTCGGTCTCGGGGTGAAGGTCGAAGCGCTGCGCAACACGAACGCCACTTTGAATGGAGAGCGGCTGGTTGCTGGCACGATCGTTGAGGCGTCCCTTGAGGACAGTCTGATTGCACAGGGTGAGGTGGAGATTTCTTTGCGTGAGCTGCGCCGCCGGGCGCAGGAGTTTGGCGGGCAGTTCCGTTTGCCTGGCAGTCGAAACACCTACCTCGTCTCGAACAACCCGGCGCTGCTTGAAGAGGGCGACATCCTTTTGTCTGAAGATACCGATGGAGAAATCCTGCTTCGGATTGAGTGCAATTACGCGCAAAAGAATGGAGCTGTGGAAGTGCTGCGGGCAGCGCGGCCGATTTTTGTTGGAGCCGCACCGGTGAGGGAGCGCATGGAGCTGGAGGATGGGGCGACCATCACTCTGGGAGAAGGTCAGTATCTGCGCTGTCACTTTGCGGACCGCATCATTGAAGAGGAACGAAACGTCGTGCGGTTATTGGAGGTGCGTGAGCTTTACCACCGTTTTGACGGTCGCAATACGGCCCTGGATGGGATGAGTTTCCAGGCGCGCCGTGGCGAAATGGTCTGCGTCATGGGTCCCAGTGGCTGCGGAAAAAGTACGCTGTTGCGGGTTCTGGGTGCGCAATTGAAACCCAAGAACGGGGAGGTGCTCATGAACAGCTTGCCGCTCTATGGCAATCTCGGCAGCTTGGCACCCTACATCGCGTACATCCCACAGGAGGACGCATTCGATCCGCTACTCAAGGTTCAGGAAAACCTCGATTGCTCGGTGGCCATCCGGTGCCCCCATTTGCGCACCGAGGACCGGCGGCGGCGAGTGGAGGCGAAGCTTGCGGAGCTGGGTTTAGCCGATTTGCGGCTGCGATTGTCCGGCACACCGCAGCAGAAGTATCTCAGTGGCGGTGAGCGCAAGCGTCTGAACGCTGGACTCGACATGATCGGGATCTCTGACGTGTACCTCTTTGACGAACCGACCTCGGGTCTTTCGTCCAAGGACTCGGAACACGTGCTGGACATCATTCGCTCGCTGGCGAAGAACAAAATCGTGCTTGCCTCAATCCATCAGCCCAGTTCGCGGTTGCTGAACATGTTTGATAAGGCGCTCCTGCTGGATAAAGGCGGCAAGATGGTCTTCTTCGGCACGCCACAGGAGATGCTGGATTATTTCTGGCGCGCTTACAACGAGGAGACGGGCAGTGCGGACACGTCGGAAAATGCCCCGGCAAGCCTCACACCGGACTTTGTTTTTGACGTGCTGGAAACACCTCTTCGGGACATCAGCGGGGACATCATTCAAGAACGCAGCGCCGACGGACACCTGGTGGCGGCACGCCGGTTTCCTCCTAACTTCTGGCGGGATCGATTCCAGAGCCACACGATGCTGGAGTCGTTCACGAACTCCCCCGAGGGCAGCGCCAGCACAGGCGGTGGAGGCTCGCTCACGCTGCTGCGGACCGCTCGCGACGACAGCCAATCGGTGTCCCGGTCACGCGAGGCTCCGCGAACGCCCTCCCACAGTCTGCGCGAAGAAGGCATCCTGTTCGGCACCCACTTGAAGCGGGCGTTTCTGAGCAAGCTGCGCAATCGAACGAACCTCTTGGCGACGTTACTGGAAGCACCCGCCTTAGCCTTTATCATTTCCAGTGTGCTGAAGTACTCCGAGGAGGACAACTACACCTTTGCTTCGGCTTTCCACATTCCCACCTACCTTTTCATGAGTCTCGTAGTGGCGATGTTTTTGGGTCTGACGAACAGTGCGGATGAGATCATTCGAGACCGTTTCATGCTCAGCCGGGAGAGGAATCACAACCTGCGCACATTCTATTACATCTCCGGTAAGATCATTTCTTTGGCCACCTTTGCCTTGATTCAGTGTGTCATCTACCTGCTGATTGGCAATTGGCTGCTGGAGATTCGAGACATGTTCTTCATCCATCTGTGGTGGATGTTTGCCACAGCCCTTACTGGCGTTTGTCTCGGGCTGCTCATCTCGTCTTTGGTCAATGACATTCGTACAGCTCTCAACGCCATCCCACTGCTGCTCATCCCACAGATTATCTTGGGGGGTGCTCTCATCAAATACGAGGAGATGAATCGGAACCTCGATTTGGCCTATTCAGTCGAACGATGGCTGCTAAAAGCCGGGCTTGATGAAAACCAATCTGGGAGCCGCCTGAAAGTTCCCTTCATCTGCCAATTCATGCCGCTTCGGTGGACGTACGAAGGCATCTTGATTTCGCAGGCGAAGATGAATCCGCTAACGCGGACACAGGATCTCTTGGAGGCCCGAATTCAGGAATTGGTGAATCTGCCAACCAGCATTCCGTTCACGGAGGAGCAACGGACAGAATTGGATTTGTCGAAACAAGCTCTTGCTGCCGTTTCGGGGCTGTATGGCAAGCGGGGTGAAGAGGTGGCCGCTCTTTTGGACCGGATACGCACAGCTGCGATTGAAGGCACCCTCAACCGCGAACTGATCGCCAGCGCCATGGAACTCCGCCGGGGCACCAGCGCGGAAGAGATCTACGTGAACCGGAAGGTGCTCGATTTGGTGACCAAGGCAGAAATGGAGCGGGAAGACTACCGCCATAACATTGGTCCCAATGTGTTTTTCGGAACGGTGAAGCGCTATTTTGGCACCGACTTCAACACGTTGTGGATCAATGGAGTGGTCATTTTTTTGAGCCTTGGACTTGTGGTCGCCAGTCTCGAGTGGAGTTTGCGCCGCCAGCTGACTCGGGTTTGACGGCTTTGGCTAAATTCGACGGGCCGATTCTTTCGCCGCCCGCTTCAGTTCTTCGACAAACACTTGCAAAATCACGTCACTACGGCGTGCGGCAGATACTCCGGCAGCGATGCACACGGGTTCGGGTTCCGGCTTGAGCGGTTTCAACGAAAGCCGGGGAAAGGAGCACGCCATGCGTTCGACGACCAGAGCGACACCGAGTCCGGCCTCAATCGCAGATGCAAGGCTGTTTGCTCCATCGTATTCCCCGGCGATCAGGGCATTCATACCATGGCTTTTGAACCAGGAGGTCACCCTCTGCCAGTATTCGGGATACTCTTGCTGAGAGAAGAGCACCATACGCGCGCCATCCAAGTTGGCAGGAGCAATGGATTTTTTGGCGCTCAAGGGATGGTTGGGACTCATCGCAACACACCATGCTTCCTGAAGTAGTGATTCCCAATGGATCGCCTCATCGAGCTTCGCGGGTTTCACGGTCATCACGACATCAAGCGAACCTTGATCCAAGCCCGTGCGCATTTCCGTGCTGGAGAGATCGAGCAATTCGACGCGAACGCGCGGGTGCTTCTGGGTGAAAGCGCTGATTGCCAAGGGTAAGATGCCAGCGGTCAAGGTGGGGGCGTAGCCAACTCTGAGCAGCACGGCTTTACCCGACGCGCGCACCTTGGTCACGGCGGCGTCAGCGCGTTCCAAGACACCGCGTCCCTCTTTCAGAAGCACCTCTCCCTCCTGTGTGAGTTTCACCGAATGGGCGCTGCGTTCCAAAAGTGTGACTCCCAGATCTTCCTCCAATGCCTTGATTTGGCGGCTTAGAGCCGATTGGGTCAGATGCAGACGCTGGGCCGCACGGCTAATCACCCCGTCCTCAGCGACGGCAATGAACGAGCGCAGTTGCCGGAGTTCCATGGCGTTTTTTGAGCAGCCTCTGTGCCTCTATTTGCCCAAAGGATGATCCTTTTGGCAATTGGGATCGATTGCACCGGGCTCTCCCGTCAATTCCACTGGGTGCGTGTAGAGATACTTCCAGACGGGTTCATAAGCCAAGGTGCCGTCGGCAGATTTGGGAGAGCTTTTGCCAGGAGTCACCGCACCATGGGCTTTGTCGGCATTTCCGCCGACATCGGCCGCCGAAATCAGGCGGCGCGTATTCGCATAGGGAGGTTGGTTGTCATCCACATTCACGATCGGACCGAACTGATGCATGCCGAGAAGTTCCCAGGATCTGCAGTAGTGCTCGCCGGACCAACCTCCATCCAGGACATGTGAAAAACCAAAATAGCGGTTTGCAGGGGTTGCTGATGGGATGCCTTGCCAATCCTGATCCTGGTCCCGTGGGCCGCACAACATGACCACTCGATCCACCTTGACCTCCTTGGCAAAGCGCGCCGCCGTCGTGGAGCCGTGAGAGCTACCACTGATGATCACCTTTTCCCACTGCAAGCCTTTGCCGTCTGGAGTCAGGAATTGCTTCCACTTTCCGGCGGGGTGTTCTTTGGCCAGCCACTTTACGAACTGGTAGGAGCGCTCCATCATGCTGTCTGGTTGAGGAACGTTGATCTGGTCACTCACATCGCGACCGATGGCGGCCTCCAGACGAACATTACCGCGTGCCATGCGGTCGGTTGGCTTCAATTTTCCGAACCACTTGTTCGCGTAATGAACCTGGATGGCGTGCAATCCGTAGCCATTGAGGCGCTCAAAAAGGGCATCGCTATGGCCCATGAGCCAAATAACCAACTTGCCCTGCATCTTCACGCTGGTATTGACGGAGGCGTTTTGGATGTCTTGGGGTTTGCCGTCTTTTTCAAAGATGAAATCAATTTCGGGGTGGGATTGGGCCCTGGGGTCCAGCTCACTGGCACGGGCGGTGAGTGTTTTTCGACTCGGGTCAGCGGCTTGGGAAGAAATGACGCAGGCCAAGAGGCAGGCAAAGGTGATGAGAGATTTCATGAGGTTGAATTGAGGGATAAAAAGAACGCCGGGCTCTAAGCCCGGCGTCAAAAGGGTTTGGTTTGGCAACGACTGTGCGATTAGCGCCAGGAGACGATGTCGTCTTTGGTGTTGAGCTGACCATCTGGTCCAATGCAGTAAACAGCGACCCGGGTGCGAAGCTGTGGCGGCGCGCCTTGAGAGATGGTTTGATCTTGGCTCTGAACATCGGGATTGGCGATCTTGTTGTCGTAGTTGCCGTCCATCACCACATAGTAAGGATTGCCCCATTGATCGACGAGAGAGATCTGGGCCCCTCCACTGTCAATGATACCGCCACGGTTGTTCTTGGCCGTGTTCGCGTTCAGGAACACGATACCGCGCGGATTCATGCTGTTTTGGCCGGACGACTCTCCCATCAAGATACCAATCAGTTGCGAACCGCCATTCGTTGGAGTGGGTGTCTCTGCATCGCCCTGTTGCGGGAGGCGGTTGTATTCCGTGAGGTAATTGTTGATGGCAACTTGCAGATCTTTGACCATCGCTTGAGCTTTGAGCTTGTAGGCTCGGTTCAAAACGGCCTGGGTCACAGGAAAGGCGAGGGAAGCGAGAATGGCGATGATTCCGATCACGACCAGCAATTCAATGAGGGTAAAGCCGGAGCGCCGAGCGCGATTGGGGGAACGGAGGGCAGGGGATTTCATTCGATTCAATTGGAGGGGGTACTAATGGGGGAAGAACATAAAACCCGGCGGCTGTCAGGCAGCACAAACCGGATTTGCGAGTGAGTATAGTCAAATTTCAGTCCTGTCGTCAACCCTGTCCGCGAACAGAATCCACCAAAGTGGGCCGTTAACGCCAACTGACGATGTCGTCTCCAGTGCCAGGTTTTCCGTCTGGACCGCTGGAAAACGAAGCGACCCGTGAGCGCAGCCCTTTGGGAGCTGAGTCGGAAAATCGGCGATCCTCATTGCTCGCATCCGGGTTCGACAGACGCTCGTCCCGATCTCGATCCAAAATCAAAAAGTACGGATTGCCCCAGTGATCGAGCAAAGACAGGTAGTTGTCCCCATGTTCGAAGAGGCCACTTTTGCCTGCTTTGGCGGGTTTAGCCTGCAAAAAGACAATGCCAGGTGCACCTCCTTGACCTGATCCAGAGGCGTCGCCAAGCAGCTTTTGAAGCACGTCAGTGCTCTGATTGAGCCGAACCGTTTCATCAGTAGTACCACTGCCGGGGAGACGATTGTACTCCGTGAAATAGCTCTGCACGGCGACTTCCAGGGCCGCCAACTGGGTTTTGGTCTCAACCTTGTAGGCCTGAGCCAAAACGGCACGGGTCGCCGAAAAGGCTAGAGTCGCTAGAATGGCGATGATGGTGATCACCACGAGCAGTTCGATCAATGAGTAACCGCGGGAGCAAATGAACCGACTCCGGTTAGGCGAGGGATGAGCTTTCATGGGCATGCACTCCTGTTTGCAGGGTCTTTGATGTTTGAGCTGCGTGCCCCCCCTGCGGGACCTGAAGCTGGGTCTTTTTTCAGACTGAATTGCTCAAAGTGTATCAAAATCCGATTCCAAAGGTCAAGGCATTCTCATCGGGTGGCAGGGACTCTGGATTTCTCCAGATCAAACTCACGGAATCCTATTTGGCCTCCAGGCACGTTTGTGTATGGTTGGGGTTCCTTTCGAATCTCTGTCCAAATCTCCCATGAGCACCGCCACCCTGCCCCTCCCTGTCATGCCAGACACCCACGGCCACTTCGGCCGTTTCGGAGGCATGTTCGTCCCTGAGACCCTGATGGCTGCTCTCACCGACCTGTCCGATCACTACGACCGCGCCCGCAAAGACCCCGCCTTCCAAGCCGAACTCGACCGCCTCTTGGGCGACTACGTTGGCCGCCCCACGCCCCTTTACCTCGCTGAACGCTGGACCGAAAAACTAGGCGGGGCCAAAGTTTACCTCAAGCGCGAGGACCTGCTCCACACCGGGGCCCACAAAATCAACAACGCCCTCGGCCAGGCCCTGCTCGCCCTCCGCCTCGGCAAAAAGCGCATCATCGCCGAAACCGGCGCTGGTCAGCACGGCGTCGCCACCGCCACCGTCTGCGCCCGCTTCGGCTTCGACTGCACCATCTACATGGGCAAAGTGGACATGGAGCGCCAAGCCCTCAACGTCGCCCGCATGCGTTTCCTCGGTGCCAAAGTCGTCGCTGTCACCGCCGGCCAAGCCACGCTTAAAGAAGCCGTCAACGAAGCCATGCGCGATTGGGTCACCAATGTCGAGACCACCCACTACATCCTCGGCTCCGCCCTCGGTTCGCACCCTTTTCCCATGATGGTGCGTGACTTTCACCGCGTCATCGGCGTCGAAGCCCGCGAACAGATCCTTGCACGGGAAAACCGCCTCCCCGACCTCCTCGTCGCCTGTGTCGGCGGTGGCAGCAACGCCATGGGCCTCTTCCATCCTTTTCTCAATGACGAAGGCGTCCGCATGATCGGCGTCGAAGCCGGCGGTGAGGGAATCCTCCCGGAAAAACACGCCGCGCGTTTCCAGGGCGGTCGCCTCGGCGTCCTCCAGGGCACCAAAACCTGGTTGCTCGCCAACGCCGACGGCCAGATCGAACTCACCCACTCCGTCAGCGCCGGCCTGGACTACGCCGCCATCGGCCCCGAGCACGCCTGGCTCCATGAGCAGGGCCGCGTCGAATACACTTACGCCACCGATGACGAAGCCATGGGCGGCTTCCAGGAACTCAGCCGCGTCGAAGGCATCATCCCTGCCCTCGAAAGCGCGCACGCTGTCGCCCACGTCAAAAAAATCGCCCCTCTCATGTCCCCGGACGACATCATCGTCGTCAACCTCTCCGGCCGCGGTGACAAAGACGTCGCCCAGGCCGCGCGGATCGTCTTCGGCGAAGACATCTTCAAAATGTAATCCCCTGAAGGACGCATTCCTCTTGGCAAGCTCTGCGGTTTTCGTTAAAACCGCCGAATGCCTTCGCCAACCAATCGCCGTGCTTTCCTGACGACCCTTGCTGCCACAGCCACTTCGGCTCTCGCCCGCGACTGGTCCGGCCAGAACCCAGAGCGCTACCCCGACCCCGACGTCATGGCCCTCGACCCCTCATTCGAAAAACTCATCCAGGGCAACGCCCCTATCCGCCGACTCCACACCGGCATGCTCTGGGCGGAAGGCCCCGCCTGGAATGGCACCGGCAACTACCTCGTCTGGAGTGACATCCCCAACAACGCCCAAATGCGCTACCTCCCTGAAGACGGCCACGTCTCCGTCATGCGCAACAACGCCAACAATAGCAACGGCAACACTTTCGACCTCCAAGGCCGACAGATCTCCTTCGAACACGCCACCCGCCGCGTTGTTCGCTACGAGCTCGATGGCAAAGTCACCACCCTCGCCGACACCTTCGACGGCAAACCCCTCAACGCCCCCAACGACGGCGCCGTCCACCCCGACGGCGGCATATGGTTCACCGACCCAGGCTACGGCAGCATGATGGATTACGAGGGCAACAAAGGCGAACTCCAGCTCAAAGAAGCCGTCTATCGCATCGACCCCACCGGCAAAATCGAAAAAGTCACCGATGAACTCACCAAACCCAACGGCCTCTGCTTCTCCCCCGACTACAAGAAGATGTATATCGTCGATACCGGCGCTCCAAAGAACATCCTCGTATTTGATCTTATTGACGGCATGAAACTCAGCAAGGGGAAGGTCTTCGCTGTGAACAAAGGGGTGCTAGCTGACAAGCGCAAGATTATGCTTGTCGATGAACAGGGAAGATTGCGGCCTTACGACCCGGCCATGCCAACGGAAGCCGACTGGAAGATGGACTACCGCAACTGCAAAGGCGGCTCAGACGGCATCCGTTGCGACATTGACGGCAACGTCTGGGCCAGTGCCGGCTGGGCGGGCGACGGCTACGACGGCGTCCACGTCTTCAATCCCGAAGGCAAACTCATCGGCCACATCAAGCTCCCCGAAACCACCAGCAACCTCTGCTTCGGCGGCCCGAAACGGAATCGCCTCTTCATCACCGCCTCCCAGAGCCTGTTCTCACTCTATGTGAACACCCGCGGCGCCCACCACTGCTAACATTCAATCACGCTTCAATCACCCCGTTGGAGTCCAGGCTCAAACCAACATCCATGCCCCAGCCCATTCGACCCTGGTATTGGCCCGAAAGGGGACAACCCGAACGAACCGAACCCTTCACCTGGATTGTGAAAGACGTCATCGCCGCCTCCTGGTGGCCCGACCCCTATGTTTTTGACATCTACAAGGCAAACAAGATCCAAGCCGTCGTCAATTGCTGCGAGTTCGACAATCGGCAGGACGTGCCCGGCCACTTTCAATACCACCACTTCAACGTTCCCGACTACGGTGTTCCGACCGATGCCCAAATCGAACGCTTCGTGGACCTGATGGATCAGCATCATCAAGCTAAAGAACCCGTTGTCGTCCATTGCGTGGCCGGTTGTGGCAGAACCGGGCAGTTCATCATCGCCTGGTGCGCCAAAGCCGGATACATCCCCGCCAACACCGACCCGGTGCAATGGATTCGAGCCCGCCGAAAATGCTGCTTGGAAACGAGTGAGCAAACCCAATGCGCGAAACGGTTGATGAACAAGTATCGGTAGCTCCGGGAAAACGGCTTCAATGCGACGCCAGACAGAAACAAGAACGCACTCCCTCCAAACCGCACACTGGCCAGCGCCCTTTTTCGGCGTATGATGCCGAGTCACGCGCATGCCCGCTCCCTCCCCCCTCAAACGCCTCCTCGCCTTCGCCCTTCGCCACCGAAGCATGGCGCTGCTTCAGCTCTCCTTAGCCATCGCAGGCACGCTTCTGATCCTCGTCTTCCCAGGCATCGTCCAGCGCTTCATCGACGAAATCATCCCCTCCAAACAAATCCACCTCATCTGGAGCGCCGGTGGCC
>CANETF010000146.1 GCA_947440575.1 Verrucomicrobiaceae bacterium
GGCGGTGGAGACGCGGTAGGTGGAGGCGATGCTGCTGAGAGTGTCGCCGGGGCGGACGGTGTGGCGCTGGGTGTCTGAGGTGGTGGCGACGGTTGGGGTGGCGTTGGATGGGGTAGGAGCAGAGACGGGAGCGGTTGTTTTGGCGGTGGTGCCGGAGGGGAGGTTCAGTTTGGCGCCGACGACGATGACGTTGGGATTGACCTTGGGGTTGGCTTGTTTGAGGGCGGTTTGGCTGAGGCCGTATTTTTGGGCGATTTGGGAGAAGGTTTCGCCGCTTTGGATGGTGTGGGAGCCGCCGGGTGAGGCCTTTGGGGTCGAAGGTGAATTGGATTTGGTGGAGGTCGAGACGGCGACGGAGGGAGGTGGTTGGATGGCGCCTTTGGCGGGGATTTTGAGGGTTTGGCCGGTGGTGACGGTATCTGACTTGAGGCCGTTAAGCTGGATGATTTCACCGGGGCTGACACGATGATTCATAGCGATGCGCCAGACGGTGTCACCGGGGCGGACGGTGTAGGTGGTGGCTGAGGGAAGGGGTTCGACAGGGGCTTTGGCGGAGATGGAGGAGGGGCCGCGCGGGCTGTAGGCGCCTTTTCTTTGGAGGTAGTCGACGTCTTTTTCGAGGCTGTAGAGGCGGAGGTCCTGGCGTTGGTCGTTGGCGGAGAGTCGGGAGACTTCGGAGCGGACCTGGCTGGAGGAGAGTTTGGTTTGGGCAGGGGCGGTGAGCGGAGAAGAGAGGAGAGCGCAGGTGACGACCAACGAAGGGATGAGGGGCGTTTGGGAGCGGGCCGAGCTGAGCCAGGCTGGTGCGGATCTTGATTTCGAGGAGAAATAGTTCACGGGGTTATTTTAGTGAATCTAATAATTAATTCAATTTGAAAATCTTTATTCGTGAATGATTCGTGGCGAATCGTATAGTGACTGGGGTATGGTGTCTATCTTCCGAGCGTTTTTCCGCAATCTCGCCTCATTAGGCGGATTGTTGTTTGCGCTGGGGTGTTTGGTTTGGCTGGTTTTACTGCGGGAGGATCAGCCACGGATGGCGACGGGATGGGAGGTGTCACCTGGGTGGCATGAAGAGGGTGGGATTGATGATGGGGAGGAGGGAGAGAAGTTGGCAGTTGAGGAGGGGAAGAAGGCGAGTGAGGAGGTGGTGGGGGAAGTGAAGGTAGAAGAAGAGGGGGGGAAGGTGGTGAAGCGTGAGCGGCCGTTGGTGGTGGTGGATGCGGGGCATGGTGGGGGCGATGGAGGGGCGGTGTGGAATGGAATTGTGGAGAAAAACTTGGCTTTGACGCTGGCTTTGAAGTTGAAGGCGCAGTTGGAGAAGTTGGGGATCGATGTGCAGATGACGCGATCGAAGGATGTGTTTGTGTCGTTGGAGAATCGGGCGGCGATGGCGAACCGGGTGAAGGCGGATGCGTTTGTGAGTGTGCATCTTAACTCGGCGGGGAATGAGTCGGGGGTTCGAGGGATTGAGACGTATTACTGCCTGAACAAGAGTTTGCCGGCGGTGCGGGCTTTGCAGGCGGCGTTCCAATTGAAGACGACCGTGGGGTTGAGGGATCGCCGGGGAGAGAAGTTGGCTGCGGCGGTGCAGCGGCAGGTGTGTCAGGGGACGGGTAGTGCGGATCGGGGGACCAAGGAGCGAGCCTACACGGTGGTGCATGGAACGTCGTGTCCGGCGGTGCTGGTTGAGTGCGGGTTCATCTCCAATTCGAAGGAGGCGGCGTTACTGAAGACGCGGGGGTATCAGGAGAAGCTCGCGGGGGGGATTGCGAGGGGTGTAGCGACGTTTTTGCATGGGCAGGAGTTGGATCCGGCGAGGGGATTGGATTTGCCGAAGACCGAGGGGCCTGTGTTGCATGGGCCGCCGGTCAAGCCGGATTTGCTGTCGCAGAAGTAGCGCTAAATTCGGGTAACGGCGCGGGTTTGGAGCCAGTCGATAATGGGCGAGAGGGAGGCGGTGGCGTGGGAAGCGGAGACTTGGGTGGCGAGGTGGCGGGCGCTGGCGATGATGGCGGGGTCGTGGAGGATTTTGGAGAGAGCGTTGGCGAGGCGGTCCGGGGTGAATTGTTGGGGGGTGAGGGAGGTGCCGGCGTTGAGGCGGTGGAGACGAGCGGCGTTGTCGGGCTGGTCGTGGGCCATGGGCATGATGAGTTGGGGGAGGCCGGCGGCGAAGCCTTGGCTGAGGGTGCCTATGCCACCGTGGTGGACGAAGGCGCTGGCGTGGCGGAGGAGGGGGCTGAAGGCGACGTAGTCGGCAGCGTGGATGGAGTCGGGGAGATTTGGGGGGAGTTGGGTAAGGTCGCGGGTGACGAAGACGCCAGGGCGGTCGAGTTTGGCGAGGGCGGCGGTGGCGGTGGCGAAGAAGGCGGCGGCCTGGACGTTGGCGCTGCCGGCGGTGAAGACGATGGGGGGAGAGGCTTGATAGCGAGCGAGGAAGGATTGGAGGGCTGGGGCGAGGGGGTTTTCGTTGGCGAGATCTTCGAGGGGGAAGGTGGTTTGGAGATGGGGTTGGGGCCAGTCGGGCTGAGGGGGAGCAAACCAATCGGGGAAGAGCAGAAGGGAGCCGTCGGGGGAGTCCCACCACTGGTGGAAGAAGCTTTTGGGAGCAGGGATTTCGAGGTTTTGGCAGAGGCGGCGGAGGATGGGGCCGGCGAAGAGGTCGAGGGGGTTGGGACCGTGGCGGAAGAGGAAGGATTTGAGTTTGACGGGCAGGAGTTGAAGCAGGCGATGGACGGAGGGGACGATGATGGGGGTGTCGTGAGCGCTGAGAATGACGGCGGGTTGGAGGTGGACGGTGACGAGGGGGATGCGAAGTTTTTCGCGGGTCAAACGGGCTCCGAAGGCGGTGACAGGGGCGAGGATGAGGTCGGGCGCGCCATGGGAGGCGGAGTGGGTGGCGAGAGTGTGGTAGAAGACTTCGGCGGATTGGGCGGCGTATTCGAGGATGGCTTTGGTGCCGGAGCCGAGTTTCCAGATGCGAGGATCTCGCATGAGGATTTCGAAGTCGGCATCCTGGCCGATGGGGATGAAAGGGATGTCGGCGGCTTGGGCGGCCTTTTTGAAGAGGCTGGCGGTGATGAGGAGAGGTTCGTGACCGTGGGCGCGGAGGTGACGAGCGAGCCAGAGAAAGGGCAGGACGTCACCGGCGGAGCCGAAGGGGAGAAGGGCGATTTTCAGAGGCGGGGAAGATTTGAGTTTGAAGAGGGGGAAAAACAGGGTAGGCGGAGATCACCATGGAGGCGAGATTTGACAGTGAGGAACAGGCTTTGCAATGGCTTTACAGCATGCAGCGGCTGGGGGTCAAGCTAGGGCTGGAGAATGTGCGGCGATTGCTGGGGGTGCTGGCATTGAGTGAGAAGGAACTCAGGTATGTGCATGTGGCGGGGACGAATGGGAAGGGGTCGACGTGTGCTTTTGTGCAGGCGTTGCTGGTGGAGAGTGGGGAGGTGGGCGTGGGATTGTTTACGTCGCCACATTTGGTGCGGTTCAATGAGCGGATTCGGGATGAACGAGGGGAGATCACGGGAGTGGAGCTGAGGGAGCTTTTGGAGGTGTTGCGCGAGGTGACGGCGGAGTGGGAGCCGCAGCCGACGTTCTTTGAACTGGCGTTGGCGTTGGGGGTGATGTGGTTCAAGAGGCGGGGGTGCGTTTGGGGGGTGATGGAGACGGGTTTGGGGGGGCGACTGGATGCGACGAATGTGGTGATGCCGGAGGTGTGCGTGATCACGCGAATCGGGATGGACCACATGGACATGCTGGGGGATACGCTGGAGGCGATCGCGGGAGAGAAGGCTGGGATCATCAAGCCGGGGGTGCCGGTGGTGACAGGGCCGCAAGAGGCGGAGGTGATGGCGGTGCTAAGGCGTGTAGCGGAGGAGAGGGGGAGTCGTTTGATTGAAGTGGTGGAGCCTTGGGCAGGGGCGGAACCTGGATTGGCGGGAGAGCATCAGCGGTGGAATGCGGCGCTGGCGGTGGCGGCGGTGCGGGCGGTGGGGATGGAGTTGAGTGAAGAACGGATTGCGGCGGCGTTGGGGGCGGTGCGGTGGCCGGGGCGGTTTGAGCGATTGGCTGGGGATGTGGTTTTGGATGGGGCGCACAACGAGGATGGGGTGCGGGCGCTGGTGACTACGTGGCGGGAGGTGTTTGGGCAGCAGAAAGCGGCGGCGGTGGTGGGGATGGTAAGGGAGAAGGCGGTGGAGGAGATGTTGAAGGGGTTGAGCGAGGTGGTGGGGCACTGGCATGTGACGGATTTTCAATCGCCCCGGGCCGTGCCTGCGGAGGAATTGAGAGAGCGTTTGCTTGGGCTTGGGGTGCCGGAAGCGCAGATCACGTGTCATGCGCAGGTGGGGGCCGCTTTGGAGGCGGCGGGGCGCGAGGGTGCGCCGGTGCTGGTGTGCGGCTCGCTTTATTTGGTGGGTGAGGCGAGGGGGTTGCTGGTGGCGGGGGCGGGGGTGTTTGAGAAGAGCAGTCAGTGAGATTGCACGGACCAGAGTGTCTTTACTGCTGCAGCGGCGGCGGGGACGTTGTGGACGCGGAAGATTTGGGCTCCGCGGCTGATGCCTGAGGCGATGCAGGCGAGGGTGCCGGGGTCGCGGGAGAGGGGGTCAGGTTGATTGAGGACTTGGCCGATGACGGTCTTGCGTGAGACGGGGAGGAGGATGGGGCGGTTGAATTGATGGAGTGTGGCGAGTTCGCGGTAGATGAGGAGGTTGTCATCGCGTTGTTTGGCGAAGTCGATTCCGGGGTCGAGGATGAGGTGTTCGGGGGAGAGGCCGGCGCTGAGGGCGAGGCGGATTTTTTCGTCGAAGAAGGTTGTGAGGGTTTCGATGATATTGGGGTAGCCGACATGGGTGTGCGGGACTTTGGGGAGGCCGACGCTGTGCATGATGAGGAGGCTGGTGCCGTATTCTGCGCAGAGGCGGGCGTTGGTGGCGTCGGGGAGGGCGCTGATGTCATTGATGAGGTCGACGCCGTGGGGAAGAACGGAGGCAATGACTTCGGGGCGCCAGGTATTGATGGAGAGGAGGGGAGGCCAGGCTTGTTGGTGATCCCACATGGGGCGACCGAGGCGGGCGACCAGCGAGGGGAAGGCTTCGATGACGGGGATCAGTCGATCAACTTCTTCCTGGATGCTGATGGGGCCGCGGTTGGTGCGGGCGCTTTCGGCACCGAAGTCGATGATGTCGGCACCGGCCTTGAGTTGTTGTTCGGCCTGGGCGAGGGCGATGGAGGGGTCGAGCGTGCCATCACCGCAGAACGAGTCGTCATTGATATTGACGATGCCCATGATGAGGGGGCGGCGGGGGAAGGTGATGGTGTGATGACGGGCGCGCCAGATCATAGGGTTGGGGGCCAGGATGTGGGGAGAAGGACGGTGTGGCGCTGGCCTTGGTTGAAGCGAACGGTGTGGGTGTAGCCGACGCTGCGGACGAGTTGGAGAGCTTGATCGAAATCTTGGGCGACTTCGGAGGGAGCGTGGGCGTCGGAATTGATGACGATCTGGACGCCAGCGGAGAAGGCGAGTTCGAGCAGGTCCTTGGAGGGATAGATTTCGCGGACGTCTTTGCGGAGGCCAGCGGTGCTGACTTCCATGATGGTGTTGGTGTCGACGAAGGCTTGGATCACGGGTTCGTAGTAGGGGCGGAGGTCGCCTTGGGGGCGGAAGCCGAATTTTTTGGCGAGGTCGGGATGGGCGCAGAAGTCGAAGTGGCGGCTACGGATGCATTTTTCGTAGAGATGCCAGTAGAGCGCCCAGATTTCTTCGACGGCACCGGATTCTTTCCAGCGGGAGAGGTGTTTGGGGTTATCGACGTCCCAGCCGGGGGCAATGTAGTGGACACTGCCGATGAGGTAGTCCCAGGGGGCCATGCTGCGAGTGGTTTCGAGCCAGGACTCGCTACCTTCGAGGTAGTCGCACTCGAGGGAGAGGCGGATCGGGAGGGTGGGGAAGGTGGACTGGGCGGCTGCGACGAGTTCGAGGTATTTTGGGAACTCATCAATATTCATGCGCCAGTCGTCGAAAGAGTGGGGCATGGGGTTGTGGTCGGAGAAGCCGATTTCGGCGAGTCCGGCGCCGAGAGCGGCGGCTGCGTAGTCAACGGGGAGGCCTTCGGCGTGGCGGCAAAGGGGGGTGTGGGTGTGGTAGTCAGTGAGCACGGTGAAAAAAAGAAAAAAAATCTTGCTGGAAGGAGGTGGAGCAGGCTAATCTCGCTTTGATGATGAAGAAAATCTTTCTGACAATCGCTAGTGTGGCTCTGATGAGCAACAGCAATGTGTGGGCGCTCGCTGGCGGGCCATTTGACAATGGTGATCCGGGTGGGCTTTTGATGGAGCGCGGTGGATTTTACCAGTGCCAGTTTTCGTTCCGGAATGGGAATGGATATGGGATTTTCACTCCGGATTCTTATCTGGGCGGAAACTTGCCAAACCCGAATCAAACTGCGGGGTCGACCAGTCAACAGCTAGGTGTTTTTAGTCGCGGATCATTGTACACACCGAATTCAGGTGGGACGGCCTTGGGGCACAACGCGAATCGGTCGGTGTTTTATTACAAGGGGTTGACGTATGTGGGGGGCTGTTTTGGTTTTGTTGATACACAGGCACGGCAGGTGCAAGGGACCTGCAATGCGAGCAGCAACGAAAGCATTACCCAACAGACTTTGTCACAGAATACGGGTGGCTTGATCAACGCATCTCAGGCGGCATCGACGACGCAGAGTTTGGTTCTGAACACGGCAGGTTTCGTGCTGAACGTGGGCTGGACTGGGAAGATTACTGAAACGCGTCCCAACATGCGATTCAGAGGGAAGGGTGAGCTTTCGGTGGTTTCGCCTGGGGGAGAGTCGTCTATCCAGACCTTGGCTTACCAAGCCTACAGCGGGTTGATCGATGCGATCATTCAGTCGACCAGCAATCTTCAGAACGCTACCGGAGCTCCTGTGGATTTTACTTCGGCGAGCGATGCTATTCAGGATGCCTTGTTAGATCTTACGGGCTACCTTGGCACGGGTGGGGGGCCGAATGAGGTGTACGCAGATGCTGTGACAGAGCCAGTGCGTGTGACGGGCAATCGGCGGTTCTTCTGATTTGAGACCAGAGTTCTTGAAGGGTGTCTGCGTTGCTGCAGGCACCCTTTTTTGTTTGCCAGGGACGACATTGGATGAGGCAATCTGGTTCAGACTTTTTGAAGGATTTGGGAATAAGTTGATTAGGGGTTGAAATTGCTGGCTGCCTATGACTAATGGGATTTCTTTTTTGATTTATGACACGGATTCCTCGGAGCGGCTGGTCGCTGACTGAACTGATGGTCGCCATTGCAGTCGTTGCACTTTTGGTGACGCTGATCTTTCCTGCTTACACGTTTGTGAAAGCCAAGATGGAGTTTGCGGGGTGTGTTTCGAATTTGAAGGCTCTGCATGCGGGATTGAGTACTTACACTCAGGATCATGGGATGGTATGGCCGCAGTATCCGCATGATATTCGGGATACCGGAGACGAGGAAGGTGAAGACAAACTGAGTGTGTGGTGGTTCGAAACGTTGAAGCCTTATGGAATACCGCGCAAGACGTGGCTTTGCCCGGCGGATCGGGATGGGCATGAGCATGACAATGAGAACACCGAGCATTTGATGTCTTCTTATGGGGTCACCTTGTTTGATGAGATGCCGAATAGTGCCTATCGGTGGTTGCAGCCGTGGGTGGTGGAGTCAGGTCAGAATCATGGGAAGTCGCAAGGGCCGAACGTCATTCTGCCGGATGGTCAGGTGAGGCAGGGGGTGGGTATTGAGTTGGTGGCACCGGTTCAGCAGTAGGGGGGAGTGGCTTTATAGTGGAGGGCAAGCAAGATGCTTGCCCCACCTTGTGAGTTTGGGAAAGGCGGGTGAGGGCTGGGCTTGAAAAGGGTGAGACATGGGTGAAGGAATGGGGGATGAAGGCGGTGTTTTTTGATTTGGATGGGACGTTGATTGACTCTTTGGAGGACTTGGGGCAGGCGGTGAACCGGACGTTGGCGGATTTGGGTTTGCCTGGGCATCCGGTGGAGCGGTGTCGGGAGTACATTGGGGAGGGGGCTCGGAGGCTGGTTGAAAGGGCGTTGCCGGTGGCGTTTCAGGGGGATGAGGCGTTGGTGGAGCGGGCTTTGGGGCTTTATCAGACGCACTATGAAGCGGGGTGGCGAGATCAGACGAGGGTGTATCCGGGGATGGATGAAGTGGTGGAGCGGTTGGCGCAAAGGGGGGTGAAACTGGGGGTGATTTCTAACAAGCCGCACCGGTTTACGCAGATGTGCGTGGCGCATTTCTTTCCCCAGGCAAGGTTTGAATTGGTGCTGGGGCAACGGGAAGGGGTGGCGAGGAAGCCGGATCCGGCGGCGGCTTTTGAGGCGGCAGCTTGGTTTGGGTTGGGGGTCGAGTCGTGCTGTTATGTGGGGGATTCTGGAGTCGACATGGCTTTTGCGAATGCGGCGGGGATGCGGGCTATTGGGGTAGCCTGGGGTTTTCGGGATCGGGAGGAACTCTGGAAGTCTGGGGCCAGCGAGGTGGTGGAGGATGCGGGGGCGTTGGAATCGGTTTTGTTAGCCTGAATCATTCATGAGCCATCTACTGCAACCGCTCAAAAGCCCGAATCTGCGGCGTTGGGCTTGTTTTGAAAGGCATCGAGCATTGACCCATGCACTCAGCCTTTCAACCCGAACACCGAAGTTGGAGGCATCGCATTCGCCGCCATCATTGGCAGCACAAGCCGCCGGGAGATCTTGGACAGTATCGATTGGATAGAGCCACGTCGATCTCCACCGTCTTGTACAGCCAAGCATGGCACCGCCTACGGCCCCTCGAACTTCGGAATTCGGGTTCAAAACTGTGCCCGCCTGGCAGCTTCGAGCTTTTGTGCGGTTTCGCGACGATGTTCATGAATCATCCAGGCTCGGATGAGAAGGTGATTTGTGTGCTTGTCCGAGCGTTGATTGGGGTTAGTCTGAAAGGTCAAAATGGAAAAGCGCGCACAAAACAATGGAGTCTCTCTGACGAAGGGAGCGTTATGGGTCTTGATCGGAATGCTGGGAATGAGTTCCTGTGCTCATAAGGTTCCGGAGCCGCCGCCGCCGACGCCTGAGGAGTTGGCAAAGCCGAAGCCTTTGTTTGAATGGTTCGGTGAGGGAGTGGAGGGGGCGAAGTCGGTGAAGATCGATATTGATCAGCAGAAGGCGTTTTTGTATCGGGATGGGAAAGAGGTGGGATGGACGACGGTGGCGACGGGGATTTACTCGCACCCGACGCCGACGGGGAGTTTTAAGGTGTTGGAGAAGACGGTTGATAAGAGGTCGAACTTGTGGGGGAAGATCTACAACAGCAGTGGGAAGATTTCGGTTTCGGATGCGAAGGCGGGGAGGGATTCGGTACCTGAGGGGGGGCGGTTTCAGGGGGCGAGCATGCCGTATTGGATGCGTTTGACGGGAGATGGGGTGGGGATGCACCAGGGGCCGATTCCGAGGCCGGGGAAGCGGGCGTCGCATGGATGCATTCGGGTGCATTCGGGTTTTGTGAAGACGCTGTATGCGTTTGTTGAGATTGGAACGCCAGTGACGGTGGTGGGAGATGGTCCACGGTGGTCCCCACCGAAATACAAGCCGAAGCCGAAACCGGTGGAGAAGCCTGCATCGGAAGCAGCCCCTGCGGGCGAGGTGAAGACCGGGGAGAGTGAAGGTGGAGCGGCCCCAGTGGCAACGCCTGAAATGAAAGTTCCTGAGGCGGCCGTGGAAGCGCCAGCTGGAGCTGGGGGAACGGTTGTGCCAGTTCCTGTGCCGCCGCAGGCTCCTGGTAGTCAGGAGTAGGGGGATCGGCGGACGGCATGCAGGGGACTTTTGGAGTGGGGAGATCAGGTCGCGGACCCGGATTCGATAGGTATGACATTAGGTCCACGCGATGCTTTGTAGATTAGAATATTGGATAATGCCTAATGAATATGGTGGAGATGGTTGTTTGAAATGATTCGAGGTGGCGAGATTTGAGGATTGTGCTAGGCTGAGGGTTCCAATCCGCCCTAACGGGAGAACCCGTTGACATCAGCCATGCTTACTTGTTCACGTTTTAGTCTGCCTGCGAATCGTTCGCGGAGAGTGTGTGTTGTGTCTTTGGGTGTGATGATTTTGTCGGGCTTGGCCTTGGGCCAGACGCCGCCGTCGAGTTCGAAGGTGGTGAAGAGCAGTGGTGGTGGTGTGCCGCTTTCTTCTGCAGGAGTGGTGGCGGGTCCGAAGGTGTTTGCGCCGAGTTTGCCGCGCACGGCTTACACTCGATATCCGTGGAAGACGGATATTGTGGCGACGGTTTTTTGGGCTGGGGAGATGCCGACGGCGAACAATCCGACGCCGAATCATCAAAGTTCATGGGATGTGAATTGGGCGAAGAATTTCGGAGGGTACGACAACCCTGATCCGGCGCAGCGGACGGCTGATTTTACGCCGAAGGGGTTTACGCCAGGGTTGAACCCGTTCTATGTGGCGCTGCCATACAATGATTGTTTGAGTTATAAGCGGCACAAACCGGAAGCGGCGAAGATCATCCCGTGGTTCAAGACGAGTTTTGTAAAGCCCGGGCGGTCGGTCCTGCGTGGGACTTGGCTGGCGATCCGATATGGGAACCAGGTGTGTTATGCGCAGTGGGAGGATTGTGGACCGTTTTTGACGGATGATCCGAACTATGTTTTTGGCACAGCGAGGCCAAAGAATCCGCAAAACAAGGGTGCGGGAATCGATGTGTCACCGGCGGTGCGTGATTATCTGGGGATGCCGAGTGGAGCGACGGTGGATTGGCGATTTGTGGATGTGGGTGAGATTCCGGCGGGACCGTGGTCGAAGCTGGGGATGAACAATCACTTTGTGCGGATCAAGGAGCTGAGAGACCGGCAGCAGCAGCAATTGGCGGCGGGTCGGATGGAGGAACTGAAGCGGCAGCGGGAGCAGGCGTTGAAGGGTGGGGCGCAGTGAGATGAGGTAGCGGGTGGTTGGGAGGAATGGTTGAACCCGAAATCCGACATTGGAGGCACCTCATTCGCCGCGATGATTGGCAGCACAAGCCTGACACTGCCGGCCCCTCGAACCTCGGAGTTCAGGTTTAGACCGACTCTCGAAATGCTTGTGACCTTGCCCGGCGGCGGAGCGGCCTCATTGGCTGCGTCAGCCGCTTGCCCGCTATTGATTTAATAGCGGGCTGCGCGACTTCCTTGCCACTGAGGCCGCTGCGCTCGCCGGATCAAAATGACAATCTTTTCGAGAATCGGTCTAGAGGCAATGCCGCTAAGCAAAAGGGGCAAGCAGTGGAAAAGAGTGCTGTACAAATGAACTTCTAGGTCAACTAGAAGAAGATGGCACGACCATCGAAAGCATTGACCAGAGGGCATTTATTGAGTCAACGAA
>CANETF010000147.1 GCA_947440575.1 Verrucomicrobiaceae bacterium
CACCTCCATGCTCGCCCTCGCCTTCCTCATCCTCATCACCTCCCTCTGCCTCCTCGCCCCCAATTTCTCCCCCTACGCTGAAAGCCAGCAAAACCTCGACACCATCGCTCAAGGCCCCTCCCTCGCCCACCTCATGGGCACCGACCTCCTCGGCCGCGACCTCGCCACCCGCACCCTCTACGGCGGCCGCATCAGCCTCTTCATCGGCCTCGTCGCCACCGCCGTCGCCATGGTCATCGGCGTCGCCTACGGCCTCATCTCAGGCATGGCCGGTGGCCGCATCGACAACGCCATGATGCGCCTCATCGACATCCTCTACGGCTTCCCCTTCATGGCCTTCGTCATCCTCCTCACCGTCATCTTTGAGCGCAGTTTGATCCTCCTCTTTGTCGCCATCGGCGCCGTCGAATGGCTCACCACCGCACGCGTCGTCCGTGGCCAGGTCCTCAGCCTTATGAACCAGGAATTCATCCTCGCCGCCAAAGTCAGCGGCGCCAGTCACGCCCGCATCCTCTGGAAGCACCTCATCCCCAATGTCATGGGCCAGGTCGTCATCTACGCCAGCCTCACCGTCCCCGGCATCATGCTCCTCGAAGCCGTATTGAGCTTCCTCGGCCTCGGCGTTCAGCCCCCGCAATCCTCCTGGGGCACCCTCATCCAGGAAGGCGCCAACAACATGGAAACCTCCCCCTGGCTCCTCCTCTTCCCCGGCTCCCTCTTCATCGCCACCCTGCTCGCCCTCAACACCCTCGGCGACGCCCTCCGCGACGCCCTCGACCCCAAATCCACCACCTCCTCCTGACTCCACCATAAACCGCCGCCGCTAAGTTGGAGTCCAGCCTTTAGGCAATCATTCGAGTGCTACCCCCGTTCGCTCTCCCTCGCTCCCGCCAAAACAGCGTCACCCCGACGAGCCCAACGTCCTTGGACTGGGGCAGCCCTGCTGCCGCTCCCTCCAAACAAGCCTGCTGGCGCCCCGATGCAGCGGCATCCGCCACTCCTTTTCTTTTCATCAAGCGTAGCAAATTCATTCTCCACTTCGTCCCTCCCTCCACTCCGCCTGCTCCGGGCAGCTCCGCTCACTGTTTCTGCTCTGCTCATGGCTAGCCTCGGATCAGGACAGCCCGGAAGCCAACCGGAAGGTTGGCGTTAGTCGGTTCGGGGTAGTTGCGTAGGGCACAGCGAGCGAAACGCGCAATGTAGCTCCAACTTCCGCCGCGAATCACACGGTAGGAGCCCGATGCAACACCCTTGGGATCCGTGCCCCCCGCATAAGGCGTTCCATGCCAATCCCAACACCACTCATGCACATTCCCCGCCATGTCATTCAGCCCATACCCATTCGCCGCAAAACTCCCCACCGGACTCGTTGCCGGACTCGTTCCCCCAACACTCCCAATCGCGTTGTTACCGTTCGGTCCCATGTCGTAAGCATAGGCGGTGTTTCCACTGTAGTTCGCCAGATTCTGCGTGATCGTGTTCCCCCACGGAAACCGTTGCCCGCTGCGACCGCCCCGCGCCGCCTTCTCCCACTCCGCTTCCGTCGGCAGCCGATACCCATTCGCCGTCCACTTCGCCTGCACGTTGCTCACATCCACATTCCCCGTCTTGTAGATCGTCGTCTGCGCATCGTCCGTGTAATACACGGGCGTCTTCCCCGCCTGCTCGCTCCGCGCATTGCACCACTTCACCACGTCATACCAGTTCACCGTCTGCACCGGATGATTCGGTCCCTTCCCGCTGCCCTCCGGCAAGTCCGTATAGCCGTTGTCCTTCGCCCAATAGTACACCGACTGCCACTGGCTCAAGCTCACCTCGTTCACATCCATGTAACACGCCGATACCGTCGTGTTCACCGGCGCGGCATCCGTGATGTCCGTATCTGCCGCCACCGTGTTTCCCATCGTGAATGCTCCAGCCGGGATCAGCACCATGCCCGGCGGTGGCGTCGCCGCCGCCACGAGTGCCACCGCGCTTGCCTCCATTTCCAGCAACGCCGGATACCCGCTCGCACTCCCCTCCTTCGACCCCATCGTCACATTCCCAATCCCCTCCGCACTGCTCACCGCAATCCCATAGTTGCTCCCCGGTGTCGTCAGCCAGTCCTTCACCTGCTGCGTCACATCCACAATGATGAACTGCTTCTTAATGACCGACCCCGCAGGAATCGTCAAAAACGCAGACGCCATCCCCGGTTGCGTCCGAGTCGAACCAGCAAAGGTCTCCTCCCAATCCTGCGTCACCACATGCAGACGCAGGTCTCCCACCTTTGTCACACTCGGAAAATACAACGTCAACCGCGCCTTCTCCACCGTTCCCGCTGTCATCCCCGTCTCCTCCACCGCAAACCGCAAAAACGCCGTCCGCGTCTTCGACACCGGCAGCGTCGTCCCCGTCCCATTAAGCGATGTCAGACTCCGCTTCGTCACCACCGGCGGCTTCGCCGTGTTGTAGCTCAGCGTGCCAGACGTGTCATCCGTCGGCGGCAAAATCACCGCACCCACCGTCCCCATCAACCCCTGCATTACAACACCAACCAGCAACCCCATCCATTGAATTTTCATCGAGAGTGCTCATCCTTCTTCACTGCATCGTCAATCGAAACATCCCCCAGCGCCCCCACCCCACATAGCTCACTCACAGCAACTCCAACCCCAACCAACAGAACCCACGCTTGCTATTCCCCGCACAGGGTGTCTGCTCACCCATGTCGCAGCTATCGGGAGCATCCATTTGAGTACCACCACGCTGCCACAGCGCATCGCCTTCCTGGCAGATTACTTGCCCAGACTCTGCGGCATCGCCACCTTCACCCACGACCTCTGCGAGTCCGTCGCCACCGCCGCCCCTGAATCCGACTGCTTCGTCGGCGCAGTCAACGACCGGATCCAAGGCTACGACTATCCACCCCGCGTCCGCTTCGAACTCCTCGAAAAGGACCTCGACTCCTACCGTCGCGCCGCCGATTTCCTGAACTTCAACAACGCCGACGTCCTCTCCGTCCAGCACGAGTTCGGCATCTACGGCGGCCCCGCCGGCAGCCACCTGCTCGCCCTCCTCAAAGAGGTCCGCATGCCCGTCGTCACCACCCTCCACACCATCCTGCGCGACCCCAACCCCGCCCAGCGCAAGGTCATGGACGAACTCATCCGCCGCAGCGACCGCCTCGTCGTCATGGCTCAAAAAGGCGCTGAAATCCTGCTCGAAACCTACCAGGTGCCCGAGTCCAAACTCGACATCATCCCCCACGGCATCCCCGACATGCCCTTTGTGGACTCCAGCTTCTACAAGGCCCAGTTCGGCGTCGAAGGCCGCAAAGTCCTCTTCACCTTCGGCCTCCTCGGTCCCGGCAAAGGCATCGAGCACGTCATCCAGGCCCTGCCCGAAATCGTCCGCCAGCATCCCAACGTCGTTTACCTCGTCCTCGGCGCCACCCACCCCCAACTCGTCGCTCGCGAGGGCGAACGCTACCGCCTCTCCCTCGAACGCCTCGCCGACGACCACGGCGTCAAAGACCACGTCATCTTCTACAACCGCTTCGTCTCCGCTGAAGACCTCAAAGAATTCATCGGCGCCACCGACATCTATCTCACCCCCTACCTCAACGAAGCCCAGGTCACCTCCGGCACCCTCGCTTACGTCTTCGGCGCAGGCAAAGCCGTCGTCTCCACCCCCTACTGGCATGCCCAGGAATTGCTCGCCAACGACCGCGGCGTTCTCGTCCCCTTCCGCAACTCCGAAGCCATCGCCACCGGTGTCTGCGATCTCCTGAACGACCCGCAACGCTTCGACCGAATCCGCCAGGAAGCCTACACCATGGGGCGCGAAATGATCTGGCCCGCCACCGCCCAACGCTACCTCGCTTCCTTCCAGCACGCTCGCGCCGCTCGCAAAGCTACCTCCCGCGCCGCCTTCGCCGGCTGGACCCTCGGCAGCCGCCCCTACGCCCTGCCTCCCCTCCGCCTCGATCACGTCATACGCATGACCGACAGCACCGGCATCTACCAGCACGCCATCTTCAACGTCCCCAATTTCCACGAAGGCTATTGCACCGACGACAACGCCCGCGCCTTCATCCTCTGCAACCTGCTCGACGAACTCGGCGGCCAGCCTCCCCCTCAAAACCTCGACCACCTCTCCACCAGCTACCTCGCCTTCCTCGCCGCCGCCCTCAACTATCAAACAGGCCGCTTCCGTAACTTCATGAGCCACGGTCGCCTCTGGCTTGAGGAAGCCGGCAGCGAAGACAGCCACGGCCGCGCCCTCTGGTCCGTCGGCAACGGCGCCGGCCGCTCGCGCAACGAAGGCCATCGCAACCTCTCCGCCCAACTCTTCCGCGTCGGCCTCCCCGTCGTCGCCTCATTCACCTCGCCACGCGCCTGGAGCTTCGCTCTGCTCGGCATCGACGAATACCTCAGCTACCATCCCGATGATCCCAAAACCCAGGTCCACGCCATGCGCGAGGCCTTGACCGAAAAACTCATCCACCTTTGGAACACCTCCGCCACCGAGCATTGGCCCTGGTTCGAACCCTACGTCACCTATGACAACGCACGCCTCTGCCAGGCCCTCATCCTCAGCGGCAAAGCCATGCCCCACACCGAAGCCCTCGAAATCGGCTTAAAATCCCTCAGCTGGCTCGTCTCCATCCAGCGCACCCAGGCCGGTCACTTCCGCCCCATCGGCAGCGACGGCTTCTACAAACAAGACGGCGCACGTGCCGACTTTGATCAGCAACCCGTCGAAGCCCAGGCCATGGTCTGCGCCTGCCAGGAGGCCTTCCGCCTCACCCGGGATCCCATGTGGGCTCGCGAGGCCAAACGCGCCTTCGAATGGTTCCTCGGCCGCAATGACCTCGGCCTCCCGCTCTACGACTCCAGCACCGGCGGCTGCAGCGACGGCCTCCATCAGGATCGTGTCAACGAAAACCAGGGCGCCGAGTCCACCCTCGCCTTCCACCTCGCCCTCGTCGAAATGAACCACGCCGAGCAGGTCACCACTTCCCCTCCAACACCCCTCTCACTATGAGTCAAGTCCACCTCTGCCGCCATGAGGTGACACTGCTCCCCGAGAGCGCCCGTGTCATCATCCGCCCCTTCATTCCCTCCGAAAGCCAGCGCGTGACCACCATCATCGGCCGCGCCCTTGCATTGACTGAAAAAGAGGTCGTCCACCAACTCAACGAGGTCCGACTCGAGTTCGCCAGTCGCCACTTCGAGATCGAACCCTCGCTCATCGCCCACTTCGAAAAGGTCAAACATCACCTCTTCACGCATCGCCCCCTCACCCGTGAACGCCAACTCCTCATCGGCGCACTCTTCTCGGGAGAGTATGCCCTCGAATCCGCCGCCCTCTTCAATCCCTCCATGGTCCCGCATCCCGATCAGTCGGGAGCCCCGGAAGGCGGCGCTCGTTTCATCATGAGCCTGCGCGCCACCGGTGAAGGCCACATCTCATCCATCGAATTCCGCGCCGGCACCGTCGACCGCGCAGGCGCTATCACCCTCGATCCCGTCTCCCGCTACGTCACTCTGCCCGGCATCGTCCTCAATCCCGGCTATCGCAAAAAACGGTTCATCATCAAGCTCCACGAAATGGGATTCGAAAATGACCACACCATCGCGGTCATGTCACCCCTTGCCGACAACTTCACCCGCAGCGAACTCGTCAAAAGCGTCTCCGCTGTCCGCCTCGAAACCCGCCCCGCCACCCAGGACCTCATCCGCACCCTGGATGCCGTCCAATGGCTCGCCGACTCCAACTACGAACTCCTCTTCTCCCCGAATCTCGCCATGAGCGAGCGCATCATCTTCCCCGTCTCCCTCAACGAAAGCAACGGCATCGAGGATGCCCGCTTCGTCCGCTTCACCGACGACGACGGCACCGTCACCTACTACGCCACCTACACCGCCTACAACGGTCGCGCCATCCTCCCTCAACTCATCGAGACCGAAGACTTCCTCCACTTCCGCGTCCTCACGCTCAACGGCAGCGCCGTTCAAAACAAAGGCATGGCCCTCTTCCCCCGCCGCATCGACGGCCGCTACGCCATGCTCTCCCGCCAGGATGATGAAAACCTCTTCATCATGTTCTCTGACAACCCGCACTACTGGAGTGATCCCCAAGTCATCCTCCGCCCCGCTGAAATGTGGGAGTCCGTCAAAATCGGCAACTGCGGCTCCCCCATCGAAACCGAAGCCGGCTGGCTCGTCATCACCCACGGCGTCGGCCCCATGCGCAAATACTGCATCGGAGCCGCCCTCCTCGACCTCCACGATCCCACCATCGTCATCGGCCGCCTCAAAGATCCCCTCCTCTGCCCCGAAGGCCTCGAACGCGAAGGCTACGTGCCCAATGTCGTTTACAGCTGCGGCTCCATGCTCCACGGCCGCACCCTCATCCTCCCCTTCGCCATGAGCGACAAAGTCACCGCCATCGTCAGCATGTCCCTCGACGAACTCCTCGCCGCCATCACCCAACCCCACTGACCCACCCCGTTGGGGTCAAGGTTCCAGGAGATCGGAGTCCACCCCATCTCAGCATCGCCCAAACAAAGTGGCCGTCACTCTCCAAGTGACGTTTCAAGTTGACCCCGCAAGCTCGTGCGCCTCCTTGATCCAAAAACTCCTCCACGCCCGCCTTGACCACTAAAAGCCATCTCACCCCCTGGCTCGAACTCGCCCGCATTTCGAACCTCCCCACCGTCTGGACCAACACCCTCGCCGCCTGGCTCCTCTCCGGTGGCTCCATCTCCGATCTCAGACTCCTCTGGATCACCCTCGGCGCCTCCCTCCTCTACACCGGCGGCATGATCCTCAATGATGCCGCCGACATCGCCTTCGACCGCCAGCATCGCCCCGAGCGCCCCATCCCCTCCGGCCGCATCACCCTCCGCTCCGCCTGGCGCGTCGGCCTCATCTTCCTCCTCTGCGGCGCCGGCATGATGGTCGGCCGCGGCGGCGCCGATACCGCCGTCACCGTCACCCTCGCTCTGACCATCCTCGCCTACGACCTCTATCACAAACCCTGGTCCGGCTCCGTCCTCCTCATGGGCGCCTGCCGCACCCTGCTCTACCTCGCCGCCGCCTCGCCTCTCATCCAAAATCCCTGGACCGGCCCCGCCCTCCTCCCCGGCCTCGCCCTCGGCGCCTACATCGTCGGCCTCAGCCTCATCGCCCGCCAGGAAGCCAAACCCGCATCCACCCCCAAACCCTCCTCCTGGCCCCTCATCTTGCTCCTCATCAGTCCTGCCCTGTTAAACCTATACGCCTCAGGTCTTTCAATCCCCTCAGTCCTACCCATCATTTTCCTTTCTTGGATTAGCCATACCATCACTTCCTTGCGCGCCAACCCACCTCAATCCATCGGCCCCGCTGTCGGCAAACTCCTCGCCACCATCGCTTGGGTCGATGCCCTCGCTCTCACCAACACCCACCGTCTAACCGCCATCCTCCTGGTCTGCACGATCCCCCTGCTCCTCCTCTGGCAAAAAAAAATCGCCGCCACCTAGTCCTCCAATCCGCATTCCGTATTCCGCAATCCCATTAATCCCTCGACTGCGGCGTCACCTTCATCACCACCTCTTTCCCCTCCCGCGTCACCACGATCTCCGTCTCCTCCCCCACCTTTAAATCCCCCATCAGGTAAGTGTAATCATAGATGTTCTTCACCTCCTTACCCGCCAGCTTCACAATCACATCGCCCCCCTTCACCCCCGCCTTCGCCGCCGGCCCCACAGGCGATACCCCGGACAATTTCACCCCCACAATGTCCCCCTGCGCATAGTCCGGAATCGTCCCCAAATACGCCCGCAGCCCACCGCGACTCCCCTCATTCTTCGGTGCCTCCATCGCCTCATACGGCGGGATCTCATGCACCGTCGCCACCGACCGCGCGATCAATCCCATCAGCTTCGCAATGTCAGTCGCCTTCTCGTAGTTGATCTTGTCCGCCGTGTCCGACGGCATGTGATAATCCTCATGCGCCCCCGTGAACGCGTTCAAAGTTGGTATCCCGCGCAGATAAAACCCCGTCGAATCGGTCGGCAAATGCGCGTCCTTCTGAATCGTGATCGGCAGCCCAATCGGCACATTCCGCTTCTCAATCTCCCCCGCCCAAAACGGACTCGATCCCACCCCCTGCAGCACCAGCGTCTTACTGAACCGACCAATCATGTCCATGTTCAAACATGCCGCCATCATCCCCGACAGCTTCGCCGAAGCATCTCCCTTGATCATCTTCGCCAGCCCTTCCAGAAAGTGATTCGACCCCAACAGCCCAATCTCCTCACCCGACCACGCCGCAAAAATCACATCCCGCGTCAACTTCAACTTCCCCTCCTTCTTCATCGCCGCCATCCACTGCGCGATCTCCAGCACCCCCGCCGTCCCAGACGCATTGTCATCCGCCCCGTGATGCACCTTGTCCACCTCATCCCCCTTCGCCCGCGAACTCGATCCCCCCTTGCTTCCCAAATGATCCACATGCGCTCCCACAATCAGCGGCGGCGTGTGAAAATCCGGCTTGTCCCGCGCTGGCAACACTCCAAGCACATTCCGCCCCACCTTCTTCTCCTGCTGCACATCCACAACCGCCGCCACCTCCACCCCCTCACAGCGAATCCCCCCCATCAAATCCCCCGTATCCAGCTTGTCCTGCAACTCCTTGATCGTCTTCCCCGCCGACTTCAAAATCCGATCCGCCACCACATCCGTCACACTGATCGCCGCCAACCCTGAACTCGCCAACGACGCATCAAACGCCAGCGGCACCAACTGATCCGTCACCTTGCTGTTCGGCCCACTCACCACGATCAAACCCCGCGCCCCCTTCTGCCGCGCCGTCATCGCCTTGTAACGCAGACTCGCATACCGCATCAGCTCATTGCGCCGATCCTTATCAATCCCCTCCGGCAAATACCGCAGCACCATCACCCACTGATCCTTCACCTCCAGGTGCGCATAGCTGCTATACGGCTCCAACTTCTTGCCCGCACTGTCCGTCGCCTCATCCGGCGTCTCAATTCCATACCCCGCAAAAATCACCCCCGTCCCCTTCACCTCACCCACCTCCGAATACGACAGCGGCTTCCAGTGCGTCTCCACCTTCAACGCCTCTCCTCCTTCCACTCCCTTCATACTCAGCACATTCTTCGGCCCCAGCGCCACACCCGCCGTGAACGGAAACGGCTCATACCACCCGTCCTCATCGCCAAACGGCAGCAACCCCGCCTTCTCCATCACCCCCGCCACATACTCCGTCGCCAGCACCTCCCCACGCGTGCCCGTCAACCGACCCTCCAACTCCGGACTCGCCAAATATTCCACATGCTGCCTCATGTCCTCCACCCGAATCTCCGCCGCCGTCTTCGCAAAATCCGGCTCCACCGGCTTCGGCATCACCTTCTCCTCCGCCACCTTCGCCCCATCCAATTTCAAAGCCTTCCGCGCCGCCTCATGATTCCACGCGCCCAGGTAAATCTGCGACTGCCCACCCGCCCCGCGTCCACTCGTCCACGCCAGCTTCTTCCCATCCGGCGAAAACACCGGCAACCCGTCAAACCCATCCGTCTGCGTCACCCGCACAGGCTCCCGCTCACCCTTCGCATCCACGAGATACAACTCAAAGTTCGCAAACCCCTGCAGGTTCGTCGTGAAGATCAAATACTCGCCACTCGGATGAAAATACGGCGCCCAACTCATCGCTCCCAGCTTCGTGATCTGCCGCTGATTTGACCCATCCACATTCATCACCCACACCTCCGCTTGATCTCCCTTCGCCGTGAATCGACGCCAGCAAATCTGCTTCCCATCCGCACTGAAAAAAGGCCCGCCATCATACCCTGGCACACTCGTCAGCCGCTTCACATTCCCCCCATCCGCATCCGCCGTGTAGATCTCCATGAAGTACTGCTTATCCACCTTCAACCTCTCTTGATCTTCCTTGCTCAGTTCCCCCTCATAAGCCTGCCGGTTCGATGCAAAAACCATCCTTGTCCCATCCGGCGAATACGCCCCCTCCGCATCATACCCCCGAACGTTGCTGACATTCTTCAGCGACTTGTCCGCCAGCCGATACTCAAACAACTCAAACTGCTCATCGTAATCCCAGGAATACTTCCGCACCCGACTCGTCGCCCGCTCCTCATACTCCGCCTTCTGCAACTCCGGCGACTTCGGGTCCAAATGCGTCGAAGCAAACATCACCCGCTCCCCATCTGGATGCATCCACGCGCAAGTCGTCTTCCCCATCCCAGACGAAATCCGCTCCGTGTCCCCCGTCTCCAAATCCAAAACATAAATCTGATAAAACGGATTCCCCGCCTCCCGCTCGCTCTGAAACACCATCTTCGTCCCATCCTTATTGAAATACCCCTCACCCGCCCGCTTCCCCTCAAACGTCAATTGTCGCACCCCCGAAACAAAATCCGCCTCACCATCCGCCCACGACTCACCCGCCGCGCCCAACGCGCCCATCATCAACAAAAGTCCAAATCGATTCATCACCTCCACAATACGTCACAACCCGCCCCATCCAGCATGAATCTCTCCTTCCCGGCCCCACTTCTCCTCTTGCACCCCCGCATCCTGGACCGAATCTCCCCCCAATGAAAATCGTCGCCTGGCTCTCAGTCACTCTGTCGTCCTTCGATCCCACCCCCGCCCCTGTCGACCCCT
The DNA here is from genome assembly GCA_947440575.1 of Verrucomicrobiaceae bacterium. GTDB lineage: Bacteria > Verrucomicrobiota > Verrucomicrobiia > Verrucomicrobiales > Verrucomicrobiaceae > JAGRPD01. Next base: position 10,677 of record CANETF010000147.1, read on the forward strand.
CCAAAACCCCTGTCGTCATCGTCCACGGCATCGACGGCTCCGCTCGCGACATGTCCCGCCTCGCCCGCGCCCTCCGCGCCACCGGACGCGAGGTCTTCACCCCCAGCCTCACCCCCAACGACGGCACCGCGCTCCTCGAAGACCTCTCCGCCCAGCTCGCCTCCTACATCGACACCCACCTCCCCAACCGCACCTTCGACCTCATCGGCTACAGCATGGGCGGCATCGTTACCCGCCACTACCTGCAGGCCCGCAACGGCCACACCCGCACCCGCCGCTACATCTCCCTCAGCGCCCCCCAAAACGGCACCCTCACCGCCTACTTCCGCTCCAGCCCCGGCGCTCACCAAATGCGCCCCGGTAGCCCCTTCCTCTCCGAGCTCCACCAGGACACTCCGAAAGTCCCCACCACCAGCTTCTGGGCCCCCACCGACCTCATCATCCTCCCCCCCTCAAGCGCCCGCATCCCCGGCGCTCAAAACATCACCAAACCCGGCCTCGGCCACTTCTCCTTCATCATGGAAAAACGCCGCATCCAGGACATCATCACCACCCTAGACACACCCTAGCGTCAAACCCCGCCAGTTCCTTTTTCCCGGCACACGTTGCAAATCTCCTCCCCGCTCTCCAGCACGCGAAACTCCAGCGTCTTATCATCCACCTCCGTCTTCCCGCACACATGACACTGGTGAAAA
>CANETF010000148.1 GCA_947440575.1 Verrucomicrobiaceae bacterium
AAGCGCACTAAAATCGCTAAAACTACCCATTCTATGGCCAGGATTCACTACACCACCCCCGAAGGCACCACCGGAGAAATCGATCTCACCGCTGAGCACATGACTGTTGGTCGCGCCGACGACAACGCCATCATCATCCCGGATGCCTCCGTCTCTAGCCATCACGGCGAACTCTCCTTCGACGGCGCTGACTGGATCTTCCGCGATACCGGCTCCACCAATGGCACCAAAATCCAGGGTGAACTCGTCGCCGAATTGTCTCTCACCCAGACCCCCTCCTTCACCCTCGGTTCCGTCGACTGCATCTTCATCGGTGACGAAGCCGATTTTGATTCCGAATCCGCCGCCGCCTACTCCGCCCACGCCCAAGCCTCCAGCAACACCATCGACGGCTACGGCGCCATGCCCTACAACGGCAGCCTGCGCACCGGCTTCGGCCCCAAAGCCAAACCCAAAGGCAATGGCAGCGCCGGCCTCATGGTCTTCGGATTCCTCGCCATCCTCGCTTGTGGCGCCGCCATCTTCCTCTTCAATAGCATGGGAAGTTGACCCTCACCTCGCGTGAGCAACCCTCACGGAAGGCCACCCCAAGCAATCGCTTCGTGGCCCGCTCACCTCTTGACCCCATTTCAAAAACCCAGACCGGGCTCTTCTGCCCCTCCCGTCCTCTCTCAATCAATGTCCAATATCATCGTTGTCGGCGCCCAATGGGGTGATGAAGGAAAAGGCAAAATCGTCGATTACCTCACCGAAGGTACCGACGTCGTCGTGCGTGCCGCTGGCGGCAACAACGCCGGCCACACCGTCATCAACGGCGGCACCAAATACATCCTCCACCTCATCCCCTCAGGCATCCTCTGGAAGGACAAACTCTGCGTCATCGGCAACGGCGTCGTCATGGACCCCATCGGCCTCATCGAGGAAATGAACAAACTCCGCGGCCAGGGCGTCACCATCGAGCCTGACAACCTCCTCATCTCCGAAACCTGCCACCTCGTCCTCCCCTACCACCGCGCCCTCGACCTCGCCCGCGAAGTCAAACGCGGCGACAAAAAAATCGGCACCACCGGCCGCGGCATCGGTCCCGCTTATGCCGATAAAGTCGAACGCTCCGGCATCCGCGCCATCCTCCTCACCCGCCCCGCCGAACTCGAGGAAGAACTCCGCCACCGCATCGCCGAACACAACGTCACCCTCCGTGATGTCGGTGTCGACGAAGTCCCCGCAGACGAAACCGTCGCCAAAATCCTCGCCGCCGCCGCCATCCTGGCCCCCCACGTCACCAACACCACCGTCCGCCTCCACGAAGCCATCCAGGCCGGTAAAAAACTCCTCTTCGAAGGCGCCCAAGGCACCTACCTCGACATCGATCACGGCAGCTACCCCTTCGTCACCTCGTCCAACACCACCGCCGGCGGCGCCTGCACCGGCTCCGGCGTCCCCCCTCGGATGATCGACCACGTCGTCGCCGTCGCCAAAGCCTACACCACCCGTGTCGGCTCCGGCCCCTTCACCACCGAAAACGAAGCCATCGGCGACATGCTCCACAACATGGGCCGCGAGTTCGGCGCCACTACCGGCCGCGCCCGCCGCTGCGGCTGGCTCGACATGGTCCTCATCCGCTACGCCGTCATGATCAACGGCGCCGATGAACTCGCCATCACTAACCTCGACGGCCTCGACGGCCTCGACTCCATCAAGATCTGCACCGCCTACCGCCTCGACGGCAAAGTCATCCACTACCCTCCCGCCACCATCTCCGACATCGAGAAGTGCGAACCCATCTACGAAGAGCATCAAGGCTGGAAACAAGACCTCAGCACCATCCGCGACTACAAGGACCTCCCTGATCTCGCCAAATCCTACCTCAATCGCCTCTCCGAACTCGCCGGCGCCCGCATCGCCCTCGTCGGCATCGGTCCCTCGCGCGACCAAACGCTCATCGCCTAGCGCACCTCCATCCAATGAACTCGGGTGCCACGCGTTTCAGACGACGGTGCACCCGCCTCATCCCGTGGCTCCTCATCGCCGTGCCAGTCGTTTGGATCGGCGCCGCCTGGCTTGCCGCCCGCGAAATCACCAGTCCCTCCCGCCGCCCCCTCCAGGACTACCACCAAGTCATCCTCAACGCCCCCGCCTCCCACGGCATCACCATCACGCCCCCCACCCTGAGTGACGGCACCCCCACCCTGCTCTGTCGCCCGGATCCTGCAGGCACCCTCGACCAACGCGGCACCCTCCTGCGCTCCCAACTCCAGCAACGCAACCTCACCCTTCCGCCCATCGGCATCGAAAACAACGCCACCCTCGTCCTCCTCCACGGTCGCCGCGGCCGCAAAGAAGACCTCCTCCCCATCGCCGTCCGCTTCTGCGCCACCGGCTTCCGCTGCCTCCTCCTCGACCTCCCCGCCCATGGCGAAAACCCGGCTCCAATCGCCACCTTCGGCCCCAAAGAAGCCCCCCTTCCCCTCAAAGCCCTCACCGAAGCCGCCACCAAATTCAACTTCCCCTCCCGCCCCGCCGGCCTCTGGGGCATGTCCATGGGCGGCTCCGTAGCCATCCACGCCACCGCCTCCACCCACGCCCATTGGGACGCCCTCACCATCGTCGCCAGTTTCGACGCCATCGCTCCCGTGATCCATCGCCAGTGCTCCCAAATCCTCGGCGACACCCTCGGCCCACCCTTCTTCACCACCCTCAAGCCCCGTTTCCACGCCAACACCGGCATCCCCCTCGATCAAATCCTACCCGCCTCACTCGCCCCGCAGATCCAAATCCCCACCCTCATCGCCCATGGCGACGACGACCCTCTCATCCCCCTCACTTCCGCCCGCCACCTCTTCGACGCCATCGGCACCTCAAACAAATCCTTCGTCAACGTCGGCAGCGGCACTCACGGCAACGTCCTCGTCACTCCGTACCCCCTCTACGCCGACATGACCGCCTGGTTCCTTAAGCACCTCGTCCGTTAACCGGCCTACTTCCGCATCCAAATCGCCCCGGAAAGAACCTCACTCGGCTGCGGCGCGGTCACCCGCTTCGACCCCAGAAAATAACCTCCCGCCTCCACACTCTTCGGCAGCATCAACCCATTGAACAAGACCCGCCGCTTCACCGCCGGTCCCACGCCCGACAATGGCGGATCCGTCAGCGTAAACTCCCCCGTCACTCGCCCCGTCGTCGCTGATACCTGAACCATCACTCGGTTCGGGTTCCCCACCGCTCCACTCGCCGGCAACACCATCCGGTTCTGCCTCGTCAAAGTCGGCTTCAAATCCGCGACCGGCGCCGCCGTGTCCGCTTGCACTCCCCCAACAAACCCCACTTGCATGTTCTCCACCACCTCAGCCAGCGCCAGCACATCCAACAACGCCTGCCCCTTCCCGGGCACCTGCCACAGCTCACCCTTCATCCCCAAGCCCACCGGCCCCCTCATATCAACCCCAAACCCTGCCGCGTACGTCCGGTCTATCGCACTCGACGGTCCTTTCTTCACCCAATCCAAATCCCCCAGGTACGTCCCTGTCAAAGCACTCACTCCCCGCCCCATAACCGACCCTTGCACCCCATGCAACGCCAACCAAAACCCACTCTCCCCATTCGGCCCTAACCACCCCGACCGCACCACGCTCGATCCCTGCGGCATCTTCCCAGACCACGCAACACGCCCATCCCGCCCCACGGTCATCACCGCATACCCTGAGCCCTGCGGCACCGTCACATCCCCCACCCATCCTACCTTCAAATCCATCACCACATTCATCCTCCCCACTCTCGCCGCCTGAACCTCCGCCGTCTTCAACGCCCAGACTCGCCGCCACCCTTCCACTCCCACCGCCACCCCACCTACCCCAGGAGTCGCCGTGCCGGTCGCCAGATGTTCCCCCTTCAGGGTCACCTTCAACGACACCGGCACATCCCCCGACCGCACCACCGTCGCCACCACTTCAGGCTCCATCCCCGTCGCATGCCCGATCAACCCCCTCCATGCATACGACTTACCCACCAAACTCAACGTCCCTGACACCGACCCGCTCGACGTCGTCACAAAGGTCAAATTCCCTCCCAACCCCCCACCCAAGCCCGCATCCCGCCCCACTCGCATCTCAAACGTTCCCACCGCACTCCCCGGCAACGCACTCACCACCAGGGTCATCACCCGCTTCTCCACCACACTCCCCACCATTACATCCACCTTCACCAAAAACGTCCCCGATTGGGTCGGCCGCCCGCTAACTTCGCCTGTCAATCGATCAAACAGCATCCCGCTCGGCAGCCCAGTCACCTTCTGCACCGCCCCCACTCCTTCGGCCACACTCAGCGCAAACGTCTCCCCCACTCGCCTCACCGCACCCGCCGCCTGACGCACCGTCACCAACCGCGTCTCCCCACCCCCAGTCACTGAAATCACCGCCTCACGCGCCACCGACCCCGTATTCGGCATCACATTCCAACTCAAAGCCCCATCCCCCACCGCCCCACTCGCCCCGCTGAACTGAATCCAATGCACCGCCTTCGACGCATGCCACGTCACATTCGCCGTCACATTCACCCCCAACCCATTCGCTCCAGCCTCACCCACATTCACATCCGCCGCGCTCACCCCCAACGCCGTCGGCACCCCAAGTTGCTTCACCTCAAAAGTTCTCACCACGTTCGCCTCCCCCGTCAGCGTGATCAGTCCCACCCGCGGATCCCCAAACGTCTGCGCATCCATCTCGTACGTGATCGTCCCCGCCCCCGTTCCACTCTGCCCTGCTGTCACCCGCAACCACCCCACGTTCGACGCCGCCGTCCAATTCACATTCCCATCCACCGCAAAAGCGAACCCACTTTCCCCATCCGCCAAATGCTCCCGATTCGGCGGCGTCAGCGTGATGAACTCAGTCGGCACTCCCACATCGCTGAACCCATAATTCGAATCGGTATCACTCAAAACAAATTGCCCCCATGGCCGACTCTCACTCGGCCCCATCACGATCGTCTCCAACGTGTCATAGTTCCTCGGCACACTCACCGTCACCGGACTCGCCGTCGTGTTGGTCATCACCACCCGCACCATCGCCCCCTCATAAATCCCCCCAGTCGGTATCGCAAAACTGCCCACCCCTGTCGAAACGTCATAGTCCGAATGCGCCACCCCTCCCGTCACCAATTCCACTTTCACCCCGCCACGCCCCTCCCCCTGCGTGTAACCCCGATTCCCATTCACATCCTGAAACAACGTCCCCGTAAAAAAACGGTCCGACCCCGCCCTCCCCAGACTCATCCCATAGTAGTCCAGGTATGTCGATGACGCCCAATAGAAATGGCCATTCCCGATCTCTCTGAAATGCCTATTGAACATGTTCACTCGATGCCCCGCACTGTGCCACCACCCCACATACACACTGCCCGCCGAAGGGTAACCAGCGGCAATGTTCTCCCCAACCGTGTTCCACGCATACCCCTCCGCCGATATTCGATCCCACAAATTCGGATGCGTCGACGGATTGTAGTAAAAGCTCCCCGGCACCGTCGTGTGCTGAAATCGATTCCTCCTCGCCAAGTCTTCACTATGGTGCCGGGCTGCAAGAGTCAGCTTCGCATTCGGCGCCAGCGGACCACACGTCGATGTGATGTCCAAATAATTGCTCCCCCTCCGTGCATTCTCCTTGCTCCGACTAAATCGCGCCCGATTCACCAGCCACCGGATCTCCTCCTCCCTCGCCGTCGGCTCCCCATCCCCCAGATACTCCGTCTGCCCCAAAGCCGACCCCGCACCAACCAAAGTCATGCCAAGGCACAGGCACAAAACAAAAGGGTAAAGCCGTTGAATGAGGCACATCGGAAAGCTCGCGATCCACCTTAAAACAACACTATAAATACCATAAAACAAGCCAAAACTGACCTATTTCTCCCCGGGCAACTCAAGCCCCAAAAACCCCTTCACATTTCCAAAACAAATGTTGCGAATCATCTCTCCCACCAAGGCATCGTCGTTCGGAATCAATCCCGACTCCACATCACGCCCCAAAAGATTGCACAACGTCCGCCGGAAATACTCGTGCCGCGGAAAACTCATGAAACTCCGCGAATCCGTCAGCATCCCAATGAACCTCGACAAGAGCCCCAAATTCGACAGCGCATTGATCTGCCACTCCATCCCCTCCTTCTGATCCACAAACCACCAACCCGACCCAAACTGCACCTTCCCCGGCATCGACCCATCCGCAAAATTCCCCGCCATCGTCCCAAACAAATAGTTGTCCGCCGGATTCACATTGTACAGCACCGTCTTCGGCAGCTTGTTCTCCTGATCCAACCGATCCAAAAACCGCGACAGCGGCACCCCTTGCAGGTAATCCCCAATCGAATCACAGCCCACATCTGCCCCCACCTGCTTCGCCAGCCGACTGTTGTTATTCCGCAACGCCCCAAGATGAAACTGCATCGTCCAACCCTTGTCCGCATTCAGCCGCCCCACGTGCAACATCACGTGACTCGCAAACGCATCCTGCTCCTCAGGCGAAGCCGCCTCGCCATTCCTCGCGTTTTGGAAAATCTCCTCCACCAAGTCCTCCTCCACAAAGTGCGCATGACAGTGATTCAATCCATGATCCGACAAACGCCCCCCCACACTGTGGAAAAACTCATGCCGCTTGCTCAATGCCTCCAGCAAATCCGCAAAACACTTCACCGGCGTTTCACTCACCTCCGCCAGCTTGTCACACCACGCATTCCACGCCCCTGGCTGATGCACCGCCAGCGCCTTGTCAGGCCGGAACGTCGGGTACACTCCCACATCATACCCGTCAGCCCGGCATTGCCGATGCCAACGCAAATCATCAATCGGATCATCCGTCGTGCATAGCGCCCGCACCTTGAACTTCCGCATCAAATTCCGCGCCCGAAACTCCGGACTCGCCAGCATCTCCCGCGTCTGATCCCAGATCCCCTTCGCCGTCTCAGGACTCAACAAAGTATCGATCCCAAAATACCGCTTCAACTCCAGATGCGTCCAGTGATACAACGGATTCCTCAGCGTATGCGGCACCGTCCGCGCATACGCCATGAACTTCTCAAACGGCTCCGCACTCCCCGTCACCGCACTCTCCGGCTCCCCATTGCATCGCATCGCCCGCCACTTGTAGTGATCCCCTTCCAGCCAAATCTCAAACAAGTTCGCAAACTGCCGATCCTCCGCAATGTCCTTCGGCGGCAAATGATTGTGATAATCCAAAATCGGCTCCGACTCCGCAAACGAATGATACAAATGCTTCGCGGAAGCCGAGGAAAGAAGAAAGTCGTCGTGAATGAAGGCCATGGTAGTCGGTAAAGTCCCTCCAGCATGAAAGCGACACCCTTTCCTTGCAATCCCCAACTGCACCCAAACCATCGCTTTTCATTCCCCGCCCAAACAGACCAAAAAAGGCGCGTGGGATCCGGTCCCACGCGCCTTACCAACTCACTACCTTTTGCCTAGAATCGAATGCACATGTCGAACGTGAACCGGTCATCGGTCAGCCCCTCAGGCGAAAGCACCGCCTTTTGATAAGCAAAACCGAAGTCTACATTGTCCAGCAGTCGGGTCCGGAATCCACCCGCTATCGTGCCCTGCGTCACGCCACCCGCACCCGACGATCCAAAGTTGATCACGTCATACCCTTCACTCGCCAGCCCGATGTTGTTCCCTTCGTTCAAGACCGTGAACGCATCAAACGCCACAAACGGAATGAACCACCGGCAAACATAATAGTCCGCCATCACCGAATAATGCGCGATCAAACTCTGCTCAGTCGTGTCAAAAGGAATGCGTAACCCCACATTGCCACTCAAGTGGAAGTCACCAAACCCCTTCTGGGCCGATACAAAAGCATTCACCTCGCCATTGCCCCGTCCTTGAAACACTTCGTCGCTGCCTGTGGGCAAATGCACAGTGAAACCCGGTGTCAGAATGAACTGCGACGCCTCATCATCAATCAGCGCATACTTCAACCCCAACGCCAAATCCATCCACCCATCCGGATTGCCCACCGCATCGTTGTTGATCGAAAAATAGCCGTCCTGAGTCGCAATCAACGCCAACCGTTCTGTGATCGCATACCGAATCTGAACCGCATAAAGCTGCGCATCACCGCCACCCAAAAAGCCGTCGTCAATCCGGTGATAGGCAAAGATCGGACGGATCTCGGATCGAATGATCGCATCCTCGAAAAAGATCGGATTCGCCACAGGCGCAATGGTGTGCTCCTTCCAGCTTACCGCTTCCACCGGAGCCACTGCGGCCTTCCCCGATACAGCGGCACTGCCCGCTTGAAGGGGTTCAACTGACGAAACGATCACACCGACCCCAAAACTGAGGCCGAGTAACCACCGACTGCTTGAGCATGTAGGTTGGTACATGAATCCACTCAATCACACGGCAGAGACGTTTGCTGCACATCCCTTGCCATACACTCACCCATTCTTGCCGTCCGAAAACCCCCTTGTGCACACCCCCTATCACGCTTTAATCACCCGTCATGTTGGAAGCATTCAATCTCTCCCGATCACTCTCCGCAAAGGGAGCCGATCCCCGCTCCATTCTCGAATCCGTCAGCTTCGCCGCTCCCGCCTCCCAACTCACTCTCGTGATCGGCCCCCCGGGCAGCGGCAAACGCAGCCTCCTCGAAGCCCTGTCGGGCATCCGCCCCGCCGACCAAGGGGTGCTCATGCTGCACGGTCGAGACCTCTCCCGCCAACCCCTCCACCCCAACGAACTCGGTGTCGTCACCAACTCAAAAGGGGATTGTCTGCCCTCCCACCTCTCCGCCAAAGAAACCCTCGCCAGCGCCATCATGCTTCGCGTTCGCGGTCTCGCCCCCAGTGAGGTTACCGCCCGCTCTACCAGACTCCTCGGCCTCTGCGGACTCGAAACCGTTGCCAACGATCGCGTCTCCACTCTTCCTCCGGTTCAATACCGTCGACTCCTCCTCGCCACCGCCCTCGTCAGTGACCCCATCCTGGTCCTTTGTCAGGACTTCACTCATGACATCGACGCCAAATCAGAACGCGAACTGGTCGCCCTCCTCAAACTCATCGCCGCAGATCTTCCCGGTCGCATCGTCATCAATCTCACCTCCTCCTTGGCCCAACTCCCCGCCTACGATACCACAATCGTCCTCCACGAAGGTCACGTCTGCTTCCACGGACCCGCCCGCGCCATCCCCCACTACTTCACCATCAAATCCGTCGAGGACCTCTACCCTCGCCTCGCCATGCGTCCCGCCGCTCGTTGGGGCGACTCCTGGTCACGCCATCGCGACTCCTACTACGCCGCCTTCAAAATTGGTGCCACCCCGGAAGAACTAGCCGCCGCCAGCGATGACGAAAACACTGACAGCAACGAACCCTCCCGGATCCGCCTCCCTTCAGCACCCGCAAGCAACCCAGAAGAAGATTCATCCCCCCCACTCTCCACGATTCCGCCCCCAGCCCCCACGCCTGGTTTGTTCAGCCAAACCGCTTGGCTCGTCAAACGTCGCTGGACCCTGCTTCGCAGATCCAAACGCGACTCCCGAATTCTCGCCGCCCTCTTCTTCCTCCTTCCCATCATCACCGTCCTGCTCATCTGGCCCAACAAAGCCTTTTTGACCACCGCTCTCACCGCAAGAACAAATCCGCTCCCCCCCGAAACACTCTGGCCCGCAGCCTACACCTGTCTCATGGCCGCTTTCGTTCAAACCTTGATGGTGGTCTTCTTCGCCCTCCGTTGTGGTGCCCGGGAGATTGCCCAGGAACGCGCGTTAATCGACAGAGAAAGACTCGCTGGCGTGCCCCCAAGTGCACTCCTCCTCTCAAAAATCGTCTTCCTCTTCCCTTTGGTTTTAGGTCAAGCCCTCTGGCTCGGCCTCTTCATTGAAATCGTCGCAGGTGGCCTACCCAGCCCCCTCTGGGTCCGGCTCGCCTTGCCCGCTCTCACCGGCCTCGCCTTCACCTCCCTCTGCCTCGCCATCTCTTCCTTCTCCTCGTCGCGTGAGCGGGCTCATAGTTGGTGCCTCACCCTGGCCTTCTGCCAGATTCTCCTCGCCGGTGCCCTCCTGGGTCTTCCTCGAGTCATCGGCAACCTCATCCACCCCTTCGTCACTACCTACTACGGTTGGTCAGGCATCGTTTCCAGCATGGCTCCCAGCCAGCTTCACGACGCCATCGGCACCCTGGTAAGAACCCATTTTGCCGAGCCAACCCTCGCCATCAGCGTTCTTTTCCTCCACATTCTCGGCGGCCTCATCATCGCTCGTCTCGGCCTGCGCAAGATCAGCCTTCCCTGATTTCGATATCGCAAAATCTTTAATAATCGATGTAACCGATGTAAAACGCCGCTTGGGTTCTTCGTTGATTGACCCATGCGCTCCGTTCTCCTCCTCTCCGGGCTCCTCAGTCTCCTGCCTCAGTTCAGCCTCACCGCTGCCTCCGTGGACGTCTCTGCTGAAGCCGCCACCATCGACTCCATCCTGCGCGCCGACTGGGAAAAACACAAACTCCAAGGCAACCCTGCCGCCGATGACAACTCCTTCGTCCGCCGCATCTACCTCGACCTCATCGGCCGCATCCCCACCACCCGCGAAACCGAAGCCTTCCTCAATTCGAAAGACGCCAACAAACGATCCGCTCTGATCGACAAACTCCTCGCCTCTGAGGCCTACGTCCAACACGCCTTCAACTACTGGGCCGACGTCCTCCGCGTCACCTCCAATGGCAACCAAACCGGTGCCATCACCGGTGCCGCCTACGCCAACTTCGTCAAAGAAAGCCTCCGCGCCAATACCCCATACGACAAGTTCGTTCGCGACCTCGTTGCCGCTCAAGGCAAAGCCTGGGACAACGGCGCCATCGGCTACTACATGCGCGACCGCGGCATGCCCCTCGACAACATGGCCAACACTGTCCGCATCTTCCTCGGCACCCGCATCGAGTGCGCCCAATGCCACAACCACCCCTTCGACAAGTGGACCCAAATGCAGTTCTACAAAATGGCTGCCTTCACCTACGGCATGGAAACCCAGGACTACTATGGCGATACCCTGACCGGCGTCCGCGGTCTCCTTCAGGACCAGGAAAACACCGTCCGGGCCTCGTTCAAAGAGCCCCAAAAACCCCAGCGCCCCAAACTCGACAAAAAAGCCACCCCAGAGCAAAAGGCCGCTGCCGAGAAGGAATACGCCCGCCAACAAAAGGCCTATTCTGAAAAGCTCGCCGCCGTGAACAAACAACGCGAACAGGCTCGTCAAAAAGTCCGCCTCGAACAA
>CANETF010000149.1 GCA_947440575.1 Verrucomicrobiaceae bacterium
CGCTCCACTCCCGAGTGCGCTAGCATCGCCATGCCGATCTACGCCGCCTCAGGCAAGGATCGCGAAGAAAACATCGACCGCGCCAATAAAGCCGCCGTGATGGTGCTCGTGAAGTGATCGACCCGCTTGACCCGCCGCCCCACTCACCATTACACTCAGTGCCTCATCCCATGAAAACACCCATTCTCACTGTCACCCTTTTCACCCTCCTCACCTCCTGGTCAGCAAACGCCCAGGATGCCACCACCGTCGATTTCGCCAAACAAATCTTCCCCATCCTCGAGGCCAAATGCCTCAAGTGCCACCAAAAGGAGCGCACCGAGAACGGCAAACTCATCAAACCCAAACACGGCCTCCGCCTCGACAACGCCGAAGGCATCATGAAAGGCGGCAAAGAGTACCCCAACGAAAATGTTGTCGCCGGCAAACCCGACGCCAGCTGGCTCCTCAAAACCCTCTCCCTCCCCGTCGATGATGACCTCGCCATGCCGCCCGAAGGCAAAGCCGACCCCGTCACCGACGCCGAAAAAGCCCTCATCAAAGCCTGGATCGAACAAGGCGCCAAGTTCGGCGACTGGAAAGGCGTCGAGTAGTCTCCTCCCCGCAAATGCGATTCCAAACGGTGGGCGGAACCATTCCTCCCACCGTTTTTTGTGACCTCGCCGCGGCCGGTGGCATCTTCCTCGCAACTTGTGCAAGCAATTCCTGTTCATGCTCCGTCCCTGCTGCTATAATTCCCCTCCCACGAACCCCCTCTCATTATGGCACAAGCAATCATGGACCCCGAGGAAGTGCGCCGGTTCGCCAAAGAACTGAAGCGCTTCAATGACGACATCCAAGCCCGCGCCCAGGCACTGCACACCCGCTTCGCAAACCTCTCCTCCACCTGGCAGGATCAGGAACACGAAAAATTCTCCGAGGAATTCATCACCACCATGAAGGCCCTCAAAAAATTCACCGAAATCTCCGAGCGCCACACCCCCTTCCTCCTGCGCAAAGCCCAGCGCATCGACGAATACCTCAACCAGCGCTGATCGCACGCCGCCAGCCTCCGCCACCTCACCCCCATGCAAGAAGCCCGCGTCCGCTCCCTCGACGCCCTCAACACCTGGCGCTCCAGCCTCATCGTCTTCCAAACCAAGGCCCGCCGTGGCGTGTCCCAGGTCACAGATGAGGTCAAACGCCTTCGCCAGTGGCTCGAACTCGAACAACGCAATCACTGGGAGACCGAAATCAAAAAACGCTCCCGCAAGGTCGACCAAACCTACCAGGAACTCCTCTCCGCCAAAAACTCCACCATGCGCGGCACCGTCATGGTCCAGGAGCAGGCCCTCCGCAAAGCCAAAGCCGCCCTCCAGGAAGCCGAAGAAAAACTCCGCCGCACCAAACGCTGGTGCCAGGACTACGACCGCGTCGTCCAGCCCCTCCTCAAAAAACTCGAAAACCTCCACTACTACCTCGAGCACGACCTCCCCAAAGCCGTCCACCTCATGGAGCAACTCACCCGCGCCCTCGAAGGCTACGCCCAAACCACCCTCGACCCCACCCCCAACCTCTAAAAAACCGAGAACAGCGAACCGAGAACAGAGAACCGAGAACAAACTCCCCATGTCCCACCGCGTCAGCTCCTCCCCCATCGACGAATCCATCAAAGAACTGATGGCCGCCTGGAGCCATACCCGCGACTCTTGGCGCGACCAGCAAGCCCTCGCCTTCGAAAAAGACTTCCTCGAAAAACTCCCCGCCATCGCCAATCAAGCCCGCAGTGCCATCGACGAACTCGACGCCGTCATGCGCAAGATCCGTCAAGACTGCGATCCCCAAACCTGACCCCCTCCTCTCCCCTTGAGCGCACGCCAGACCCTCACCCACCTTCATCAGCTCCGCCAAAACGCCGCTGCCATCGCCGCCCAGGAGCAGGCCCTCGTCAAAGACCTCCGCACCCGCCGCTTCGCCGTCCAGCGCCGCAAGGAAGCCGCCCAGGAAACCCAGGAAGCCCAGCTCGCCGGCACCCGCCAGGAGATCGACACCGCCTACGGAGCCACCGCCGACACCTACCGCCACCGCTACGACGCCCGCCGCCAGCGCGTCGAACGCCTCACCAACACCGCCCGTCGCAACCTCCCCAAACGCGTCGAAGAAGAGCGCTCCCGCTACCTCGGCCAGCTCCAGTGGCGCCGCCGCAAAGCCGAAGCCCAGCACCAGACCGACTGGAAAAAAATCGAAACCCGCCTGAGCCAATGGGAGGAAGGCCTCGTCGAAGCCACCCAGCGCCTCCGCCTCCAGGAAAAGCGCTCCCGCATCGCCCTCGCCAGCCACGGCACCCTCAAAGCCCTCCTCCCCAAAGGCGGCGCCCCCGCCCCCGTTGACACCCCCGTCACCGAGTCCCGCGACACCCTGCTCGCCACCTTGAAACGCCAGAGTGAAGACGCCGAAAGCCACCTCCGCGCCTACCTCGGCCACAGCCTCACCGGCCTGTTCCGCCTCGCCCCCCTGTCCGCCTTCCTCATCATCGCCCTCGTCATCGGCGGCATCGTCATCGCCGCCCTCGGCGCCACCACGACGAGCTTCGCCGCCGGCGCAGGCACCGCCGTCGGTCTCGTCCTCCTCGCCCTCCTGCTGCACAAAACCGGCGGCTCCCAGGCCCGACCCACCGCCCAAAATCTCGCCGACGCCCTCACCACCGCCCGCACCACCGAGTCCGCCATCCTCGGCAGCCTCGCCCAACTCCGCGACAAAGAAAAAACCCGCCTCGACCAGCAGCTCGAAGCCGAACTCACCGCCGTCCAAACCGCCTGGGACAATGTCGACCAAGTCGCCGCCCAGTTCGAAACCAAAGCCCGCGCCAAGCTCGCCGAACAACCCCAGCGCGTCCTCGCCAAAATCGCCCGCGCCCTCAACCACCGCCTCCAGGGCGTCGAAGCCGCCCGCACCCAAAACCTCGCCGCCATCGCCCAGGAACTCTCCGCCCGCTCCGGCGGCACCGGCCAGCTCATCGAGACCGAACTCGCCCAGCTCGACACCGAAGAATCCCAGCGCCTCAGCACCCTCGCCGCCGCCTGGCAAACCGACGTCCTCCCCGTCTACCGCGACCTCGCCCAACTCCAAACCGACCCCACCCACCAGCCTCATCCCTGGACCCCAGACACCATCGCCGCCTGGCATCCCACCCCCCTTTTCCCCGCCCAAATCCGCCTCGGCCAGCTCCACCTCGACCTCGCCACCCCCACCTGCAGCCTCCCCCAGCACGACACCCTCCCCCTCCCCGCTCCCAATACCCAACTCACCCTGCCACTCTCCCTCGGCTTCCCCGACTGCGGCAGCCTCTTCATCGAAACCGACGCCTCCTGCGACGAAAAAGTCGCCGCTGTCCTGAACCAGGCCATCCTCTCCATACTCACCGCCAGCCCCGCCGGCAAAGCCGCCTTCACCTTCCTCGACCCCGTCGGCCTCGGCCAAAACTTCGCCGGCTTGATGCACCTCGCCGACTACGAAGAGCAGCTCATCAACCGCCGCATCTGGACCCAGCGCGACCAGATCGACGAACGCCTCGCCGAGCTCAACGAGCACATCGAAAAAGTCATCCAAATGTACCTCCGCAACGAGTACGAAACCATCACCGAATACAACGAGCACGCAGGTTCCGTCGCTGAAAAATACCACTTCGTCGTCATCGCCGACTTCCCCACCAACTTCACCGAGACCGCCGCCCAGCGCCTCCAAAGCATCGCCCTCACCGGCGCCCGCTGCGGCGTCTTCGTGCTCATGCATTGGAACCGCCAGCAAAAAGCCCCCGACGGCTTCGTCCCCGCCGAACTCCGCCAGACCGCCCTCAACCTCCGCCTCACCCCCCAGGGCTTCATCACCGACGACACCCTCGCCAAAGCCGGCGCCTCCGTCGTCATCGACACCCCGCCAAATGCCGAACTCGAGCTCGCCCTCGTCCATCGCATCGGCAAAGCCAGCGTCGACTCCAACCGCGTCGAAGTCCCCTTCGAAACCATCGCCCCCGCCCCCGGCCACCTCTGGGAAGACAGCACCACCACCGAACTCCGCGTCCCCATCGGCCGCACCGGCGCCACCAAGCTGCAATACCTCGCCATCGGCAAAGGCACCCGCCAGCACGCCCTCTTCGCCGGCAAAACCGGCTCCGGGAAATCCACCCTCTTCCACGTCATCATCACCAACCTCGCCCTGCATTGCAGCCCGGACGAAGTCGAGTTCTACCTCATCGACTTCAAAAAAGGCGTCGAGTTCAAGTGCTACGCCGAAATGGCCCTCCCCCACGCCCGCGTCATCGCCATCGAGTCCGATCGCGAGTTCGGCCTCTCCGTCCTCCAGCGGGTCGACGAAGAACTCCGCCGCCGCGGCGACCTCTTCCGCGCCCTCGGCGCCCAGGACATCGCCGGCTACAAAAAAGCCGGCGGCAAGGAGCCCATGCCCCGCTCCCTCCTCATCATCGACGAGTTCCAGGAGTTCTTTGTCGAAGATGACACCGTCTCCCAAAGCGCCTCCGTCCTCTTCGACCGCATCGTCCGCCAGGGCCGCGCCTTCGGCATCCACGTCCTCCTCGGCTCCCAGACCCTCGGCGGCGCCTACACCCTCGCCCGCGCCACCCTCGGCCAGATGGTCATCCGCGTCGCCTTGCAGTGCAACGAAGCCGACGCCCATCTCATCATGGATGAGAACAACCCCGCCCCCCGCCTCCTCACCCGACCCGGCGAAGGCATCTACAACGACGCCGCCGGCGCCGTCGAAGGCAACTCCCCCTTCCAAGTCGTCTGGATCGGCGACGACATCCGCGACCAATACCTCCACCAGATCCGCGACCTCGCCCAAGCCCGCTTCGCCGACCGCGAGCCCCCCATCGTCTTCGAAGGCAACGCCCCCGCCGACATCCGCGAAAACACCCGCCTCGCCGCCGCCCTCAAGACCCGCCCCACCGAAACCCCCACCGCCCCGGTCGCCTGGCTCGGCGCCCCGAACGCCATCAAAGGCCCCACCCAGGCCACCTTCCTCCGCCAGAGCGGCAACCACCTCCTCATCGTCGGCCAGCGCGAGGAAGCCATCGCCACAATGCTCGGCCTGTCCCTCATCGCCCTCGCCGCTCAGACCCCGAAGGACGGCGCCAAATTCTACTTCTTCCACAGCGCCGCCCCCTGCACCGCCGACGCCCTCTTTTTGGAGGACCTCTTCCCCCGCATCCCCCACGGCGTCACCATCGCCCGCGCTCATGAAGTGCAGACCGTCATGACCGAAATTCACGACGAACTCCAGCGCCGCAGCACCGAAGGCGCCACAGATGACCCACCGATTTTCGTCTTCGTCCACAGCCTGCACAAATTCAAAAAACTCCGGCATGAGGACGACATGGACTTCTCCTTCAGCAGCAGCGATGACGACGCCGGCCCCAAACCCGGCGCCATGTTCAACACCCTCATCACCGAAGGCGCCGCCCTCGGCCTGCACCTGCTCACCACGCTCGACAGCTACAACAACGTCTCCCGTTGCCTCAGCCGCAAAGCCCTCACCGAGTTCGAAATGCGCGTCGTCTTCCAGATGAGCGCCAACGACAGCGCCAGCCTCATCGACGCCGCCAAAGCCACCGACCTCGGCCTCCACCGCGCCCTCCTCTACAGCGAGCAACAAGGCGACCTCGAAACCTTCCGCCCCTACGCCCTCCCCGACCCCACCTGGCTCCACCAAGCCACCGCCGCCCTAGCCTAACCACAGATCATCACCGCCGAAGGCTCTCGGACTATCGGGGTCCTCCCCAGCTTTAGGCGACGACGCTGCCACCCACCAAAGCGGTGAAAGCTCCCACGGTCCCCGCCGTCCAAGAGCGCTTCGCTGCTGAAAGCTCGGTCTAACTCTCATCGCAACAGTGATCTCCGCCTCTTCGCTAGCTGAAGTCACATTGGCGCGGGCAAACCGCACCCGCAGCCCCGCATTCCCAACGGCATCCATCAAGGCTCGGGTGCGAGTTGGGGTAGGGGTTCGAGCACCAGCGCGCCAGCCTGTCCTGGACCGCGGAAGACACCGGCGCCGTAGTTCGAACCCTGCATCAGCACCCCCTGGCCAGTGATGCGTTTGCCAATCGTGCTGGCGGGATCGAAAAGGGCAGTCAAGCTGGCGGTGAAGAGGCCCGTTTTTCCGTTGAGTGTGAGGGTGAGTTTCGCCGGGTCCGCTGGCACGGTCACCGGCACCTTGAAGAGATTGGCCGTGCCGAGACTGTTGGTGGTGAGGGTCACCGAACGGGCCAGGGGATTTGTTATAAGGCCACCACCACCAGCTTCGAACAATACGTTGGGTGCCTGAGCCAGCACCTGCAATGCAGTGGCGTAGCGAACGGGTGGCAGGTAGGGCTCCGCCGACAACTGCGTTGTCAGGTCGAAGCCGTTGCGGTAGTAGTTGTCTTTAACCGTCGGGGCTACCGGGAGCTTGATCCAATGAACCGCCGCCGTCATGGCCGTGGCGGGTAGGGGCTCTATCAGCGCCACCTGCCCCGCTACGAGACCCTTGTTCCTGTAAAGCGGTGCATACAGGGTCCACGTGCTGGCCAAGTCGACACTGGATGAAGTGGTGAGGGCGATGCCGTCCGGCAGCTTGCCTGCCACACGCACCGCACCCGATTTGGCCAGGCTGAGGGTGGCGTAACCATCGCCAAACAATCCCCTGCTCGCCGGATCCAGACCGAAAAGCGCGGTGTAGGTTCCGGCGGCGGCATGACCGCCACCCTTCGGAGCGATGTAGAGTCTCGTGCCAACGGTGTTCCAGAGCACCGGTCCGATCTCGCTGGCGAGGCGGGCCACGATAGTGGCGGTATCCGGGGTCGGATCGGCATGATCTTGGAATTGGATTGCCAAAAGCACGGGCTCGCGCCCCAGGCGTGTCACCAGTGCGGTTCCGGCGCCATCCGCTGCCAAGGCGCCGCGGCCGGTGTAACTGCCGCCCGGGGTTCGGAGCACGCAAGTGAAGGCTCCGGTTTTGGTCAGGGTGAGCTTGCAGGCACCGTTGGCAGTCAGGTCAGAGGGATCCGTGCCGGCTGCCAGCCCGGCGTAGTTTCCTGCCAGCAGTCCGTTGGAATACGGCTCCGCCTCAAATGCCGCAGTCAGTTCCACGGTCTCGCCCATGACGAAGGTCAGCGCCGCGCGTTTTTCCGCTCCGGGCGGGAAGATGAATCCGCTGCCAGTCCAGCCGGCAAACCGATGGCCCGACGCCGGTTTGGCGGTGAGGGTGACTCGGGAGCCCACGGTTTTGGTCAGCGCTGTGTTCAGTTTGGCTCCAGAGACGGTACCGAGACCCGTGCCGGAAATTTTCACGGTGAGTTGTCCCGCCGGCTTGGAGACGGATTGCATCACCGTAAACGTCCTGCCTCCGATGGTCAGGGTACCCTTGCGCGGCACGGTGCCGGTGTAAGCGTCCACCGTGAAACCGACCGTGCCGTTGCCGCTGCCGTTCCCGCCGGTGGTGATGTGCAGCCACGAGGGATCGTTGCTGACAGCGGTCCACGCCAGATGGTAATGCGAGGTGGTGACACCCACGCTGCTCCTGGCAGTTGTTTTGGCAAAGGCCGCATGCGCGTGGCTGAGTTTAATCGCTCCACCGAGCTGGGTGATCGAATGATCGACATCCGGCACCTCGAAGCCTGTAAAACGGATCACGCCGCTTCGAGATAGCGCGGAGAGGTTTTCCTGCAGGGTCACCGCCACCGTGGCATCGCCGCTGCCGGAGGAGGGTTCCACCACCGCCCAGTCGAGGTGCTCGGAGACCGTCCAGTCCGTGTTTGAAGAAACGGCTATCGAGTAAATCTGCCCGGCCAGACTGGTCTCAACCGAACCCGGCGCGACTCCAAGCGCCAGGACTTCAAACCGCGCCTCGAGGGTCCGGGCCGAGGTGACCTCAAAAGACCATTGCGCACCCGGCCAAGCCAGGGCTTGCCCCTGGAACCATCCCAGAAACCGCCAGCCAGAGTTGGCGGTGGCGGTCAACAGGGCTTGGCTGCCCTCCTCCAGAACACCGCCACCTGTGACCTGCCCGCCCGCTTCTGGAGATGAGGTCACGTCAATCGCATGGGTAATGACAGCGAAGTTTGCTGTCACAGAAACGGGGCCGGTGACATTCTCATCCACCCGCGGATTTGCCACCGAACCGTCACTCCAGTTCACAAAGCGGTAGTGGAGATCAGGCATCGCCGTCACCTGAGTGCTGTTCGTGCCGTACTCCACCTGCTGTGAAGCCGGGCCGACCAGGGAGCCAAACACCCCGGCCGTGTAGGTGACGGCGTGATACACGATCTCCTCGTAAACTCCGCTCACTGTGACGCGTCCGCTCTGGGTGACCTCCACGGTTTGGTCCGCCGGAGTCTTCCAGCCCGCCACAGCGGCAAAGCGCAACGTGAGGGGTCCAGGCGGTGCCATGATGGCCCCGGCGTCACGCCATGTCATACCGTCCAGGCTCCACTTGGCACCCGCCGTGACGGCTGCAGCCGGGGACAAGGTTACCGCCACACTGCCGGCGGGGTAGATCGTCCCGTCAGAGCCCGCCTGCCATCCTGGGCCACCTCTTACCGTGCTCTGTTCTAGCCCTGAGAAACCACTGCTATCCACGCAATGCAAAGCGACGCGCCCACCCCCGCCACCGCCGCAGGATCCCGCGCCCGCACCGCCATTGCTCTGGAAGATTCCCGCTCCAGTAAGTGTCCCAGCCTGCACCAGGATAGAGCCGCCCGCCCCGCCGCCCACATCGGTCCCCCCATCCTGACCATTGGCGGAAATGATGCCGTTGAGGACCATACTGTCCGTCACGATGCGCAACGCCCCACCGCCGCGGTAGTAACCGTAACCGTTCCAACCGCTGCCCGCCCCGGACCCGAGGGCGGTGGGTGTTTCCACATCGCCATAGGACCCGCCTCCTGCCCCTGAGTGGCCGTTGCCCCCCGCACCGCCGTAGCCCCCACCCCCGCCGCCACCCGAGTAGGAGCCCCCGCTCCCAGCTCCCGGCCCGACGCCGGGAGAGTCATACCAGCCTGCGGAACCGTAGCCCTCGCCATCGGCCAAAATGAAGCCCCCGGCTTCCACCTCGATACTGGTCACATCGATCTCCGCGCCGGTGCCCGCCCACACGCCATCCACCTGGCCCGCGTAGTTGATCGTTTGGGCGACCACCATCCCGCCCGATTTCACAAGCAACGACCCGCCTTCCAACTTCCTACCGCCGCCGATGCGCAGGCTCCCCGCCCCACCCACCTCAAAGGTCGTCATTTGCAGCCCCTGTTGGCAGTCCACACTGGAGCCTTCACCGAGAGTTCCCTGCGTGATGATCGCAGCGGCGGCCAAAACCAGCGTGTTCTGGCTGGGAGCTTGTAGTTTCGCCACATTCAGACTCTCGCTACTGCTTCCTTTGGCCCCGGACATAAGCCGCAGCTCACCCGCGCTGACCGGGCTGGTTACATGAAAACTGGTGAAAACATCCACGTCCGGCGGTGACAGATTCGACTGAATAAAAGCCACGGAGCCGTCCCCACCAGAGCTCCAACCACCATTCCCTCCCGCCGCCGTGCTTGCCGCAGGAGAGGTAAAACCCGCACGGTCCACGCAATGAACCGCAATCCTGCCACCGCCCCCACTGCCACAGGTGCCCGCGCCAATCCCGCCATTGGCCGTGAAGCGCCCCCCGCCAGAGAGAAGAGAAGCCTCAACCCAGATCGAACCGCCCGCGCCGCCACCCACATCCGTGCTGCCGTCCTGGCCGTTAGCGGAAATCACGCCCTCCAGCACCAGAGACGGCGTCGTCAGACGGATCGCCCCCCCGGCCCGGCGATAGCCATAGCCGTTCCAACCGCTCCCCGCACCTGACCCCAAAGCCACAGGCATGTCCCAACTGCCATAGGCACCACCACCAGCCCCTATTCGGCCGCGCCCGCCCGCGCCGCCATGCCCGCCCCCACCACCCCCTCCCGAGTACGAACCGCCACCACCTGCTCCTGGTCCGACGCCCGGCTCATCATACCAGCCTGCGGAACCATAGCCCTGGGCATCTGCGGACACGCTTGCGTCCCGGCTGATGATGATGTTGCCACCGGCTGAAAGCTGGCTCCCAGCGCCCGCCCACTGCCCACCCACCCTGCCGGAATAATCCACCGACAGCACCACCACCCGGCTGCTCTCACTCAGAGTGATTGATTCCGTAGCCTGGAGGACTGTGCCGCCGCCCAGGCTCAAGGTTGCCGTCCCACTCATCAGCAGGCTGTTGACCCCAAGGAAATCACCCGCGCTCTGGCGCGAGTAGGTCACTTGGCCATTGCCGGAAACCGTGACATCGGCAAACGAGTGTGGACCGTTCACCGTGAGATGATCCCCCTCGCCCACTAGCACGTTCCACCCCTCGTAAGTCGAGTCGCCTGCGGAAAGGGTTAGCGCCCCGTTGACATCCAAATCCGCCGCCCAACCCACCGATAGGCCAAATGTGAGGAGCGCCGCTAGAGCGCGGACTGACCGTCGGGAGACCAAATCGCCTCGACGAAGCGAGACATGCGGCACACGAAGTTGGGAACGCAAGATTGGATCAATTTCCACAAGTGTTTTCATGGTAAGTCTGGGGGGTCAGTCTCAACCTATGCGCCTCTTCCAAATTGGGTATTCGGGGCGACTACTCATCGACCCACATCGGTAAATGGCAGTTTCCAGCTAATGGATACCACTATAGTTGAGTCGGGTTGCTTGCCGCCACATGGTGACCCTCGCAATTTCCCCCCACGCGCGTTCGTTCCCACCGCCGCCATGCTCCGTCTCACCCTCTGTCTCCTCGCCCTCACCTCCTCGCTCTCCGCCGCCCCACCCAACGTCGTCCTCTTCCTCGTCGATGACATGGGCTGGATGGACTCCGGCGTTTACGGCTCCAAATACTACGAGACCCCGAACATCGACCGCTTCGCCACGCGCGCCATGCGCTTCACCAACGCCTACTCGCAGCCGCTCTGCTCTCCCACCCGGGCATCCCTGCTCACCGGTCAATACTCCGCCCGCCACCGCATCACCAGCGCAACGGGCCATCAACCCCCGCAGCCAGCCGGTCATGTCTTGCTCCCGGAAACCGCGCCCCCGAATGCGGCAATGCTGCTTCCCGAGAGCAAAAACTTCCTGGAACCCTCCCAAATCACCCTCGCCGAAACCCTCAAAACCGCAGGCTATCGCACCGCACACATCGGCAAGTGGCATCTGGGCCTGACCCAGCCGCATTGGCCG
>CANETF010000150.1 GCA_947440575.1 Verrucomicrobiaceae bacterium
GCTTGAGGAGGTCGAAGCGGTCTTTGAGGGGAGCCCAGACGGCGTCATCAAGGAGGGGGGTGATGGCTTCGGAGCGGGAGCGGGTTTGTTTGGTGACCGGGTCTTCGACATCGCGGGTTTCCATGGAGCGTGAGGCGTCGTGGAGCAGGGCGAGGACGGGTTTGGAGTCGGGTTTGAAGATGCGTCGCCACTCGGGCTGGAGGAGAGTGAGGGCGAGGGCGAGGGCGATGAGGACGCGGAGGGATTCGAGGGCGACAGTGAGGCTCTGCCAGCCGGAGCGTTTGCAGGCGAGGAGAGCGAGGGCGAGAATGAGGAGGACGAATCCCGCGCCGACCGTGAGGGACCACGGTTCGGCGTTGAAGACGAGGGATTCGGAGGTGGGGGTCATTGGGTATTTGCTAAGGGAGTCGGCGAAGAATCTGCTCGGCAATTCCGTCGGGATGTTGGCGGAGATCCGCTAAGCCAATGACCACAATTCCGCGCGGTTCAGGCACGTAAAAGAGACCCAGGTTGGCTTTTTGGATCAGCAGGCGGCGAATGGAAAGATTCCATTTTGGGGCAAGAAGTGGGAAAACAGAAAGCATTTTGGTGGCCGCCTCGATTTGGATTAGCAGACTCAATACGCCATCAGGGGACGCTGAATCGGCTCTTTGAAAGAGATCTTGAAGGTCGGCCTCAGCGGACCAAGTCCAGACGACTTCTTTAGTCATGGACGTTTTTCGAGCACTCGGGCTTTCACATCGTTCCAGGAGGAAACACGGTCTGGATGGGCTTGGTATTCTTCCCAACGATTCTGAACCCAAAGAGTTAACTCCGACGAGTTGAGTGAACTTTTGTGTTCTGTCACATTCTCCCACAACTCAGTCATTAGAACCAATTTGTCCTCATCAGACATGACTGCCAAGTCAGGGAACCGTTCCAGAATCATGGTCCAATCTTCAGTGTATCGAAGGAAACTCAAGTTGAGTTTGTGAACGTGTTTTATCAAGTCTGGCGAACAGACATCGATGTATGGGTGGTCAACGGTTTAGCAGTTGATGGGGCTGGTGTCGCTGGAGGCCGGGTTGGTTAGCGTTGGATCAGGAGCGAGAAGACCGGATTCGATGAATTCAGTGCGTAAGTGTTTGGAATTGGTGTCCTTTTGCATCGAGAGGGTTTAGGCGAGGACGGGGGAAGCCGTTCGTTTAGCGGAAGGGAGGCAGAGGAGGGCTTCGAGTAGGAGGGCGGCGGCCATGAGGAGGAGGAAGGTGCGCCAGATTTCGGAGGCGAGGGGGCGGCTGTCGTCGACGGTGTCCTCGATGTAGCGGGCGTCGAGGCCGGCGAAGAGTTCTTTGACGGCGGCGGACTAGGTGCACGGGTGTTGATGGGCAGGGAGTTGGAGCGAGGGGTTGACAAAGTTGTCAACAATGTCAACTTTAGGGGCATGAATCGACTGACCATAGAGATTGAGCCGGAGCAGCATCGGCAGATCAAAACGTTGGCCACCTTTGCGGGGATGACGATCAAAGAGTTCGTTTTGGCAAAGACTCTGGACTTGCCCCAAAAGCAGGATTGCGATTCGGGTGATACCACGGCACGACTGATGGCAGATCCCGTCAATGCCAAACGACTGCGACAAGCCGTGGCCAGCCCCACTCCAAAGCACCTTGTTTTTGAATCGATTGAGGATGTGAAGCATGCGCTTGGAATTTAAGCCGCAGGCTTTCGAAGATTTGCAGTATTGGGTTCAGAGGAATCCAAAGCTGGCCAAGCGGCTGCTTCGAATGATTGAAGAAACGCGGCGCGATCCTTTTGGAGGGGTGGGCAAACCTGAGCCACTAAAAGGCGAACTGTCCGGCTGGTGGTCGAAGCGGATTGATCAAGAGCATCGCCTGATCTATCAGGTTTCTGGTGACAGCCTTGTGATTGCGCAAGCGAGGGGACATTACGGGGATTGAGCCGCAACCATGCAGTCGAAATCTACTGCGGCTGGCTGCGGGCACGCCACCACTGCGTCAGGCGCACGTTTTGACGCCATCGAGTGTTCACCAACACACTCAGGCGTCAAAACGTGCACCTTCCTTGTTGTGACGGCCCTCGCTCAGTCTCGCGACGATTTCGTCTGCATGATCGCGGCTTAGTCAAGCGGCGGGGGCGGGCTGGAATTTGTTTGTTGCAGCGGTGTCGGTTGTGCGGTTGGGGGAGGGGAGGCAGAGGAGGGCTTCGAGGAGGAGAGCGGCGGCCATGAGGAGGAGGAAGGTGCGCCAGATTTCGGAGGCGAGGGAGCGGCTGTCGTCGACGGTGTCTTCGATGTAGCGGGCGTCGAGTCCGGCGAAGAGTTCTTCGACGGCGGCGCGGGAGAGGGTGGCGGTTTGGTCTTCGAGGGCGGGGCGGTTGAGGGCGGTCCACTGGGCGGTGGGGCCGGGTTCGCCGAGGCGGAAGACGCCGGTGCGGAGGGCGCGTTCGGCGGCGGTCAGGCCGGGTTCGGCGTCGGTGTTGGCGACGGTCCAGGCGGAGGGATCGGGGGCGAGGGCGGAGGTGCCTGCGTCGCGGGAGCGGGCGTTGCCGAGGGCGGTGGAGCCTGCTTCGAGGGCGCGATGGAGGAGGGCGAACTGGACGACGCCGTCGCGGGCGAGGCTGGAGTTTGCAGGGCCTGGGAGGGTGCCGAGGAACCAGACGTTGGGGGCATTTTCCTGAGCGCTGCGCATCAGAAGGGGGACGTTGTTTGGGAGTCGCGCGAGGGTGATGCCGGTGCCGGCGATGGGGGTGTGTTTGAGGAGGGTGAGATCGCCGACGGGGAGGGCGGTGCCGGCCTGGGTGTTGGCGAGGAGATCGGAGTCGGCGCGCCACCATTCGGGGCGGGGGAGGTCGTTGGGAGAGGAGGTGACGGGGGTTTGCCAGGAGAGTCCGGCGAAGGGGGCGGTGTCGGGGGAATCGGGCGGAAGGAAGAGCAGGGCGCGGCCGGCGGTGCTGTGGGCGGTGAGCTGGCTGTGGATGAGGTCGGTGGGTTTGGGGATGGGGGCGTGCCAGACGATGAGGGCGGTTTTGTCCCACTCGATTTCGGCTGCGCGTTCGGGGGGAAGGACTTCGCTGGTGTAGGTGCGGGAGGGATCGAGGCGGGCGGTGAGAGCGGCTTTGAGGGGGCGGGAGACGTCTTCGTCGTTGGTGATGAGGACGCTGCGGAGGGGGGCGGGTTCGCCGAAGACGAAGGCGGCGCGGTTGTCGGCGGGGTTGGTGTCGGCGGGGAGTTCGATTTGGCCCCAGCCTGTTTTGGCGGTTTGGTCGAGGGGAATGGAATGGCCTTGGAGGACGAGTTCTTTTTCTTTGAGGGTCAGATTCAGGGTGCCGGAGGTGCCGTTGAGGGTGATGCGGAGGGGGACTTCGAGCGGGGAGTCCGGGGGGCCTTCGGGACGGGTGAGGCGGAGATCGAGGAGGAGTTCGGCATTGCCGCCGGAGGTGGCGCGGCGGGTGGTGCGTTCGACCCGGAGGGCGAGGTTGTTTTGAGCGGGTTCGGGGTAGCTGAGGAGGTGGAAGCGGAGGCCCTGGAGGGAACTGAAGGCGGCACGGAGGGTTTCCCAGCGGCCACCGGCGGCGTCCCAGTCGTTTTGGCGGAGGTCGGAGAGGAGCCAGAGGTCGGTGCGGCCGGTTTGGTTGGTGGTGATGTGGTCGAGGGCGGTTTGGAGGAGGGCGGGGATGTCGGAGGCGGTGGCGGTGCCGCCGAGGGTGGGGAGTGAGCGGAGGGCGGCGGCGTTTTCGACGGACTGGGTGGTGAGGGTGGCGCTGTCGATGAGGACGAGGCGGGAGCGGGATCCGTAGGCTTCGTCGATGGCGTTGGCGAGGTTGGCGAGGCCGGTGGCGCGTTTGGAGAGGCCGGTGGCGAGGTTTTGCTGCTCCATGCTGGCGCTGCGGTCGATGAGGAGGAGGACGGTGTCGGGGGCGCCGCCCGTGAGGCCGAGGAGACCGCCGGCGAGAGGGCGTCCGGCCATGAGGATGAGGGCGGCGAGGGCGAGGACGCGGAGGGCGAGGATAAGGTATTGGCGGAGCTTGGAGAGGCCCTGGTTCATGCGCTGGGCGGCGCGGAGGAACATGGTGGCGGCCCAACGGACGGCGCGGCGGCGGTGCAGGTGGATCAGGTGGATGATGACCGGGAGGAGCGCGAGGGGGAGCGCGATGAGGAGGAGGGGTTGGAGGAAGCTCATGGGTTGAGGTTACAAGCGGTCCTTCCAGTAGCCGGGTTCGCGGCTGGTGTGGGCGAGGGCTAGGATGTGAATACTGTCCGTGTCCACGTCGAGCCAATAAATCAAGTAGTAGGGGAAACGAGGAAGGCGTGCTTTGCGAACTTCGCCAAAGACAGATTTGAACGAGTCGGGTGCTCGTTGGATGCTTTCAACAAGCTGATCCACACTGTGCAAGAAGCGGTTGCCGAGTTCTGCGCCGCCGCGTCGCGAATAGAACAGTGCGGAACAATTGAGCTCACAACCCGCTTCTGAATCCCAGGTGATCCTTCTCATGCGCCGTTGCCTGATGAATGTGGGCGAAGGAGCGCGCGGGCATCAGTCATTATTTGGTCATGGCTGACTCGTTCCGAGGGATGGAGCTGGGCTCTTTCCAGCCGGCTTTTGATTTCTTGAGTCCATTCAGGGGTCAGATTTTCATCGTTGTCGTCTTGATCCAGGCTAGCGATGAGTTGGGTGGCGAGGAAGGAGCGCTGTTCGGATGGCAGGGCGAGGGCTTCGTGAAGGACGGTGTCGAAGGCGATGGCACTCATGGGCTTAGTCTAGCGGATTTTTGGGGCGGGGCAAGGTTGGACAGGGGGGCGAGGGTTCGCGCAACCAAGATGGTGGCGCCACTTTAGCGGCTCTTTTTTTGGAGGCGGGAGAGGAGGAAGCGGGCGAGGATTTCTTCGGGGTTTTCTTGGAGGAGGATGCGGTGGTAGTCGATGGCGGTGTCGCGGACGAGGGTGTCGATGGCGGTGAGGTAGGCGCGGACGACTTCACGGTAGCGGGTGGCGACGAGGGAGGGGTCGATGAGCATGGGTTCGGCGCCTTCGAGATCGACGAAGCGGGCGGGGCGGTCGAAGTTGAAGTCGATCTCCTCGGGGGCGAGGAGGTGGAAGAGGGCGACGTCGTGGCGGCGGAAGCGGAGGTGCTGGATGGCGCTTTTCAATTCGGCGGGTTCGACGAAGAAGTCGGAGATGACGATGACGAGGGCGCGCTGGCGGATTTCTTCGGCCGCGGTGTGGAGGGATTCGATGAGGGTGGTTTCGCCTTTGGGTTGGAGGGAGGTGAGTTGGTCGATGACGAGATTGAGGTGGGTGGCGCCGCGTTTGGAGGGGATTTTTTGGCGGTGGTCGGCCCCGACGCCCCAGAGGCCGACGGCGTCGCCCTGGTGGGCGGCGAGGTAGGCGAGGGAGGCGGCGAGTTGGCGGGCGAGGTCCATGCGGGTGCGTTTGCCGGGGGCGGGATCGGGGTAATCCATGGAGCCGCTGGCATCGACGATGAGGCAGAGGCGGAGGTTGGTGTCGGCTTCGAATTCTTTGATGTAGAAGCGGTCGGAGCGGCCCCAGGTGCGCCAGTCGAGGCGGCGGGTGTCGTCACCGGGGACGTATTTGCGGTATTGGGCGAATTCGAGTGAGGAGCCTTTGACGGGGGAGCGGTGGCGACCGGAGACGTTGCCGAGCATGGCCTGGCGCGCGTTCAGGGGGAGCGCGAGGAGGCGGGCTAGGGCGGTGGGGTCTAGGAGGGGCATCGACGCTGTTTTGACAGGATTTACAGGATTTTTTGGGATTAACAGGATTGGGGGGTTAGAGTTCTTTGGAGAGGTCGGAGAGGAGGCGGTCGGTGATGGTGAGGCTGGAGATGCCTTCGGATTCGGCGGTGAATGTGGTCATGACGCGGTGGCGGAGGACGGGGCCGGCGACGGCGGTGATGTCTTCGCGGCGGACGACGTAGGAGCCGAGGAGGGCGGCGCGGGCTTTGGCGCCGAGGATGAGGTATTGCACGGCGCGGGGGCCGGCGCCCCAGCCGACGAGGGGTTTGAGCCATTCGGGGGCGTCGGAGGTGCGGGGGCGGGTGCGGCGGACGAGATCGACGGCGAGGGCGTAGAGGTGCTCGGGGACGGGGACGCGGCGGACGAGGTCCTGGAAGGCGAGGACGCGGGGGCCGTCGAGGATGTGGGAGAGTTCGGGGAGCTTGGTGCCGGTGGTGGATTTAGCGATGGCGATTTCTTCATCGCGCGAGGGGTAATCGACGCCGATCATGAACATGAAGCGGTCGAGTTGGGCTTCGGGGAGGGGGTAGGTGCCTTCCTGTTCGATGGGGTTTTGGGTGGCGAGGACGAAGAAGGGGGAGTCGAGGGTGTAGGTGCGGCCGGCGACGGTGACTTTGTGCTCCTGCATGGCTTCGAGCATGGCGGCCTGGGTTTTGGCGGGGGCGCGGTTGATTTCGTCGGCGAGGACGATGTTGGCGAATACGGGACCCTTGGCGAATTCGAAGGCGCGTTTGCCGCCGGGGAGTTCCTGCAAGATGTCGGTGCCGGTGATGTCCATGGGCATCAGGTCCGGGGTGAACTGGATGCGGGAGAAGGCGAGCGACATGGTCTCGGCGAGTTTGCTGATGAGCAAGGTTTTGGCGAGGCCGGGGACGCCCATGAGGAGGGCGTGGCCGCGGGCGAAGAGGCAGATGCAGAGCTGCTCGATGACGTGGTTTTGGCCGACGATGACGCGGCTGAGTTCGGTGGTGAGGCGGGCGTAGGTGGCGCGGAGTTCGTCGATGGCGGCGACGTCGTCTGCGGGGAGGGGTGAGTTGGAGAGGGCGGAGGATGCGTCAGACATGAGGAGAATTTTTTAGGGCCGGGGTGATGACACCAGAGGCGGGGGTAGGGTGCAAGAGAAAAGGGGATGTGGCAACTTGCCTGAGAGTGAAGAATCGAGAATGAAGCTGGAAATGCGCCGGGGACTCGTTATTTGTGGAGGATGATGAGTTGGAAAGCTTCAATGGCCCGATTGAATCGAGGCATGGCCCTGGTGCTGGCGATCGCTGGTGTTGGGGTGTTGGGTCTGGCGATAGGGCAGGAGAAGGAGGCGAAGTTGCCGCCGATTCCGGAGGATTTTTTGGGGGATGAGCACATTCGGGAGGAGTTCGGGATCAATGAGTGGACGACGCCGTCGATTGGGAAGATTTTTGACATCATGGGCGGGCTGGGGACGCTGTCGTTTGATGAGCTGAAGCGGAAGGTGCCGGACAAGCCGCCGGGGGATCGGGTGGCGGTGTCGCTGGGACTGGGGGCCTTGATTGCGGATGGGTTTTTGGTGGTGCAGTGTGAGAAGGTGGAGGCGATGGAGGATGTGGGGCGGGCGATGATCAAGTATGCGAAGGCGCTGGGGGCGGGTTCGCGGATGAACCGGCACACGCAGAGTTTGCTGGAGAACAGTGTGCAGGGGGACTGGGCGAGTTTGCGGATGGAGCTGGCGAAGACGCAGGCGGATGTAGAGGGGGAGATGCTGCAGCTGCGGGATGTGGAGATCGCGCATTTGATCAGTTTGGGGGGATGGCTGCGGGGGTTTGAGATTTCGACGGATGCGGTGAAGGCGTCGTATACGGAGGAGAAGAGCCGGCAACTAGGGCGGCGGGATATTGTGGAGTATTACGCGGCGAGTTTGGAGAATGTGAATCCGGACTTGGTGGAGAAGGAGCCGTTGAAGAGTTTGCGGGAAGGCTTGGCGGAATTGCTGCCGCTGGTGGATGTGCCGGAGGGTAAGGCGCTGACGGTTGAGGAGGTGGCGCAACTGAACAAGGTGGCGAAGAAGATGGCGTCGAAATTGTGAGCGAGGTGAGAGCCCGTTTTTTGAAGAGGAAATGATATGGTGGAACTTACGGTAGAACAAAAACAGAAGGTCAGCGAGTGGGCTGAGGCGGGGGCGACTTTGAATGATCTGCAGTCTCGTTTGAAGGCGGAGTTTGGGTTGACGATGACCTACATGGAGGCGCGGCTTTTGGCGATGGAGTTGGAGGTGAGGTTGAAGGATAAGACGGTGAAGGCGGCTCCGGTGGCGGAGGCTGCGGCGGTGGCTCCGGTGAAGGCGGAGGAGGAGATGGATGAGGCGTTTGACGGGCCTGGGCCGGAGAGTTTTCCGCTAGCGGAAGATGAGGAGGAGGAGGTGCCGGGGGTGGCGACGTTTGCGATGGCGAAGGATGAGTTGGTGGTGCCTGGAGCGCTAGTGAGCGGGACGGTGACGTTCAGTGATGGGATGGAGGCGAAGTGGTTTTTGGATCAGACGGGTCGGCTGAGTTTGAAGGCGGGGCACACGGGGTATCAGCCGCCGCAGGTGGATGTGCCCAAGTTTCAGCAGGAGTTGGAGAAGATCCTGGTGAAGATGGGGATGTACTAGACCGGTTAGAGGCGGCGTTGGTCGAGCATTTCGAGGGCGGTGATGCGCCAGGAGCCGTTGATGGGGCTGACGGTGATGCGGCCGAGGTTGACGTTGGTGCGGGTGTGGGAGTGGCCCCAATGGCCGACAGTGCCGAGGGCGCTCCAGGAGGTTTTGGCGGTGAAGGATCCGTCTGTTTGGCCGGGGGAGACTTCTTCGACTTCTGATGAGAATTCGGCGACGTGGACACGAGCGGCTTCGGATTCGTCGAGAGAGAGGGCGGAGATGATATCGAGGTAGAGTTGTTTGAGCAGGGGGCCTTCGGCGCTGCGGGCGAGAATGTCGTAGATAGTGCTTTCCTGGCGGTTGTCGAAGGCGCGGTAAATATTGCGGAGGAGGGGCGAGACGATGGCATCTGCCTGGGTGGCGGTGGTAATGCCAGTGGATTGGGTGGAGCCGGGAACGGGGAATTTGATGATGATCAGGGGATAGGTGAGGAGGGCGCCAAGGATCCAGACGCAAAGGAAGGGAAGCGCGCCGGTGGGGAACCAGCGGCCGGGTTTGCGAAGGAAGATGAGATAAAGGAGGCCAAAGGTGCACCAGAGGATGGCGCCGAGGCGGATGGGGATGGTGGGTTGCTCGGGGACGAGGGGGACGGCGACGAGGGTTGGCGGGGCGGGGAGGCGGCCGGAGTTTTCCCAGCGGAGATGGGGGGCGAAAGTGGCGAGGTTTTGAGTTTCTGAGACGGAACCGAAGAAGAGGGTGACGGGGAGGGTCTTGACGTGATCGATGAAGCCCTGCCAGGTGACGGAGAGTTTTTGAGGGTGAGGGGCGACGGGGATTTCCCACATGAAGCCGAGCATGGTTTCGGCGACGGAGATGGAGTCGGAGGGGTTGATCGGGAGGGTGCGGCCGGGTTCACCGCGGACGAGTTGTGTGAGGGTGAGATTGGGGAGGACGGAGAGGCCTTCGGCGCGGGCGGAGCACCAGGTGGCGGCGAGGGCGGAGGCTTTGGTGGTGATGGTTTTGGCGGCGGAGGCGGGGAGGATTTCGCCGGAGAGGTCAGGGATGGCGAGCCATTCGAGAGCGGTGGTGAGGTCGAGGAGGCATTCGAAGCGGGCTTGGTTGGGCTCGATGTAGAAGTAACCTTGGGCGATGCGTTTGACTGGAGGAGGGGGCGGGGCGGGCGCGGGTTCGGGTTGCTGAGAGAGCAGAGCCCAGGGGAGGAGCGCGCTGACGAGCAGGAGGGTGATGAGTCGGGCGGTTGGAAGACGATTCACGAGGCGCATAGTGGCACGGTGCCGGGAGCATGCAACTGTGTCTGGGACTTGCTTCGGCGGTGAAGTGTCCGACATTGCGAGTCCATGCCTACTCCTGATACTGCCACTTTGTTGATTCATTGTCCCGACCAGCCCGGGCTGGTACATGATGTGACAGGATTCATTTCGTCGCATCAAGGGAACATTTTGGATTTGCAGCAGCACATTGATCCGATTGAGAATGCGTTTTTCATGCGGGTGGAGTGGAGTCTGGAGAACTTTACTTTGGAACAGGGGGAGATTGAGGATCGGCTTTCGCCGATGGCGCGGCGGCATCAGATGCAGTGTGAGCTGTATTTTTCGACGAAGAAGCGGCGGGTGGCGCTATTTGTGACGAAGGAGAATCATTGTCTGTATGATTTGCTGGCGAGGCATGAGGCGGGGGAGTTGCCGGTGGACATTCCGGTAGTGGTGTCGAATCACGAGACCTTGAGGCCGGCAGCGGAGCGGTTTGGGATTCCGTTTCGGGTTTTTCCGATCACGCCTGAGACGAAGGCGGTTCAGGAAGCGGCGCAGTTGGAACTGCTGCGGGAGGAGCGGGTGGATACGGTGGTGCTGGCGAGGTACATGCAGATCATCAGTCCGGCGATGATCGAGGCGTTTCCGAATCGGATTCTGAACATTCACCACAGTTTCCTGCCGGCGTTTGTGGGCGCGAAGCCTTATCATCAGGCGTTTGAGCGGGGGGTGAAGTTGATCGGGGCGACGAGTCATTATGTGACGGCGGAGTTGGACCAGGGACCGATCATTTATCAGGATGTGATCCGGGTGTCTCACGAGGAGACGGTGGGGGATCTGGTGCGGTTGGGGCGTGACTTGGAGAAGACGGTGCTGGCGAAGGCGCTGTGGCAGCATGTGCGCAATCAGGTGCTGGTTTACCGGAACAAGACGGTGGTGTTTTCCTGAGGTGGGACTGAACCCAAAATGAGTGCAAGCGTGGCCAATGACTGGAAACCTGAAGCGGTCGCGGGGTTGACGGTGCCGGAGGCGCGTGCGCTGCCGAAGTCGCTGCTGTATGCGACGAGTTCGGGGTTGGGGGGGACGGGGCTGAATACGACGTCGCTGGAGGGCGTGATGGCATCGGTGGAGAACGGGTTTTTGAAGCGGGTGATGCATTTTGAGAACGATCAGAAGCGGGTGCCGGGGAAGTATTTGAAGTCGTTGAACTGGCATCCGGTGAGGGCGTTGTCTTATCTAGAGAGTCAGCGATATTATGCGGCGAAGAAGCGGTATGTGAGTTGGAAGGCGGGGCAGGAATTAGGGCGAGGTGGGTATGACTGTTTTCACGGGTGGTCGGGGGATTGTTTCCGGGCGTTGATTGAGGCGAGGAAGCGCGAAGTGCCGAGTTTGATGGACATTCCGACGTGGCATCGGAACAAGGGGAAGGTGAAGTCGGGTGAGACGCGGTCGGAACGGGAGGTGCGGTTGGGGAAGAAGCGGTCGTGGCTGGAGCGGTTGGAGATCAGTCGATTGGAGATGCTGGCGGAGTATGATTTGGCGGATCTGATTTTGGTGCCGTCAAGGA
>CANETF010000151.1 GCA_947440575.1 Verrucomicrobiaceae bacterium
CCCCGTCCTGGTCCCAAACACCACCCACTCCAGCCGATCCTCCACTCGATTCCCCGCTTCCCCCTCGACGCCCAGTCACACCCGAAGCAGCCGCACCCTCACTGCTCGCCGGTCTCCCCACCTCCCTCCCCCAAAACCCGACAGCGACACCCAACCCTCCTGCCTCCGCCCCCCCATTACCCACCCTCGGCGGCGAACCCTCTTCATCAGCCGAAGTCGGCTCTCTCCTCGCAGGTTTCCTCAACCCCCAGGAAAAAACGACCCCTCCGCCCGAGAAACCCGCTGAACCTGAACAAACCAAACCTCCGGCTCTCCCTGAAGCCCCGGCGATTCCGCGCCTAGGAGACGTTAACCCCGACGCCAAGCTAGCCAAACGCTCACGCAAACCCCTCCCCCCCATCCCGGGTCGCCCGGGCAAAGGCTCAAACCTTCTCCGCCTGAGCATCGCCGCTCTTTTCATCGTCAGTGCAATCGCGGCACTCCTCTTCGCCTTCAAAGACCCCCTCACCGATCTCTACTATCAACACGTCGCCCCCCTCATCGTCTCCACCGAAGAAATCACTCCTCCCCCATCTGATCCCACTCCCGAACCCAGCGATCCCGCAAGCACGCCGACCACCGTTCCACCCATCGAAACCGTCGCAAAACCGGAGACGCCCGTCGAAACAAGCCCTCCTCCTCCGACACCCCCTGCCTCCGAAAAAACCCCTGAAGTTGCTGTCCCGACCCCTATCCCGGCTCCACCCGATGCCGGTCCCATGACTCCAGAGATTGTCAAACCGGCCGTCCCTGCCCTCCCCGGCGAACTTCCCACTCCACCCGCACCTAAGACCAATCTCATGGAGGTGCCAGGTGGCACCAACGGCACCGCCACCGATGCCAGCATCTCCCGTCCCGCGACCAGTCTGGGAACCGTTACCGACATCCCCCCTGAAGCCAAACCCGCCGCAGACGCCCTGCTCGAGTTCCTGAACGCCGATACCCTCGACACCAAGCGCAAATTCATCCTCGGCGCCGAAGATGCCCAGGTGAACGCCCACATCGAACGCTACTACGGCCAGTTCCCTCCCGCACCCGTTCCCGTCACTAACCTCGGCTTCATCCGTCATGATCCCAACCCCGAAGTCGGCGGCGGCATGCAAACCGTCTTCATGGTCGCCAGCCCCGACTGGAAACTCCCCATCCCCGTCATGATCCAGGAAACCAAGTCCGGCCTCAAACTGGACTGGATTGCTTTCGTCGAATTCAAAGACAACTGGCTCTTCAAGTTCGTCCAGGCCTACCATCCCACACCCGGTCGATTCCACGTCAGCATCAAACGCAGCCACTACTTCGACCGTGACGTACCCGACCTCGAAAACAAAGATTGCTTCCTCATCCAGCCCCCCCAAGAAGACTTCGAGGTCGCCGTCTTCGTCGACAAAAAAAGCCCGCTCTCAGAAATGCTCCGCCGTGAACTCACCTGGAGCACCCAATATGCCTACGTCCTCGCCGAAATCCAATGGCGTGAAGACGGCACCAACCAGTGGGTCGAACTGACCGATGTTCCCCAGCTCAACTGGTACATCTCCACCGATACCGACTCAGAAGACAAAGAATAGCGGGGATGCTTGGAGCATATCGCAAAACACCGCTCATCTTCCTATACTCATAGGCGCTTCCAGATACGCACCTGCGCAATCGTAGCACACCTGCCAATTCTCCAAGGTCAGCCATTGAAGCCAAGTCCAAGAACTAGGCATTCAAAAAACTGCCAAATGAGCCCACTATGAGTGGTGTCTTGATCGTGAAAAAATGAAACCTTTTGCGGTTAAAGTCTGGCAGCTGGCGCAAATCTTGCGCCCAGGCTGATCTCCCGGCGATTGCCATTTCCATTGGTAGGTCAGCCCTCAATCGATACTAAATCTCATTGATTATTTTAAAATTTTTAACTATTTATGATCCTATAGTTTGATCTTCTTTTGATTGTGTTAAGTCTGCGATATCACTCCGTTCCCCTGGAAACCTTAGATTTGCCCGAAAAATAGAAGGCCTGTCTGCACTTTCCGTATAGGCTCGCATTCATTGCTTTCCCCGAACGCACCTTCTCAGATTTTCATAGCAGATCTTGATTTGACCCGCAAATTTACTAATTTCAGACCAATTTTCAATAAGTCAATATCTTAATCTTATTATCATAAAAAACCCTCCTTTCGCTCAAGCCAGTAAGAGGCTGTCAGATATGCTTCAGGATGAACCTTGAAATCTGAAAAGTCCCTGTTATTTGATTTCAAATTCTTTCCTGTTACCAGATTTGCTGCTTCACGCTAGGCGCGACCCTTCAGCACTAACAACCCGCACTATGCCATCATGAAAACTTCGCAAAGGCACGTAACACAAATCCATTCGTTCAGGATGGCCAAGTGCTTCCAAGCATCTCCCATTTTCCTTTCGATATGCCACTTCATTTCAACCCTCATGGCATCCGGCCTCCTTCTTTGCTTCGCACCCGCGGCCAATGCGCTCACACTCCCTCCGACCGAGGATACCTTTATAACCAACACGATTTCCAAAGACGATACTTCAACAGCCAGATCCAACTCCGAAAACAATGGAAGTTTTGCGTTTCTGCGTGTGTCCCAAACTCAAACTGCGTTTATCCAGTTCGATACGGCCAGCCATACGCTAGACCCTGAATCAGTCAGCAAGGTGAGATTAACCCTGTTCCTCCCTATAGTCACCAATGCAGGTGATCTGAACCTGCACGTCGTATTGGAACCTTGGACCGAAGAATTCGAAACCGTCCCGCGCGAACAGCCCTCGATCGCTCCTCCGTTCATGACGCTGCCTGCATCGTTCATTGTCCAAGAGCAGTTTCTAATTTTGGACGTGACCGAACAGGTGAAACAATGGCTGGGAAATCCACAAACCGACTTCGGTTTTGCGATTACCAGCCCTGATGGAGCTGCAAATGTCTCCATCAGTTCTAAAGAAGGCCCCTCCTTTGGATTCCCTGCGCTGCTCGAAATAGAAATGATCGGCTCTGGACTACCCGGTCCCGAAGGGCCAAAAGGTGCCGATGGCGCGATGGGACCCCCGGGCCCAACCGGTCCAGTAGGTGCTCCGGGTGTCGCTGGTCCCAAGGGCGACCAAGGACTCCCAGGCATGGACGGCATCAACGGCCTCCAAGGTCCTCCCGGTCTCAAAGGCGACCAAGGTTTGGCAGGTCCCAAGGGCGATCAAGGCCTCCCAGGCATGGACGGTAGCCCTGGCATCCAGGGTCTTCCCGGGCCTGAAGGTGCCCCAGGTCCAGAAGGCCCCATCGGCCTCGTTGGCCCAAAAGGCGATCCAGGTTTAGCTGGTCAGGCAGGTCCAAAGGGCGATCAAGGCATTCCAGGCATGGACGGTAGCCCCGGCATCCAGGGTCCTCCCGGGCCTGAAGGTGCCCCAGGTCCAGAAGGCCCCATCGGCCTCGTTGGCCCAAAAGGCGATCCAGGACTCCCCGGCGCCACCGGCCCACAAGGCCCAGCCGGTCCGCAAGGCCCTACCGGAACTTTCGACGCTGGAACCATCTCCAGTTCTCAATTGGGATCCGATCTGAGCCTCACAGGCACCACCAACATCATTGGCAATCTCAATCTCTCACCAACCATCGGTGCAACAAGTGGTGTCGTCACCCAGAACGGCATTCGGCTCATCCACCTCTATGGCACCCAAAACCTTTTCGTCGGCCCCAATGCCGGAAACTTCACAACAACGGGTATCTCCAACGTCGCAATTGGTTCGGGAGCACTCGGAGCGAACACATCTGGGAATTACAATGCCGCAACTGGCGTCAACTCACTCATGTTCAATACCACAGGCAAGTCCAACACAGCCTACGGATTCCAAGCGCTTTCGAAAAACTCGATTGGAGATTCAAACACAGCGATCGGTGCCCTGACATTGTCCAGCAATACGACGGGCAAAACCAACACAGCCTTGGGTGATTTGGCTCTCTTTAGCAACAATACTGGCACCGCCAACTTAGCCGTCGGCTCACAAAGCATGTACAATAACACCTCCGGTGTTGCAAATGCGGCAATCGGTTACCTGTCCCTATATGCGAATACAATTGGGTCCAACAACACAGCAATCGGATCAAACGCACTGGGGCTAAATACGATCGGATCTTCAAATACGGCCATTGGACCACGAGCCCTATTCAATGTTGTCTCAGGAAACCTAAACACCGCCATCGGACACGGAGCCGACGTTTCTTCGGGCACTCTCGTCAACGCCACAGCGATTGGCGCCAACGCCGTCGTTAACGCCAGCAATAAGGTGAGAATTGGCGACAACAAAGTCACCAAAATTGAAGGGAAGGTCGCTTTCACTTTCACTTCTGACCGAAATCTCAAGGAGAATTTTGTTCCCGTGGACGGTGCCGAAGTCATCGAAAAGATTCGAAACTTTGAATTAACCAGTTGGAACTACATCGATCAGGATTCCAAACAATTCCGCCACTATGGCCCGATGGCACAAGACTTCTATGCAGCCTTCGGAAAGGATTCGGTGGGTGAAATTGGGACACCCACCACAATCAACAGCGGTGACATGGCAGGTGTTATGATGAGTGCCATCAAGGAACTCGCAAACAGGAACGCTGCCCTAGCCGAACAATTATCCAAAGAGCAATCCGAGAACCGTCAACAGATTCAAACCCTATCCGATGAGTTGAACGAAATTCGCAAGCTTTTGCGCAATCGTTAGGGAGTAATATCACCTCATTGATTTTGATACCCCATCAGAAAAGCCTTCGCTGTCTCCCCATCCCCCGCATCCACTAGGATCACTCCCGCCCCGCCCCGGTTCCCCATCATCGTCACAAACCGCCCCCCCGCCTCGAAGCTCAGCACCCCCTGCTCCTTCCCACTCAGCGGCACCGAATAGCGCTGCTTCAAACATTCCGCCATCGCCCGGAAAAACGCCTCCGCCCACTCCCCATCCTGCCATAGCGTCTGCCACACCGCATGCCCGCGCTGCTTGTCATCGACGCCTCGATACGTCAGCAAGCGATCCCCCACCCACCCCTGTACCCCCAGCCCCGCACGCTCAGGTTCATTCCACATTTTGAGCGCCGTCAGAATCGCATACTTCCCCATCACATCATCCCAAAACGGCATCACCCCGCCAACCGCCACCGGCTCCATCGACAAACGCTCCACCACCGCACTCGCCCCCGTCAAATAACGCTCCCCATCCAGCACCTCCGCCGTGTTCTTCGGCGGACGACTGTAAGCTCCATTCATCTGACCAAAGCCACCCGTCGAATGCAGCCCCTGCATGAACTCAAAGCCCTCCCCAAACGGGAAAAAATGCGTCTGCCGTAAGAACTGAGGCATCACCACTTGATTGAACGGATGATCCGGATCCTCCACCGGCAACTCATCCCGATTCTGAATCTCCGGCCGTTGCAACGAAAACAAAAACCGCGTCAACCCGGCATCACCCGCCACCACCGCCTCCCTCGCCAACTGCTCATCAAAGCTCAGCCGCTCCTCTTTCCCGAACGGAAACAACTTCCCACCAAACTCCCGCAACGCCTGCGCCATCGACAGACCAAGCGTCTCCCGATAAGCCTCCCTGCCATCCCCCATCATCGCCTCATCCACATACAGCGTCGCCTCCTCCTCGTCATACCAAGCTCCCAGTTGCTTCACCATCAAAGCCGCCCGCAATGGCAAAGGATCCACCGCCTCCGGAATCCACCCCAACGCATGCAGCGCCCGCCCCTGCAACATCCCCCGCTCCCCCGGCTGCCGCGCCCGCAACCACTTAATGATCTTCTCCTCCAGCACCGCCGCCGGCACCGGCAACGCCGCCGTCGGCAGCGCCTTCAACTCACGCAACTTCACCAACTCAATCCCCAACCCCACAAAATCCGGCACCACCTCCCCTCCCACCTTCGCAGCCCCCCCATCCTTCATCCCCAACCGCCCCAACTGCTCCAGCAAAGCCGAATTCTCCTCCTGCAACACCTTCACCTGACCCTCCAAATACTCCACCTGCCCCTCCAAGAGTTTGATCGTCCCCGCCTCCCCCTCCACCAAGCCCGAAGCCTCCTCCACCTTCCCATCACCCGACCCCACAGCCGCCCTTTGCGACAGCCAGATAGCCGCCCCAATCCCGCCCATCACCAACACCACCAATAAAGTCAACGGTTTCACAGCCCCAGCCTAACCACGAACCTCAAAAACTCCAGTTGCCTTTGCCCCATCCCGCATTTCCCTCATCCGTGAACACCGACCCCCAGCCCTGGCTCATCCACGGCACCCCCCACGCCGTCCGCCCCCGCGCCCTCGTCATGGGCATCGTCAATGTCACCCCCGACTCCTTCTCCGACGGCGGCCGCTTCCTCGACACCGGCCGCGCCGTCGAACACGCCCTCCACCTCCTCGCCGAAGGCGCCGACATCCTAGACTTCGGTGGCGAATCCACCCGCCCCGGCGCCGAACCCGTCTCCGCCGAAGAAGAAATCCGCCGGGTCATCCCCGTCATCCGCTCCATCCGCTCCCAAACCCACGCCCTCCTCTCCATCGACACCATGAAAGCCTCGGTCGCCCGCGCCGCCCTCGCCGCCGGAGCCGACATCATCAATGACGTCACCGGCCTCGGTGGCGATCCCGGCATGATCCAACTCGCCGCCGAAACCACCGCCGGCCTCGTCGTCATGCACATGCGCGGCACCCCCGCCTCCATGCAGCAAGCCCCCGCTTATCAGGATGTCGTCACCGAAGTCCGCTCCTACTTCGAACGCCGATTGCACGTCCTCACCGACGCCGACATCGACCCCGCACGCATCGTCTTCGACCCCGGCTTCGGCTTCGGCAAAACCCTCGACCACAACTTGCAACTCCTCCGCCACCTCCCCGACCTCCGCATCGCCGACCGCCCCCTCCTCGTCGGCATCTCCCGCAAGTCCATGCTCTCCCTCCT
Organism: Verrucomicrobiaceae bacterium; assembly: GCA_947440575.1. Classification (GTDB taxonomy): domain Bacteria; phylum Verrucomicrobiota; class Verrucomicrobiia; order Verrucomicrobiales; family Verrucomicrobiaceae; genus JAGRPD01. The sequence continues at coordinate 6,958 of CANETF010000151.1, forward strand.
CTCCGGCCTCGACAACGTCGCCGACCGCCACTGGCCCACCGTCGCCCTCACCGCCTGGCTCCGCGAACAAGGCGCCGACATCCACCGCGTCCACGAAGTCGCCCCCAACACCCAATCCCTCCGCATGATCGAAGCCATCGTCGCAAACTGACCACCTCTGCGCCTCCCCCAAAAATCTCCGCGCCTCTGCGTGCTCCTCACTCCCCACCCTTCGGATCAAACGCATCCCGCAACCCATCCCCCAGAAAATTCAACGCCAACAGCGTCAAAGACATCATCCCCGCAGGAAACACCAGCAGCCACCACTTGCTCTCCAGCGGATTGATCGCCTGCGCCCCATCCTTTAGTAAGCTCCCCCAACTCGCCGCCGGCGCCTCAATCCCCAGCCCCAAAAAACTCAGGAACGACTCATCCAGCACCACCGCCGGAATCGTCAGCGTCAAATACGTCAAAATCACCGTCGCCAAATTCGGCAGCAAATGCTTCCACAAAATCACCCACGGCCGCTGCCCCATCGCCCGCGCCGCCGTCACAAACGTCGTCTCCCGCAGCACCAACACCTGCCCTCGAACAATCCGCGCCATCGTCAGCCACTCCACCAACCCCAGCGACACAATCATCACCAGAATCCGCGAATACGGAATGATCCCGTTCACCCGCCCCTCCACCCACACCCACCCACGCCCCTGCGCCCCCAACCGCACCGCATCCAGCCAGTCCTTCAAATACGGATCCAGCGCCGCAATGAAAATCATGATGAAAAGAATCCGCGGCACCGAGTAAATCACATCCAGCGCCCGCATCATCAGCGCATCCACCCGCCCCCCCGCAAACCCGCTCACCATCCCATACAGCGTCCCCACCACCAGACTGATCAGCGCCCCCGCAATTCCCACGCCAAGCGACACCCGCGCCCCGCTCACCACCCGATAAAGCAAATCCTGCCCGTTCACATCCGTCCCCAGCCAGTGCCGCACCCCATCCGCTCCCCCCTTCGCCATCGGCGCCAAAAACGCCCCCCCACTCGCCTCCTTCAGCGCCTCCGGCATCAACCACGGCACCACCACCGCCACCCCCGTCAACCCCACCAAAAAAAACAGCGCCACCATCGCCGCACGATTCCGCTTCAGCACCTGCCATCCCCCCGGACGACCTCCAAACCCCGAGCTGGAATCCCCCTTAGCCATTCAGTCGAATCCTCTTGTCCAACACTCCATAGAGCAGATCCACGATCAAATTGAACAGCAGCAGCAGCGCACAATAAACAATCACCGCCCCACCCAGCAGAAACACATCCCGATTCTGAATCGAGTTCACAAAAATCATCCCCGCCCCTGGCAGATTGAACACACTCTCCACCACCATCGACCCCGTCAAAAGATGCGCCGCCAACGGCCCCAAAAACGTCACCACCGGAAGGATCGCCACCTTCACCGCATGCCGCGCCACCGCCTCCACCGTCCCCAACCCCTTCGCCTTCGCCGTCCGCAAAAAATCACTCTTCAGCACATCCAGCAAACTGTTCCGCATCAGCCGCGCCACATACGCCAGATACGGCGCCGCCAGACACACCGCCGGCAGCACGATCTGCTCCCACCTCCCCCATCCCCCCACCGGCAGCCACCCCAACCCCAGCGCAAACACCGCAATCAACGCCGGCCCCGTCACAAACGTCGGAATCGAGATCGCCGCCAGCGCCCCAAACATCGCCGCCCGATCCACCATCGAATTCTGCCTCACCGCCGCCGCCCCACCCAGCAGCACCCCGCCCCCACTCGAAATCAAAAACGCCACCCCACCCAGCAGAACCGAGTTCGGCAGCTTCTGCCCCAGCAGCTCCGCCACGCTCCAATTCAAATACTTCGTCGACTCCCCCAGATCAAACCGCGCCAAGCTCCCCATATACGCCGCATACTGCTCCCACAGACTCCCATCCAGCTTGTACCTCGCCAGCTTCACCGCCTGCGCCGCCGCCGTACCCTTCTCACTCTCAAACGGCCCCCCCTGAATCGACCGCATCATCACAAACGTGATCGACGCAGCCAGCCACAGCACCACCAGGCTGCTCAAAAATCGGCGAAAAAGAAACCCCACCATGCGCGTCGTCAAAAACTCAAATTCAAGCCCCCATCCTGAACCCGCCCCGCCCCCCGCACAAGTCACACCTTTCCCCGACTTCCCCCCTTGAGCTCCCCCCTTCACTAAACGAAGCTCCGCCAGCACCCCATGATCCGCGTCCCCTCCTCCACTTTACAAAAACCTTACGCCCTCCCATTCACGGATCTCCTCGAAGCCGGCTTCGGCTCCCACCTCGAGATGCACTGCCTCCACGGCCTCATCCGCTCCCACCTCGACAACCGCCCCCCCTCCTCCTCCACCCCGCCCAAACTCTTCGAAATCGGCACCCATCGCGGCGCCGGACTCTGCCACTTCCACACCATCGCCCCCGAACTCGAACTCCACTCCCTCAACGTCCTCCCCCATCAACTCGCCCGCAGCCCCAGCCAGATGCCCAGCGAGATCATCTCCGAAACCCAAATCGGAATCTTCGCTCGCCAGCGCGGCATCCCCTACACCCAATACCTCGCCGACTCCCGCACCTTCGACTGGGCCACCCTCGCCAAAACCCATCAGTTCGACATCGTCTTCATCGACGGCAGCCACGAACTCCCCACCGTCCTCGCCGATACCCTCAACGCCCGTCAAATCCTCAAACCCGACGGCCTCCTCATCTGGCACGACTGCAAAGTCCTCGACGAACCCGGTCGCCAAGTCTTCGCCGCCCTCAACTCCCTCGACGAACACGAATTCGCCGGCCACATCCGCCACATCCAGGAAACCTGGCTCGCCTTCGCCTTCAACTCCGACTGGCAAACCACCCCGCTCCAACAAAACCCTCCCGCCCCATCCCCACCCCTCTCGCCTCTCAACCCCAAATCCCCCGACGAAGCCGTCGCCCTCCACCTCGCCCTCGAACGCCGCCTCGCCTTCGCCCGCAAAACCCAATCCCTCCCCCCAGTCCCCAAAGTCCTCTTTTTCGCCGACCACCGCAACCCCGTCTGGCCCCCCGAACGCGACTCCGACACCCTCGACGGCCGCTACCAAACCACACGCGATCCGCTTCAACTCACCCGCGCAGACATCGTCGTCTTCCACCTCCCCCACGTCCCCCAGTGGCGATTCCTGCCCAAAAAACCCCACCAAATCTGGGTCGGGGTCACCATGGAATCCGACGGCTACTACCCCTGGCAGTCCTCACCCGAAAGCCTCGCCACCCTCGATCTCCTCATCTCCTACCACCAGCACGCCGACGCCCAACTCAACTACACCCACCCCAACACCTTGGCAGAAATGCTCGCCCCACCTGCCCCCAAAGACCCGGACCACCTCATCTGCGCCTTCATCTCCAACACCCACTCCCTCTCCGGCCGCGAACGCCTCGTCGAACGCCTCGAAAAAATCCTCCCCATCCACCACTACGGCAAATGGCACCCCAACACACCCGGACCTCGTCTGGAGGGGATCGAAGCCAAACTCGACATCCTCAAAAAATACCACTTCTGCCTCGCCATCGAAAACACCATCCAACCCCGCTACGTCACCGAAAAATGGTTCCACTGCTTCGCCGCCGGCTGCGTCCCCGTTTACTTCGGCGCCCCGGACATCGCCGATTTCGCCCCCTCACCCACCTCCTACCTCAACCTCCGCTCCTTCCCCAAACTCGAAGACCTCGCCCAAACCCTCCTCACCGCAGCCCAGGATCTCCCCACCTATCAACGCTTCTTCGATTGGAAACAATCCCCCGCACCCACCTTCCAAGCCCTCTTCGCCGACGACATCAACCAAATCCCCTTGCTCGCCAAAATCGACCGCAAGATCCAACAAGCCCTCCGACACCACCCATGAAAGTCTCCTCAGTCCACTGCGTAATGATCTTTCAGGCACTCTGACTAATAGGCTTGACTGAAAAACTCTCCTTGCTTTCTGGCCCGCTCCATGCTTCTTTCTGGGATTGTTAGAAAGGCTAAAACAATATGACCTTCGACTCCCAATCCTCCACCGCCCTTCTCGAACCGGAGGCCGATCTGGACCTCTCCCTCATCGACCTCGACTCCATCCTCGAGTTCGACATCACCGACAGCGTCACCGGTCCTGGCGGCGCCAACCAGCCCAAATAAGTCCTCTCAC
>CANETF010000152.1 GCA_947440575.1 Verrucomicrobiaceae bacterium
CCGCCACGATCCGCCCCCCAGCATCAACCGCCACCGCCTCCGCCAAACCAAACGCCGCATCCACCGTCACCACCTTCCCACCATGCAAAATCAACGCCGGCCCCGCCTGCAGCAAAGCCACCCCAAACCCAAACCAAAAAATCAAAATCCTCATCCCAAACCAACGCTACCTCGCCCACCCATATGGCACCCATTTTCTCCCCCCCAAACTCCCGTCCGCCCCCCCAAGGAGTGACGGCTTCTAGCCGTCACAAACCTCCCACTCCCCATCACTAACCACTAACCACTAACCACTGATTACTGATCACTGATTACTCATCTCCGCTCCCTCCCCCGGCATCCAAGCCGGAAACGGATCCCCCAACGGCGCCCACGCATTCGGCCCCTTGTCAAACTCCTCCTCCGTCAGCAAACACGCGTCAAACCGCGCCCTCAAACCCGCCTCATCCATGTCGCGGCCAATCAACACAATCTCCGTCCGCCGATCCCCATAAGGCCCCTCCATCAGCGCCTCCACCTCCGCCCGCGTCTCCTCATCCTTCGGCCACTCCGCCTCATCCACCGCACTCCAGAAAAATCCCATCGCGCGCGTGTCCCGCAACACCCCCGCCTGCGAAACAAACCCCGCCAACTCCATCCGCGTCGCCAGCCAAAACAATCCCTTCGCCCGAATCACCCCTTCCCACGAATCCCGCAGCCACGCCTGAAAACGCTCCGGATGAAACGGCCGCCGCGCCCGATACACAAAGTTCGAGATCCCATACTCCAGCGTCTCCGGCGTGTGCCCCGCCAGCGAGTCCAACCATCCCTTCGACTCCTCCGCCTCCGCCATCTCAAACAATCCCGTGTCCAACACCTCCTTCAACGCCACCTCAGACTGACTCGTCTCATGCACCCGCGCCTTCGGATTCAGCGCCCTCACAATCCCCCTCACCTCATCGAGTTCTTCCTCCGTCACCGCATCCACCTTGTTGATCAAAATCACATTCGCAAATTCCACCTGATCCGTCAGCAGATGCGCCAGCGTCCGCCCATCCTCATCACCCACCGCCTGCCCGCGATCCCTCAACTCCTCCACACTGTGGTAGTCCTCCAAAAAATTCTTCGCATCCACCACCGTCACCATCGTGTCCAATCGCGCCAGATCATTCAGCGATCGCCCCTCCTCATCCTCAAACGAAAACGTCTCCGCCACCGGCATCGGCTCCGACACTCCCGTCGACTCAATCAAGATCGAATCAAACCGCCCCTCCCGCGCCAACGCCGCCACCTCCTTCAGCAAATCCTCCCGCAGCGTGCAGCAAATGCACCCATTGCTCATCTCCACCATCTTCTCCTCCGTCCTCGACAACGCCGCATCCCCCGCCTTCACCACCTGCGCATCCACATTCACCTCGCTCATGTCATTCACAATCAACGCCACTCGCCGCCCCTCCCGATTCCTCAAAATATGATTCAACAAAGTCGTCTTCCCAGCCCCCAAAAAACCAGACAAAACAGTAACAGGAATCGGCGCAGTCGTTTTCGTTTTCATGCAATCGAATTGCATTAAAACACCCCCACACCAATCGCAACCCAATTGCGTTAATTTATCAATCCCAATTCAACCCCACTCTCCCAACCAAGGAGTGACGGCTTCCAGCCGTCACCCACTCACCAGTCACAACTCTCCATCACACCCGATTCAACACCGCCCGCCCACTCTCCACCACAAACGACGCCCTCACATTCAACGTCGCCCCCGGACGGCTCACATACTCAACCGTCTTGAAATCCGTCCGCCACGTCTTCTCCGTCACCTCGCACGTCACATACCCCCGCTCCGCATTCTGAAACTTCACAAACGGATTCTCCTTCAGCAACTCCACATGCCCCTTCGGCACCGCCGCCCCATCGCCACCCGAGGAAATCGACGTCCCCACAAACTCCGTCGCCACACGCTTCGATCCCAAATCATCAAAATCCGCGATCAACTCGTTCGCCCAGTTCGAATGAATGTCCCCCGCAAACGCCACTGGGTTCGCCACCTTCCGCTCGTGCAAATACTTCAGCACCGCCCGCCGTTCCATCTCATAGCCCGGCCATTGATCCATGCTGTATCCCACCGCCTCCCCGGCCAACCGATCCACCCGCCCAATCATGATCTGCTGCGCCAGCGCATTCCACTTCGCCCGCGACTGATCCAGACCCCGAAACAACCACTCCCGCTGCTCCAGCCCCATCAGCGTCTGAGCCTCACTCATCGCCTCCGCACACTGCGGCTTGTTGCCATCCCCGCACGGCTGATCCGACCGATATTGCCGCGTGTCCAAAACAAAAAACTGCGCCAGCGTCCCAAACGATATCCCGCGATAAATCAGCATGTCCGGCCCCTTCGGCAGCGCGCTCCGCCTCAGCGGCATGTGCTCGTAATAGGCCTGGTAAGCCGCCGCTCTCCGCCTCAGAAATTCCTCCGCCGTCACCCCCTTCTCCTCTGAGATCGACCCCGCGCAATTGTTGTCAAACTCATGATCATCCCAGGTCACCACCCACGGCGCCGCCGCATGCATCGCCTGCAACGCCGCATCACTCCGATACTGCGCATGCCGAACCCGATATTCATCAATGGAAACAATCTCCTTCCCAAGATGCTTCCTCACCCGCTTCTCGATCCCCTCACCCTCATAAATATAATCCCCCAGGTGGAACACCAAATCCACATCCTCCCTCGCCATGTGCTCATACGCCGTAAACAGCCCCGTCTCCAAATGCTGACAGCTCGCAAACGCAAACTTCAACCGCTCCGGATCACTCCCCACCGCCGGCATCGTCCGTGTCCTCCCCTTCGCACTCACCTCACCTCCCACTCGGAACTGATACCAATACCATCGGTCCGGTTTTAATCCCGCCACCTCCACATGCACACTGTGCCCCCAATCCGGCACCGCACTCTCCGTCCCCTTCGCCGCCACCTTCGTCATCGCCTCATCCTCACACACCATCCAGCTCACCTTCACCGGCTCCATCCCCATCCCCCCACCCGCCTCCAAAGGCTTCGGAGCCAACCGCGTCCAAAGCACCATCCCATCCGCACTCGGATCCCCCGAAGCCACCCCCAGCGAAAACGGATACCCCGAAAACCCCGCCCCCTCCTTCGCCACCCCCAGGGCCCGCCCCGACCAAACCGACGCCACCGCCAGCGACGAAGTCCGCAAAAACGACCGCCGCCTCAACCCACCCGAACAAGGAATCTCAAACATCCCTCCCATACAACCCCACCACCCCCCAACTTACCAACAAATTCTCCCCCACCACTCCCCACCCCTCCACCTTCACTCCTCTGCGGCCATCCAATCTCCGCGGTGTAAAACTTCTTCTCCCCCAAACAGCGAACCGAGAACTGCGAACCGAGCACAACAATCCAAAACCATCCCCCCTAGACAAACCGCCCTCCATCGCCACCAATACCCCGTGTCTCTCCCTGAACTTCCCCTCTGGCTCTGGTCGCTGCTCTGCATCGCAGGCCTCGCAGGCGGCATGGCGATCCACTTGACCTTCCACCCGCTCCGCCAGGACTTCTCCGACGCCCTCGACCTCCTCCGCAACCAACCCCGCCTCATTCTCGCAGGCGGCCTCATCCTCTACGCCCACCTCGCCTCCGGCTCCGACGGCTTCCAACCCCTCCCCATCCGCCTCGCCGACGAGTGGACCAACTGGACCGCCCTCGCCCCCAGCCTCCTCGAAGAAGCCGCCACCCGCTTCGCCATGCTCCTCCATCAGGTTCTTCCCCCCTGGCCCGCCGTCTGGCTCCTCCCCATCATCCTCGCCAGCTCCCTCTGGAACCTCTCCCGCCGCCCCTACCGCGCCGGCCTCCGCCATCGCCCCCGGGGCGGCGCCTGGGGCCTCCTCGTCAGCCTCCTCGTCGTCTCCACCCTCGTCCCCCTCGCCGAACTCAACGTCTTCGCCCCCAACCTCCCCGAATCCCTCGAAACCCTCCTCGTCGGCGCCCGCCTCCTCTGCCTCGGCCTCCTCACCGCCTGCCTCCAACTCGGCGCCCTCCGCCTCGCTTGCGTCTGGCAGGATCCCCCCGCCAACGCCACCTCCTCCCTCTTCTCCACCGCCTGGTGGCAAGTCCTCGGCCGCTGGCGCCTCCTCCTTCCCCTCGCCGCCTTCGACGTCACCTGGATCGCCCTCCAGTCCTGGTCCAGCCTCTCCCCCTCCCACCTCGTCACCTGGCTCCTCGTCGAAATGCTCCTCTTCTTCGCCCCCCTTCCCGTCGCCATCGCCCTCGCCACACCCGAAGCCAGCTTCCTCTCCACCGGTGCCCACGCCCTCCGCCTCCTCGCCCGCGCCTTCCTCCCCCTCCTCGGCCTCGCCCTCACCGCCATCACCATCCTCGCCCTCGCCCAGTACGCCGCCGGCCTCCTCGGCTCCCTCCTCCCCACCCACCTCCCCGGCAGCGCTTTTCACCTCCTCATCGCTTTCTCCCTTGCCTTCCTCCACATCTGGCTCTTTCTAACCTCCGCCCTCCTCCTGCTGCGCCTGGGCAGACCCCTCACCTCTCCCGAACCTCGATCGCACGCCTAGCATGACCGGCAGCTCCCCCTCCTCAGCTGAAATCACCAAGCGCGCCCGGTCCAATCTCGCCTTCGCCCTCCTCGCACTCCCCGCCGAACGCCGCCGGGACATGGTCTCCTTCTACGCCTTCTGCCGCGTCGTCGACGACATCGCCGATGAAGAAACCCACCCCATTGCCGAGCGCAAAACCCAGCTCCAAGCCTGGAAAAACACCATCCTTCACGGCGCCCCCAGCCCCGATCCCCTCCTCGACGAAGTCCTCGCCCTCGCCCCCAAATACCACTTCGATCAATCCCTCCTCGCCGAACTCATCGACGGCGTCTCCAGCGACCTCGGCCGCTCCCGCTTCGAAACCTTCGAAGAACTTTTGCACTACTGCTACCAGGTCGCCTCCGTCGTCGGCCTCGTCAGCATCAAGATCTTCGGCCACAGCCATCCCGACACCCAAAAATACGCCCTCCATCTCGGCTACGCCCTCCAGCTCACCAACATCCTGCGCGACGTCGGCCAGGACGCCCGCGACACCGGCCGCATCTACCTCCCCCTCGAAGACCTCCGCCACTTCGGCGTCACCGAACAGCAAATCCTCGATCACCACTACGATCACCGCTTCCGCGCCCTCATGCAGCGTCAATACGACCGCGCCCAAGCCTTCTACCATCAAGCCGAACTCGACCTCCCCCAAGGCGACCGCCAATCCATGGTCGCCGCCGAAATGATGGCTCAAATTTACTCCGAGATCCTCGAAAAAATCGCCAACCTCGACTTCAAAGTCTTCGAAAAACGCATCGGCCTCCACCCCGCCCGCAAAGCCGCCATCCTAGCCGCCTACCTCCTCCGCTCCCTCATCGGCGCCGTCTGATCGCCAAACGGGAGCGCGGACACTCCTGTCTGCCCCACCCCCAAGCGGCAACGCCGCCAAATCACTTCAAACCGAAACCCAGACACTCCTGTCCGCCCAATCACATCTCCACCCGCTCCAGCCTCTCCTTCAGCCGCTGCCAATCCGGACACAACTGCTGCAATAACGCCCGAAACTTCGGCCCATGATCCGGATGCTTCAGATGACAAATCTCATGTGTGATCACGTAGTCGATGCAAGCCGAAGGCGCATGAATAAGCTCCGGATTGAGCGCTATTGTTCCATCCGTTTGGGCACTCCCCCATCGCTTCGCCATCCGCCGCAATCGCAGCTTGGGCACAGGTAGCCGCCGATTCCGGCACCACTCAACCCAAGCCTGCAAGCGCCCTGCAAACTGCTCCCCCGCACGTTGCCGAAACCAGCCCTCCAGCGCCGCCTTCACCTCGTCATCCACAGCCTCGCTAACTCTCACGCACAAATACCCACCCCGCATCGCGACTCCACGAGTCTCTTCCACCGCCACCTTCAGACGATATTGCCGCCCGAGATAGAGGTGCGTCGCCCCCGTCACATATCGGAGCGGCGGTCGCGCCGCATTCATCTCGCGGAATGTCCGCCGTTGCTTCGCGATCCATCCCGCCCGCTTCGCCACCTTCTCCACCACCACCTCCACATCCGCCCCCATCGGGGCTACCAGTTCGATGTCCCCATTCGGCAAAACGCTAATCGCTAACGTCCGTCGATTCGAACGTTTCAACGTGGCGGACCCCGCCGCCGTTTGAATGATCTCCTCTTCAAACATCGTCGGTGCGGTGCATGGCGATGCGGATGACGTTCTCAATGATCGCATCCATTTGGACAAAGCTCAGCACGACGCCTTTCTGCTTTTGCAGGTCGAAAAGGAAATCATCCAGGTCATTCCTCATGCGGTTCTGGGCATCCACGTTCTCCCGCCAGCGCACTACCGCATGTTTGCGGATGATCTTCTCCATTTCAAAGGCAGCTTCGGCCAAAACCTCGTCGGCAGCGGGCTTGCGGGGTGGAATGTCGGCTCCGTAGGCCGGGCCGTCTTCTCGGACGACGCCGTCATCCGCGGTGGCCTCATTCACCTGTTGGGTGTTGATCTGCGTCTTGAGTTCACCAAACAGCGCCCGTGAAAAGTCATTCGCTTGGAGCGCCTCAGGCACGTCTTTCACGTTGCCTCCGCGCACCTCTTCCATGATGTCGGTCACCTTGGTAAGATACTCGGCTTCGCTGATGCGCTCGGCTTTGTAGTCGTCGATCGCCTGTTCGAGCAGGGCGGAAAGCTTGCGGTAGAAGAACGGGTCTTCTTCCATCTTCTCCGTGATCGTCTTTTTCGTGCGGTTGGCGATGGTATCGGCCTTGGCGCGGGGAGACTTGGCTTTCTCCACCTCAGCCTCGAAGGCCTCGCGCTCAAAGATGTTCACCGGTTCCACCACCTGGATCACCTCGTCGGCCTGCACGTAGGTGTTCAGCATCTTCTGGATCTGCTTCTCGTAATCGCGGTAGTCGATCTCCTCCGCGTAGCGCAGTTTCACGCTGGCACGCAGCTTTTGGAAGAAGGCGGCATCATGCTTGTAGCGCTGCGCCTGCTCGGCAGGCGTGGCGGTGACCCAATGGATGCTGGAGGAGGCCATCTTCAGCACACGGCAGAAGCGCCACAGGCGGGTGTAGAAGTCCTCGCGCACGTCCTTCTTTTCCAGCGCCAGCTCAAAGGACTCCTCGTCCTTCTTGTTCTTCACCTCCTTGAAGAGGTCCCAGAGCGCATCATGCAGCGCGGGCAGCCGCTTTATTTCCTCGGCGATGTTCGTCAGCGTGCCTTCGAGGTCTTCCGCGTCGAACTTGTCTTCCAGGCTGCTGTAAAGTTCCAGCGCATCATGCAGCTCGGCAACCACGCCGTAATAGTCGATGATGTAACCGTAGTCCTTGCCGGGGTAGAGCCGGTTCACACGGGCGATGGCTTGCAACAAGGTGTGACCGCTCAGGCTGCGGGCAATGTAGAGCACCACGTTGCGGGGCGCATCAAAGCCGGTGAGAAGCTTATCCACCACAATGAGGACTTCCGGTTCCTCGCCCTTCTTGAAGGCGTCAATGATGCGCCGATTGTATTCCTTCTCGGTGCCATACTTTGCCATCATGGCCTTCCAGAACAGTTCCACGCTCTCGTCCTTCTCGGTCGTTTGATGCTCCTCGGCGTTCTCGATCTCGCCGGGACCGGAGATGATGACTTCCGTCTTCACCTTGCCGAACTGATCAAAGAAACCCTTCAGCAGCAGAGCCTCTTTTTTGCCGGGTGCGGTGAGCTGACCTTTGAAGCCCGTGCCCTTCCACTGCTTGGAGAAATGCTGGCTCACATCCCAGGCGATGAGGTAGAGGCGACTGTGCAGGCGGTTCAGTTCGTCGCGGGCGGTGAACTTGCGTTTCAGGTCAGCCTTCTGTTCTTTGGTCAAGCCATCACACATGGCCTCAAACATCGTGTCCACAGGCGTCTGGTTCACCTGCTGGACGATGTGCCTGCCTTCGTAGAGCAGCGGCACCACCGCCTCATCCGCCACGGCATCGCGGATGGTGTAGGCGGGTTCGATGAAGCCGCCAAACTTCGTCGCGGTGCTCTTTTCCTTCTTCATCAACGGCGTGCCGGTGAAGCCGATGTAGCAGGCGTTTGGCAGCGCCTTCTGCATCTGGATGTTGGCCTCGCCGTATTGGCTGCGGTGGCTTTCATCCACGAGGACAAAGAGGTCGTCCTTCAGCTTGTGCAGCTCGCGGGCCGCCTTGGCAGCCGTCTCGAATTTGAAGAGCACCGTGGTGATCACGGCCACACGTTCATCACGCAGCAGCTCGATCAGGTGTGCCCCGGTCTTGGCCTGCTGGGGGTCTTTGCCGCATTGGTGGAAGGTCTTGGTGATCTGTTCGTCGAGGTCGATGCGGTCCGTCACGATGACGATGCGTGGGTTTTCGATGCCTTGATCCATCGCCAGCGCCTTGCCCAGCAGCACCATCGCAAGGGATTTGCCGCTGCCCTGCGTCTGCCAGATCACACCGCCCTTGCGGCGACCCTGCACATCCCGCTGCTTCACGCGGTCCAGCGTGGCCTTGATGGCAAAGTACTGCTGGTAGCGGGCGATCTTCTTCACCGCGCCGCCTTCATCGTAGAGGATGAACTGTCGGGCCAGCTCGATCAGCCGCTCCGGGCGGCAGAGGGACCAGAGCAACTTGTCCTGCTCCGTCGGTTCCCGCTCGTGCATCATCTGCTCTTCAAAGTCCGCCTTGGCGAAGGCAAAGACACCTCGGAAGAGCTTCGCGTGTTCCTCAGGCCGCACCGGGCTGTTCACCACCTGCCGCACTTGGGCCGTCACGTCCTGCATCTCCTTCCACTTGGCCCAGAATTTGAGGGAGGTGCCCGTGGTGGCATAGCTGCCGTCGTTCTTGTTCAGCGCCAGCGCTAGTTGGCTGTAGAGAAAGAGCTGCGGGATCTCCTCAGGCTGCCAGTTGCGGATGTTCTGCTTGATGGCCTCCTCCAGCGAGTCCTTGGCATCGGGTCGCTTGCACTCGATCACGACAAAGGGGATGCCGTTGACAAAGCACACGATATCCGGTCTGCGCGTCTCCTTGCTGCCGCTGCGCTCCACCTCAAACTCGGCCGTCACGTGGAAGACGTTGTTGCGCGGGTTCTGCCAGTCGATGAAGCGCAGCGTAAAACCCTTCGTCTCATCGGAAATGGTCTGGTCCAGGCTTTTGCCCAGCGTGAGCAAATCATAGACCTTCTCGCTGGTGCGCACGAGGCCTTCAAAGGGGATGTCCCGCAGCGCTTCGATGCCTTTGGCGATGTTCTCGTCCGTGAAGGGCAGCTCCCGGCCTTTGAAGCTGATCTTGTTCAGGCGCTTGAGCTGCCCGGCCAGCACGTTCTCCAGGATCACCCGGCCAAACTTGCCCTTCCGCTCCACCGCGCACTCCTCCGGCGTCAGGTAGGTGTAGCCGAGCTGCTGAAGCAACCTCAGCGCTGGGATCTGACTGATGGGGGCTTCTTGAAAGGAGGGGGTCATGTCGTCCAGAAAGGATGTGAGTTCCAGCCATTAACGAAGCCCATCGCAGACGAATCAATCTCTGGGTAGCGTGCCAGCAATGCTTTGAAATCTTGGCGGAATGAGTGTCCAGGATGAATCACATCCAATGAGTCTACCAGAACCACCAAGTGGCCCTCCAGCTTGTTGGGTGCATGCATGATTCCTCGGTGCTTTTGGGCCGTAGGTGGCTTGATGGAAAAAATGCGGTTCCAAAGGCGGCCATGATGGGCGCTGATGTTTCTGAGGTGGGCCAATGAATGCAACCAGCCCTCAAACATCTTCGCCGGCACGCCGAAAGGCGACGCCATGCTGGCTTTGATCGCGCTGTCACCAATGCCTTTGTAAAGCTTCGACAGTGACCCGAGTGTCAGCACCTCAGCCGTCATCCAGAAGGGCGGCAGATGGGGATCACCATACTTGGCGTAGTAATGCTGAACGAACGTCTCCGCATGGAAGGTGGGCAGAATTCGAAGCATGGTGATGGGGTCGTAGCGCACCCCCATCTCACGTTCCACCTGCTCAATGAATCGCACAAAATGGAACTGCGGGTGAAATCGAATCGCATTCATGAACCAGTGTGCCCCCCATGCCGAGCACGTTTGCGCCACAATCCTTGAGCGCAGGCTGACTTCGAACCGCTCTATGGCGTCTAACAGTAACAGCCTCAGACTGCGGTCAAAGTCATACAGTCTCAGAATCTGATCCAGAGTCGTGCCTGACTTGAAAACTTTGCGCGCCGGGAAGTCGAGGCGCGGATACGCATATCCAGCAAGACGGTAATAACCGACATTTTGCAAAAGGCTGATCGCTTGGGCATCATCAAGGACAATCAGTCCACGGGACTTTAGCTTTTGGAGCTGCCCTTGGAGATCGGTCGGCTGTTTGACAAACTTCATGGAGAGGTCCTCCATTCAGACTCAACGGGCAAAAAAATACCCGCCAAGTTGCGCATCGTTGAGAGGCGTGGCGGGTTCGTTGGAGAAAGTTCGCACAATGTGCGAGTTGTGCAAGTTGAAGAGCATTTGTTTTGGTTGGCAGTCTCACACGGGGCTTTGCCAAGAATCCAAATCATGGTTGCCAATTCAGTGTTATCGGACAAGCTCACTAGCGCCTGCCACCATTGAAAGTCGTCTCCATGGCGTCGCAGCTTCGGCTGCTCAGGTGAATGGTGGGCCTTGCCTTGGCCTTCGTGGCGGATTCTCTCCGTTGGTTCAACACAGAAATAAAGCACCCGCCCTGGTGCGCATGGCAATGAAGTCAGAGGCGTGGCGGGTCTGTTGATTGAATGATTCCCTGATTTTGACGAATGCCAAACGAAATCTGGCCATCCATCAGCCAAGGAGACTCCGTCTTTTCTCGCACTCATGCCACCACCTCCCATGGCAGGCTCAGGGCATGGAAATAAGGGCGGAAGCCTTCCTTCACGATCTCGGCCACCATATTCACGAAGCCTTCCTTTTCATCGTGAACGTGGTCGGCATCCAGAGCCATGTAATAGGCCAGTCGGCGTTCCACCGGAAGCACGGCGGGTGGGTAACCAGCTTTCAGCAACTCCAGATTCATGAGCAGTCGGGAGGTGCGGCCATTGCCATCCACGAAGGGGTGAATCTTCACAAAGTCGCTGTGCACACGGGCGGCACG
>CANETF010000153.1 GCA_947440575.1 Verrucomicrobiaceae bacterium
AAGGCGACTTTCTTTGTGATCGGGGAGAAGGTGGAGCGGCATCCGGAGTTGGTGAGGGAGATTTTGCAACGGGGGCATGAGGTGGGGAACCATACGATGACGCATCCGGCGGGTTGGTTTTGGGTGATGCCGAGGGGGCGGGTCAGGGAGGAGATTGAGCGGTGCCAGGAGGCGGTGAAGGCGGCGACAGGGGGGTATGAGTGTCGGTGGTTTCGGGCGCCGGCGGGGTTGAGGAATCACGCGGTGCATCCGGTGCTGGAAGCGATGGGGATGAGGCTGGCGGGGTGGACGGTGAGGGGGTTTGATGGGGTGCGGTCAGATGCGGGAGAGGTGTTGGAGCGGCTGAAGGCGGGGTTGAAGAATGGGGCGGGGGTGTTGATGCATGAGGGGCGGGTGGCGCGAGATGGGGGGCGGTTGGGGCCGAAGGTGTTGGAGGGGGTGCTGGGGGAGATGGGGAGGGTGGGGTTGGGGGCGGAGAGTAGAGGGTAGAGTGCGGGCTTGTTTTTTGGGTGGGTCGGGGGTAGGAGGTGGGGGTGGACTTTCGTCGGAACAGCCGTGGGTGGGTCACCTTTTTGGAGCACTGGTGGGTGCTTGGTTTGGTGGTCTTGGCCTTTGCTGCGGCAAAGGTGTTTGAGCTTCTCTCGACGCTCGACGTTATGGAACTGGGGTGGTGCCGGTGGATGGCACTGGGAGGGATGTTGCTTGGCCTGGGGCTGATGCTTTATGCCCGGGTTTGCCGGAGGGTAGGCGGGGCTTGTTCCGCTGAGAGGAGCGTGGAGCGGAGTGCGGAGGGGGAAGAGTAGAGGAAAAAGTGTGGGGGTGTCACGCGGAGCGGTGACGGGTAATGTGGGGCGGACAGGAGTGTCCGCGTCACGGGGGCGGTGACGGGTAATGTGGGGGCGGACAGGAGTGTCCGCGTCACGGGGGGGCTATTTGGCTTGGGGGATGATGCGGGCGGTGACGATGCGGCTGGCGGTGAGGTATTCGGCGGCGAGGGCTTGGATTTCGTCTTTTTTGATGGCTTGGAAGTCGCTGACGAGGGCGCGGGCCCAGTCGAGGCGCTCGGGGTGTTCGTGGGCGTTGCGGAGGACGTTTTGGGACCAGTAGCGGTTGTCGCGGCGCATTTGTTCGAGCTGGGAAAGGAGGGGCTTCATGGCGCGATCGAATTCGTCATCGGTGATGGGGCCTTTGGCGACGGAGTCTCCGATTTCGGCGACGATTTTGCCGATGGTGTCGAGTTGCTCGGGTTTGACTTCGATCATGGAGGTCATGTAACCGTAGCCGGTGAAGGTGTCGTTGGCGACGTGGTAGCAGGCGGGGCTGTAGGTTTCGCCGAGTTCTTCGCGAACCTTGAGGCGGAGGCGGTCGTCGAGGACGGCGGCGAGGACGCTGAGGCGGCGGGTGCGTTTGATGTCTGACATGTCGGCAGTGGGCCAGTACATGGCGGCGATGGCTTTGGGGATTTCGGTGGTGAACTTGAAGTCTTCGGTGGTGGGTTTGGGGAAGGCGACTTGGCGGGCCTGGGTGAAGTCGGCTTTCTTGTCGGCGCGTTTGGGGAGGGCACCGAAGGTGGCGGCGGCGGCTTCGAGAGCGGCTTTGGGGTCGACATCGCCGACGAAGGAGACTTCCAAGAAGCTTTCGGAGAGTTCGGGGGTGAGCCAGGCTTTGAGTTCGGCGAGGGAGCGCTTTTGCATGTCCTCGATTTGGGGGTAACCGAAGCGGGGGTCGCCGCTGTGCATGAAGCTGACGACGCGGTCGGCCATGATGCCTTCGGCGGTGTGCTGCAGCTCGGTGTACATGGGTTCGAGGTTTTTGCGGAATTGTTCCTGAGCTTCGTCGCGGTAGCCGGGGGCGGTGAGGTGGGCGGCGAGGAGTTGGAGTTGGGCGAGCAGGTCTTCTGGGTTGGTTTTGCCGGCGAGGAGGAAGGCTTCGTCACCGACGATGAAGTCGGCGCTGGTGGTTTTGTCCGCGAAGAGGCGGCGGAGGGTGTCGACGTCGTGCGCTTGGAGTCCGCCGAGGGCGAAGGTGGACTGGGCGAAGGGGATGATGCCGGGGAGGTCTTTGGGAGCGGAGAGTTTGCCGCCGCCGAAGCTGACAGTGACGCGGATGGCGCCTTTTTCGAAGGGGGTGGGTTTGATGCTGACGCGGACGCCGTTTTCGAAGGTGGCCTGGGTGACTTCGATATCGGCGATGGTTTCTTGTTTGCTGATTTTGCCTGCGGGGCCGAAATCGTTGTAGGCGAAGGCGGCGGTTGCTTCTTTGGCGGGGGCTTCCACTGGGACTTTGCGGCTGGCTTCGAAGGTGGCGAGGATTTGAGCGGAGGCATCGCCATCGAGCTTCAGTTTGCCACCGACGAAGAGTTGGATGTCCTGGGTGTTCCAGTCGGCCTTGAGGGCGGCGTGGGCGTCGGCGGGGGTGATGCTGGCGAGTTCCTTGGTAACGCGAGCGAGATCGTCGGAGGGGTGGGTGAAGACTTTGCGAGCGGAGAGCTGGCTGACGAGGCCGTCGGAGAGATCGCGGGAGCGGCGGGTGGAGGCTTGGTCGGCGCGGAGTTTGAGTTGTTGTTTCAGGGAGGCGGTGGCTTCGTCGAATTCGGCCTGGGTGAAGCCGTGCTCGATGGCGCGGCGGAGTTCCTGTTCGATGAGGGCGAGGGCTTTGGACCAGTTTTCGGGTTGGCAGGAGGCGGAGATGCCGCTGGAGGCGAGGAATTGCAGGTAGTCGTAGGCGTAGGCCTGGGCGGAGAGGATGGGGGCGTCTTTTTGCTTGGCGATTTTGGAGAGGCGCTGGTTGATGACGGAGTCGGCGAGGTTGCGGACAAGGCGGGTTTTGCGCTCGGCGGCGGTATCGGCTTTGGGACCGATCTGGCGATTGACTTCGATGGAGAGGTCGACGGCTTTGGCCTCCATTTCGGTGTGGAGTTTGGCGATGACGCCGCGGCCTTTTTCGACGATACCGAGGTCGGGGTCGGCGGCGTCTGCGGCGGCGGGTTTAGCATTACCGAAGTGGGTCTCGATGAGTTTGGCGACGAGAGCGGTGTCCGGGAAGTCGCCGACGGCGACGAGGCAGGCGCGCTTGGGGGTGTACCATTTGGAGTAGAAGTCGACGAAGCGCTGGCGGGGCATCTTCTTTATCGTGTCTTCGATGCCGATGGGGAGGCGGTTGGGGAGGATGGATTTGGGGAGGGCGAACTTGTAGCCTTCGACCATGGTGCGGTAGTCGATGGAGTCGCGGGAGAGTTTTTCGCTGAGGATGATGCCGCGTTCTTTATCGATTTCTTCGGCATTGAGGTTCATGCCGTCGAGGTAGTCGCGGAAGAGCTTCATGGCGTCGACAATGAGGGGCTCTTCGACCTTGGGGAGTTCGAGTTTGTAGACGGTTTCCTCGAAGGAGGTGTGGGCGTTGGTGTCGGCACCGAAGGCCATGCCGAGGCGCTGGAAGTATTCGACCATTTGGCCGGCGGGGAAGTTGCGGGAGCCGTTGAAGGCCATGTGTTCGAGGAAGTGGGCCATGCCTTGCTGGTCGTCTTCTTCCATGAGGGAGCCGACGTCCATATAGAGGCGGAGGGAGGCGCGGCCCGGGGGTTCCTGATTTTTGAGGATGACGTAGCGGACGCCGTTTTCGAGGGTACCGAACTGGGTGGTGGGGTCTGCTTTGAGGTCGGAGGTGTCCTGGGGCCAGGAGGGGGTGAGGGCTTGGGCGCTGGCGGTGGCGAGGAAGGCGAGGAGGAGAGAGAGGCGCATGTGGGAAGGGGGCTGAAGTGAGTAGTGAGTCGTGAGTGGGGCGAGGACGAGGACGAGGACGAAGAGGACGACGACTGGTGAGCAAAGAGAAACGTCTGTGGGGGGCTACATGGTGTAGGAAGTGTCGCCGAGGAGGCTGTCGGGGTCGGGCTGGATGAGATTGAGGGAGACGAGGAATTCGTCGATGGCGAGGAGGGTGGCTTCGTAGCGTTCGAAGGAGACGTTGAAGTTGAAGAAGCCGTGGCCGGCGCCTTCGAATTCGACGAGGCGGCAGAGGTTGCGGCGCCAGGCGTTTTTGCGGGTGTAAGAGCGGGAGGCGGTGACGGGGATGACGCGGTCGGCGGTGCCGTGGAGAATCAGGGTGGGAGGGAGTTTGCGGCGGACGGCGCGGAGGAGGTTGTGTTTTTTGGCGGAGGCGGGGTCGGGGAAGCGGTCGAAGCCGAAGCCGTCTTTGGAGGTATCGAGGACGGGATTGAAGAGGACGAGAGCGTTGGGGATGGGGTGGATGTCCGGGAGGACTTCTTTGCGTTTGAGAGGACGGGTGAGGAGGACGTTCGCCGCGACGGCGTAGGCGCCGCCGGAGCCACCGATGCCGATGATGTGATTGGGGTTGATGTTGAGTTCGGCGGCGTTGATGCGCAACCAGCGGAGGGCGTCGCCGGCGTCTTCGATGGCTTCGATGGGACCGGTGCCGTGCTTGGTGGCGACACGATAATCGAAGGCGACGCAGACCATGCCACGGGAAGCGAAGTAAACGCAGTGGGGAGCGAACTGGCTGACCTGGCCATGATCCCAGCCACTGCTGAAAAAGAAGGCGGCGACGGGGCGGGGGAGGGGGCCGGTTTTTTCCGGGTCGGGATGCCAGAAGTAGGCGTTGAGTTTTTCGTCGCCAAGGACTTTGTAGGTCTCTACCTGAGCCAGTTTCAGCAGCTCTCGATTGCGGTCAATCGGTGGGGTGCGTGAGTTTGGGTCTGAGGGGGAGTCCATGAGGGGTGGCCAGCCTTTAACAGTTGCGAAAAGCGGGGGGGCAGCAAATACTTTTCATGGGGAAGCTTGACCAAGGCGACTCCCGGGGTCTCTTTGGTCTTTCCTTTTTGTGCGTGATATGATGATTCAACGATTCTTTGGCATCCTGCTGGCTTTGATGGTGAGCTGGCCCGGCGGGGTGGTGGCGCAGGAGCAGGGGGCGTTGAGGACGGAGTTGGAGAAGGTTTATCATGAATGGCGGGGGGCGATGCTGAATCGCAACGTGCAGGCGTGGCAGAATTCGACATCGCGGTATCGGCAGGTGCAGACGCACAACATGATTGTGAGTCAGCGGCAGCCGTATCCGGAGGCGGTGTTTGCGGTGCCGTTGCGACCGCCGGACATTGTGAAGTTGAAGCTGCTGGAGGTGGAGGCGGTTGGTGACACAGCGCATTTGGTTTACTTCGGGCGGATTGATTTGGGGATTGAGGTGGATGAGGTGCCGGAGAATTTGCTGGTGCTGAGATATATCAAGGATCCGGCTGGATGGCGATTTGATACGAGCCGAATGGTGAATCTGCAGGGGGCACTGGATGTGCGGTCATCGCTGAAGGAAGGGGGGAAACCGACGTTTTTGGATGAGCCTGAGTTCACGCCGCCGGGGAAGGCGCCGCCGGTGCCTGCGGTGTGCAAGGTGCCGCAGTTTGTGGGGGCGTTTCAGATTGAGTCGATCGGGTATGAGACGCGGGTGAAGGTGAATGGGTTTGATTATCCGCCGGTGAAGGATGTGGCGATCAATCAATTGATCATTGGGGGGTTGAACAAGGATGAGAACGATTTGGAGCTTGCGATTGTGCCGACGGAGGTGCCTCCGGGGGAGGAACGGAGTTTGGAGATCAGTGTGATGGTGGTGCAGGGGAATGCGGAGCAGAAGCCGGTGCCGGTGTATCGCTGGCGGACGACGGAGGCGGTGCCGCCGCCGGTTAAGAAAGCGTCCGTTTGGGTGAATAACAGTACTTTGAAGAAGTGAGTGATTCCAGGATGCAAGATCGGCTGCGCTTGTCCTCATGCTGGAATGGGCATCGTTATCAGGACGGGCTGATTATGGCGGGGGAAGCCAAGGACATGGGGTTTAGCGGGATCGAGATCAGTCATGGGACGCCGGTGACCTTGATTCCGGGATTGTTGAAGGCGGTGCAGTTGAAGGTGGTGACGGTGGGGAGTTTGCATGCGCCGTGTCCGGCGCCGGTGGAGGTGCAAGGGGACATGCCGGATCGTTATGAATTCACGTCGGCGCGCGATGAGGAACGGAGGCGGGCGGTATCGTTGACGGTGGCGACGATCGAGATGGCGGCTCGGTTTGGAGCGGACCGGATCGTACTGCATTTGGGTCGGGCTTTGGGGACTGGGGGGACGGAGAAGCTGGAGGACATGGCGCTGAATGGAGGGTTGTTTGGGCGGCCTTATGTGAAGCACAAGCTGGAGATGGTGGTGGCGCGGCAGAAGGCGTCGGTGAAGGCGTTGGAGCAGGTGAAGCGAGCGCTGGATGAGTTGCTGCTGCATGCGGAGAAGCATGGGGTCAAGATCGGGATGGAGACGAGGTCCCACTATGAGCAGGTGCCGACGATGCAGGAGATGGAGGTGCTGCTAGCGCATTATGAGGGATGTCCGTGGATTGGGACGTGGCATGATTTTGGGCATGTGCAGCGGCAGGCGAATTTGGGTTTTTTGGATCACCGGGAGTATCTGGAGATGAACGCGCCGCGACTGGTGGGGTGTCATGTGCACGACGTGGGGTGGCCGCACAAGGATCACCAGATTCCGTTCAGTTCGGGGGAGGTGGATTTTGCAGGGTTGCTGCCTTTGGTGCCGGAGGACGTGCCGCTGGTGTGGGAGATGAGTCCGCGGCAGAAGCGGCTGCAGATCATGGCGGCGCGAGAGGAGTGGATGCGGCGGTTTGGTGATACTCTATGAGTGGAAGCGGGCGCGGTGGGCGGGGGTGGGGAGGTAGCAGGTTTCGTGGCGGCCGAACCAGCGGTGGCGGTTGCGGGCGATGAGGGCGTAAACGGCGTCGCGGAGGGGGCGGGGGATGAGGCGAAAGACGGAGAGGAGGCTCCAGGGGAGGCCGAGGAGGGAGGTGACGGCGAGGGCGGCGTCGCTACGGACGAGGATGGGGTGATTGGGGCGGGCGTAGATGAAGGTGTCGAACTCGTCGGGGTTGAGTCCATTGGCGAGGCAGATTTGGCGACCGAGATCGGATTGGAGGGGGGCGAAGTGGAGGCGGGCGGCGTGATCGTGACGGAAGAGGAACTGGACGCTGGAGGTGCAGAGAGCGCAGACGCCGTCGAAAAGGATGAGATGTTCGGCGGGGAGGTTCACGAGTGAGGGGTGGCAGGGAGCGAGCGTCGTCTGAGTATGGAACGGATGAGCTGAGGCGTCAGGTTCCTTTTTGGTTGAGATTTGGAGTTTGATGGGTTTGATCGAGGGATGGTATTGCCGATTGTCCGTTATCCTGCGCAGGTGTTGCGCGCCAAGTGTCGTCCTGTGTTGGAGGTGACGGAGCGTCATCGGAAGCTGGCGGTGGACATGATTGAGACAATGAAGGATGCGCACGGGGTGGGATTGGCTGCTCCACAGGTGGCGGTGGATGAGCAGATGGCGGTGATTGATTGTTCGCATGATCCGGAGTGTGTGACGTATTTGCGGGTGAACGGGGAGGACCGGAAGTTGCTGGAGTTCATGCCGATTGTGTTTCTGAATCCGAAGATTGAGGGTGGGAAGTTGAAGGAGGCGGGTGAGGAGGGTTGCTTGAGCATACCGGAATTGCGGGCGAAGGTGACACGGCCTGAGGGGATCAAGGTGATGTATCAGACGTTGGATGGTGAAGAGGTGACGGTGGAGACGGATGGCTTGCTGGCGCGGGCGTTTCAGCATGAGATCGACCATTTGAATGGCGTGCTGTTTATTGATCGGGTTTCGGCGGCGGCGAAGGTGGGGGTGATGCGGCGGTTGAAGTGGCTGGTGATCGAGTGGGCGGCGGATGATGCGAAGGCGGCGGAGAGGGCGAAGCGGCAACAGGCGAATGCGAAGGCGTGATTTGAGTTTTAACCAAGCATAACGAGGAGACTTTTTTATGGGAGCACAGTGGAAACAGAAGTGGCGGGAATTGGCGGCGGACAAGAAGGGCAAGGTAGTTGGCAAGTTGGTGCGGGAAATTCAGGTGGCTGCGCGTTTGGGCGGGCCGAATCCGGAGTTTAACGCGCGGTTGTTTGCGGCGCTGGAGAATGCGCGCAAGCAGAGTGTGACGCGGGACACGATTGAGCGTGCGATTGCGAAGGGGAGCGGGACGGGAGCGGATGCGGTGCAGTTTGAGACGGTGGTGTTTGAGGGGTTTGCGCCGCATCGGGTGCCGGTGATTGTGGAGGCGCTGACGGAGAACAATAATCGGACCTCATCGGACGTGCGGGTGTTGTTTCGGGCGGGGACGATGGGGCAGCGGGGCGGGGTGGCGTGGATGTTTGAGCATTGTGGATTGATCGAGGGGACGCATGCGGATGCGGGGACGGACATTGAGGTGGCGGCGCTGGAGGCGGAGGCTGATGAGGTGGAGCCGTTGGAGTTGGATGAGGAAGATGAGGTGACGAAGGGGCATGTGGGGGCGCGGTTTTTCTGTGCGAGCAATCAATTGGATGCGGTGACGAAGGCGCTGAAGGCTGCGGGGTGGCGGATTTCGCTGTCGGAGCTGCATTATCAGCCGAAGGAGTATCCGGAGTTGGATGAGGCGCAGCGGGAGGAGGTGACGAACTTTTTGCAGGCGCTGGATGAGCATGCGGATGTGCACCGGGTTTATGCGGCGCTGAAGTAGGGCGGCGTTTTTTTGGGACAGGATTAATGGGATTTTTTGAGTGTTAGGTGCTGAACGCTAGCTGATTGGATGAACCCATTGGATGAAGGAGTCCGTTTACATTGAGACGACAATCGTCAGCTACCTAGTGGCCCGTCCCAGTCGGGATCTACTGCTGGCTGCGCACCAGGAGGTCACTCGGGAGTGGTGGCAAAACATGCGGGCCAGTTATGAATGCTTCACCTCAGAGGAGACGATTCGAGAGGCGGGATTTGGGGATGTCGAGATGATTGAAGCGCGAATGGAAAGGTTACGCGAATTGATCGTGGTGGGTATCAATGCCGAGATCGAGGCGCTGGCCTCGCGGTTTTTGAGCACAGGGGCACTTCCTTCGACGATGCTACCGGATGCGACGCACCTGGCGGCCGCCACTCTGGCACAGGCAGATTACTTACTGACTTGGAACTGCAAGCATCTGGCCAACGCGCATGTATTGAAACGACTGCGTCAAGAGGCTGAAAAGCAGGGGTGGGTCCTGCCAGAAGTTTGCACTCCGCTCGAATTGATGGAAAGATCAAGTCCGTGACCTCGAACTCCATTCTTAAAGAAATCTGGGCCGTTAAAGAGCTTTTGGAAGTGAAGGCGGGGGGTGATATCCATGTCTTTTGTGAGCAGACTCGCGATTGGTCGGCGAACCATTTGCCCCAGGGTATCGAGGTTTGTTCCTTGGCGGAGGTTCGGAAATTGCTTGCTGAGAAAGAGGGAGTTTCGGGTCTGATGCTCCGCGAGGAGCCGCCGCCTTATGGAGTCAAGGCGGATGGATAGTTGGGTCGCCTGCAATGCGAAGTCTAGACAGGCTCCCGAAAATCTTGTCAGCTTGACTCTGAGGCTGTTGCGCTCGCTGGATCAAAATGACCATCTCTTCGTGAAACGGTCAAACTTTTGGAATGCGTTAGAGTTCTGGAATTGTGGTTGCGGGGGGGCTGGGGTTGGGTTGGTTGGGGGGACTGATGAATCCTGACCTGCGCCACCCGAGAAATGATTTTTTTGTCCCTGATGGTACTGCCTTTGATGAGGCCATGAAGCGGGTGACGCATTTGGGGATTGTGTCGCACCAGGATGACTTGGAGATTGCGGCGTATCATGGGATCACGGAGTGTTTTCACACGGCGGATCGGTGGTTT
Organism: Verrucomicrobiaceae bacterium; assembly: GCA_947440575.1. GTDB lineage: Bacteria > Verrucomicrobiota > Verrucomicrobiia > Verrucomicrobiales > Verrucomicrobiaceae > JAGRPD01. Next base: position 9,735 of record CANETF010000153.1, read on the forward strand.
GGGGGCGTAGTGGTGACGAATGGGGCGGGGAGTCCGCGGAAGGGGGACTATGCGAGCTACACGGATGAGGAGATGCAGGATGTGCGGCGGGTGGAGCAGCGGAAGGCGGCGTATGTGGGCGAGTATGCGTTTGCGGCGCAGTTGGGGTATCCGAGTGAGATGGTGAAGGAGCCGCAGCAGGCGGATGTGGTGGCGGATTTGAAGTTTGTTTTAGAGACCTGTGCGCCGGAGGTGGTGTATCTACACAATCCGTGTGATCGGCATGACACGCATGTGGCGACGTTCTGGCGGTGCATCGAGGCGCTGCGGAGTCTGCCGAAGGAGAAGCGGCCGGCGAAGGTTTATGGGTGCGAGGTTTGGCGGAAGTTGGACTGGCTGCTGGCGGAGGACAAGGTGATGCTGAAGGTGGACAAGCATCCGCATTTGCTGAGGCCGTTGCTGGGTGTGTTTGACAGTCAGATCAGTGGCGGGAAGCGCTATGATTTGGCGGAGGAGGGGCTGCGGCATGCGAATGCGACGTATTTTGATTCGCACACGACGGACAGCACGAGTTTGTTGACGTTTGCGATGGATTTGACGCCGCTGGTGGTGGATGACACGCTGGATCCGGCGGAGTTTGCTTTGGGGTTTGTGCGGCGGTTGGAGGCGGATGTGGGGGCGCGGTTGGGGAAGTTTGATTGAGGGGGGGACACGCCTGGGACAGGCGTGGTACTTTTGGGGTTTTGGGGTTGCGGGGGGGCTTGGGTGGTGTTGGATGTGGCATGGGTTTTTGTTTGGATCATGGTGCGTGGGGAGCGCGGCTTTTTTGAGGGTGGGGTTTTGAGGGTATGAAGAAGGTCGATATGGCAATGGGTGTGGATTTGGTGAGCCGGGTGGTTGAGTCGGGGGCGTTTAAGAAGGCGCTGGGGAAGAAGGTGGTGGTGCTGGATCATGTGGCGGCGCAGGCGGTGCCGTTTGCGGTGGGGTTGGTGGCGGCAGGTCGGGGGGGGCGACGGTTGTGGGTGCTTTGCGGGGAGGTGAAGCAGCAGGACCTCGTTCATGCGGAGTTGGGGGTGTGGGGGGTGGAGGCGCTGTATTTGCCGCGGTTGAGTCATGCGGTGGAGGGGGGATTGCCGGATCCGGATTTGATGGCGGAGCGGGCGGGGGTTCTGGGGCGATGGGCGGCTGCGGCGGGTGGGGTGATGGTGCTTTGTGCGGATAGTTTGACGGAGGTGGCGCCGGGCTTGAAGGTGCTGACGAAG
>CANETF010000154.1 GCA_947440575.1 Verrucomicrobiaceae bacterium
ATGCTCACATTGCCCGAGATCGCGCCGACGCCACTAACAATAAGCTTGCCTGCGGAAATGGTGGTGCCGCCGGTGTAGGTATTGGCCCCGGTGAGCGTCAGCGTGCCTGCGCCGGATTTGGTCACCGCTCCCGTGCCGCTGATGATACCGGCATAGGTCAACGCATTCGAGCGGTTGAAGGTGAGCGTGGCGTTGTTGGTCACGTTGCCTGCGATCGAGCCGGTGGTGGAGCCGCTTCCCACGGAAAGCGTGCCTGCGGAAATGGTGGTGCCGCCGGTGTAGGTATTGGCTCCGGTGAGCGTCAGCGTGCCAGCACCGTCTTTGGTCAGGGAACCACTAGTCGTGCCGATGATGCTGGCGATCGTGGTATTGCCAGCGCCGCCCACCGTTAAGCCAAGGCCAGCCCCCGTGATCGTGCCTGTGTTGCTCAAGGTCAGGGTTCCCGCATCCGAGTTGATCCGCGTCGCCGCGCCTAGCGTGACAAAGCCTGCGTAGGTATTATCGCCGCTGATGTTGCGCAGCGCACCGGTCGCGCTCACCCCCGTGCCGGCCAAGGTCAGCGCCTCCGCTGCCGTGGTGATGCCGCCCTGAATCTGCAGCGCTGCACCGCTGGCGACCGTGGTAGCGCCCGCCGTCGTGCCCAGCGCGTTCGCGTTCTGAATGTTAAGTACCCCCGTGTTCACCAAGGTGGCTCCCGTGTAACTGTTGCTGCCGGTGAGCGAGAGGATGCCGGAGCCCGTCAACAAGAGCGTGCCAGTGCCCGCGATCGTGTTGCTGATCGTGAGGTTCTCCGACATGTTGTATTGGAGCGTGCCGTTGTTGATGGCGTTGCCGGAGACGGTGGCGCCGTTGTCGAGCTGCAGCGTCGCCCCGGAACCGATGGTCCCGCCCGCCCAGTCAACGGAGTAGAAGGCAATAAAACCGCTCGGGACGTCCTGGGCCTGCGCCAGATGCGACAGAGCAAGGAAGGCCAATCCGAGGATCCAAGGAGAAAACTGAAGGGTGACCCTCCGGTTTACAGGGCTAGATATGGGTGACGACGTGAGGGCAGCATGGAACGGCAGGTGGGGCGGTTTCATGATTTTGGAATTGCCCTGTCTCACGGCCAGCGTGATGTGGTCGAAAGGATGGGAATTCAAGGCGAGGCTCATGATAAAAAAATTGGACTAACGATGGCAGGGACGCTGGTAGGGAGACACCCGCCAAGCTTTCCCCTCATAATGCGGAGGCTGCTGATGGCAATCATTTGTCGACGAACTGGGCAGAATCGTCGACGAACTGGGCAGAATCGTCGATAAACAGGTCCCGAGGCTGGGATTTTCCGACCCGCTGGCCGACTGCTTGGGGTGCCTGAGCCACCCTGAGACCGCGCCCATAGGGAATCCTAAACCAAACGCCTGAGGCGGCTGAACTCGAGGCGGCTCAGCGTCAGGGGCTCAGGGATGTCGATGAAAAACACCTGGGTTTTCTCACGATCAAGCCGGGACACCTGCTGGATCTGTTGGCCATTGATTAAAAGGCTGCGGCTGATCCGGAAAAACAGCCCCACCGGCAGCCTAGCCTCCCAATGAGAAAGCGTGCTCTTGATCAGGACCGGCTTGCCACCGGCGGCAAGGATGCGAGTGTAATCCCCCTGGCTCTGAGCGGCAGCGATGCGGCCGGCTTCGACAAAACGCTGATAGTTGCCATCCTGCAGCTGGACTAGGTCTGCCGCCTCCAGGCGCGTTTCAGAGGCCAGAGGGTGAATCGGGGCAGGACTTGCCGCAACGCCCGCGCGGGGCTGGCAGAGTGCCCGCTGGAGACGCGCCACCGTCTGCGCGAGCCGGTCCGGGTGCACCGGTTTGGTCGGATAATCCAGGGCGTGGACCTCGAAGGCCCGGAGGGCATAACGGTCGAAGGCGGTGACAAACACCACCGCCGGAAGTGGATCGATGTGCTGCAGGCGAGGCAGCAGGTCAAAGCCATTGTCCGGCGGCATTTGCACATCGAGAAAAATGATCTCCGGCCGGGTGGCGACCACCAACTCCACCGCTGACTGGACGTTGTCCGCCTCGCCGACGATGACAATGTCTGGATGCCGCTCCAGGCGCCCACGGAGATCCCGCCGCAGCAATGACTCGTCATCCACGAGAATTGCACGGATGGCCTTGGGCGGGGGTGTGGCACGGGCGGCGTTCATGCGGTTTTGGAAACGGGGAGTGAGACCTGCGCTCTGACCGCGGTGGCGGTGCGATCAAACGTCAGCTCTGCCTGATCCCCATAGAGGAGGTGCAGGCGTTTCCTGAGATTGGTGATGCCGAGCCCGATGGACTCTGAGCCATGCGGTTCCACCCAGCGGCCAGTGTTTTCCACCATCAGAAGCAGCCTTCCCTCCGCCAGACGCGCCTCGATGGCGATGCACAGCGGAGGCGGGCTGGTCTTCTGGCCGTATTTGATGGCGTTTTCCAGCAGCGGCTGGATCAAGGCCGTGGGCACCTGCGCGGCGCAGGCCTCCTCACTCACCGCGAGGCGGGTCTCCAGTTTTTCCTGAAAGCGGATCTTCTCCACCAGCAGATAGTTCTCCAGCGCGGTGACTTCCTGGCCGAGAGGGTGCTTGAACTGATCCTGCGATTCCTGAGCCAGCGAGAAGCGCAGGTAGTCGGCCAACGACTGGATCACCTGGGAAACCATCGCCTCGTCCTTCCGCACGGCCATGATGGTGGCCAGGGCATTGAATAAAAAATGGGGATTCACCTGGGAGCGCAGCAGCTTGAGCTCAGACTGCCGGAACTCCCGCTCGATCTCGGCATGGAGCTTGATGGACTTGATGCCGAAATAGAGCAGCAGCCAAATCATGAAGATGGCCACCCGGATGAAATAAATCGCAATCCATGTTTCCTTCGTGACAGCGGGAAATCCGAAAGTGAGAATCATCCAGTCAACGCCCATCAATTCCACATGCGCGAGCGCCAGCGAGACGAGGAAAATCACAGGAACCAACAGCCAGTGCTTCCCGAAGCGGGCCAATGTCCAGGAGCAGCAGGGCCTCAGCGCCAGCGTGATCAGGAAACCGTTCAGGGGACGGGCAAAGCCATAACAGAGAGTGGACGAATCCGTGACCGAACCCGTCACCAGGAACAGCAGCGGCACGAGAAACGTGAGCCCCCAACCGCCGATCTGCAGCGGCCAGAACGAAAAGAACCACGCCGATTCCGTGCCGGGTCCCGCCCCCCTCCCCGGCGGAACATTCCTGAGCTTTTGATAGAACTGAGGGATCATGGGTCCGGATTGAAAGGCTAACGGCGAATTACCTGGCGGATGGCTTGGCATTCCGCTTTTGCATGGGCCGCACCGCAGCGCATCCAGCGGCGGCGCTCCCGCCAGGCCACGGGGCCATCAGGCCCAGGACTCCCCCCGGCGTGCCGAAGGTGGTCACGACGAGCGTGCCCGCTTGAGTGGAAAGGTTGCCAACAACAAAGCGGTCGTCACTGGTTCTCGCACTAATCGTCTGGCTGCTGACGACGAGTTGCGCGTGGGCATTCGGGCAGACCAAGTGGAGCGTGGCCACAAACATCAGCGCAATCATGGTGTTCGCCTCGCGGGTTCCTTTACGGGTTGGTGCTTTCATTTTTAGATTCACCCGTTTTTTGGCCAAGATTGCTGTCAGTTGAGCTAGCCTGTCCTATGCATGAAACTCTTCTACGACTTGCTGCATGCCCGCATTGTCAGCGTGCGGCTGGATTTGAAAGGCCTCGATCTCGCAGACCGTGATCGCCGACTCAACAAAGCAAGCGCCCCCAACCCGAGCAGCATCGTAACCGACGGCTCGGGAATCGTTGAGGTCCAAAGAAGGTTCACATCATTGTCGGAATGGACAGTTGAAAAGTATCCGAGTTCCAGCCAACTGCTGTTGTCGACTGAACCGAAAGAACCGGTCAGAGTGCCGGAACCCACGTTATTGATGATACCCACCCAAGTCCGGTTGCCTTGCCAAAACGGCACGTTGCTCGGCGTATTGCCTCCAAGATTCAGTCTCAAAGTGGCACTGCTGATCACAACATTGCCGACCGTGATGGTCACGGTATCATAATTAGTACCCGGACCATCGGTCGACAGGCTGGCCAGATCCCACTCGTATTCACCAGCCATCGTGAAACCCCCATTTACCGTCATGTTACCTGGGCTGTTGCCGGGCGTGATCAGAGCCCCCGTGTTCACTGTCAGCGCACCAATGGCACCCGAGCCTCCAATCGCCCCGCCGCCATGCACGATCGTGAGCAGGCTCGAGGAAATATCGCCGTTCACCACCAGTTTGCCGTCATTGATGAGGGTGTTACCGGTATAGCCGTTGTTCCCGGTAATGTTCAGGTCGCCCGCACCGTCCTTGATCAGGCTGCCCGACCCGTTGATGACACCGGTGATTTCCACAACGCCGTCTCCGCTGTTTCGCAGAGTCGCAGCCCCTGGGTTGAGGATGATGTTGTTGGCAAAGGTACTCCCTCCACTGCCGGGAATAGCAGACGAATCAAAAACCAATGCGGCGGCGGTCCCCAGTTTCACTGTCGCACTGCCAAGATTTTCACTCGTCGTGATGGTCAGTCTGCTTCCCTCAAGCACGGAGGCCGTTCCGGAAAAGGAGTTGCTCCCGCTCAAACGAAGCCCGCCGGCTCCGGTCACCATGATCTCCCCGCTCCCTTCGATTTTACCCGAAAAAGTGCCTTGCGCCCCGCTCTCTTCAAAGGTGATTTTTCCATTCGCTCCCAGCAGGATGGAGTTCCCCGCTGTGCTCGCCGTGATGGTTCCCTGATCACCGGTCACCACCTGCTGACCGCTCTGCCCGGTGGCACCGGCTAAGATGGTGCCACCCCCGTTTTCATAGGCCCAACTTTGAATGCGGCCATTCTCACCATTCTCTGTGAGCACCACCTGCATCCACCCATAGAGCGGATCCGCCGCCTCCGAGAGGAGCTTGAAGCCGAGATACCCGGACTTGCCGTCGGCAAACTGCAACAGCCCGGACCCAAGGTGTCCCTGCCCACCCTCGGCGCCAGATCCCCCCCAATCCGAAGAGTAAGTCAACCCGCCGCCGATCACCGATGTCGGCGCAAGCCGGATGATCGCATCCTCAAATCCATCGCCGATTCGCACCGGTTGGAAATTCGGTGAGTTGGCGATGAACAAACCGCCGAAAAATGCATTTAGATCCCAGCCTGCAACGGGTGAAGATCCAAATTGGCCGTTGCTGATGTTGATGTAGACTCCGTCAAAATCGGTCGGGATTGCGATGTTGCGATCACCGCTGAAAACAATCTCCGAGAGCGCAGCATCGGGCCTCAAAAGCAACAACGAGAGTCCCAGCAAAACGACATGGCGCTTTGCAGCTAACGAGAATTGGGAAACTAGGGATGCTTTAACTCGCATGGATGTGGCGAATCATTGGGTTTGCACCTTCACTCGGAAGAAGTTGGCTTTTTTACCATTCACAAAAATCAAGTAGGGCACATAAACCACCTGAACTGTTCCGCTATCCGCCAACACCGTCGGCGTGGAAGTCGAAGGGGAGGCTTTCCATGTGCTCAGATCGGCGCTAAACTCCACCACATAGGAAAGGCCCAGAGCGGCATAGTCCTTGCGACGGGAAAAAGCCGCCCGGTACGAAAAGGTGCCGGTGCCGCTTTGGAAAACATAGGGTATGGGCAGTCCCGGAGTGATCGAGGTGGCTCCACTCCACCGCACGAATCCAGCGGATGGAAGCGCAGGATTGGACCCAAAAGCAAACTCGTGGAGATTGATCACCCCATCACCATCGTAGTCCATGGCAGGGCCCCCCAGAGTTCCGCTTTCACCGAAAGACTGCACCTGCCAGGTGTCGGGCAAACCATCCGCGGCGTAGGGCGCGAAGTCATCCAGGCCGGTGTTGATGACGCTGAGGCTGACCGTATCAGAAATGTTTCCCAAGGCCGCGCGCGCAACCGCTGCGGTGTTCTGATAGACTGAGCCGGCGGTGACCAGCCCCGTGGCATTGACACCGGCAAGCGGGCCGCTTTGCACCGACCATGTCACATCATCCGCCGCCAAGACCGCCTTGGTGGCATCGTCGCAGGTCGCAGTCACCGCCAACTGGAGGGTCGCCCTTTCATTCAGCGTCATGGGCGATGCGGGTTCATCGATGGCAATAGCCACGAGATCCAGGAGTTGACCCGCATAACCACTGCGCAACGCGTAATTCGCCGATGCGCCGGCAACGCCGGGGGCGGTCGATGGGTTGAACGTGTATGCCGCGCTGGAAGCAAGCGCGCCACCACCGTCGAGCGCGGTGGGATCGATGGAGTAGTCCGCACTCGTCCCGGCCCAAGCCGCAAGCGGCAGCAGGAACAGAAAACAAATGTGCGTCTCGACAGCCATCTACTTCTTCTTGAGGATCTCTTCCAGCTTGCGAAGGCGTTGCTCTTGATCGTTGAGTTTCTTTTTGAGCAATTGATTCTCGCGATGCAGTTCCTGAATCGCCGCGGCGCTGTAGATCGTCAGCGGATAGGTATCCACCTGCAGGATCTCCGAGCCGTCCGGCAGCCTTTGCCCGCTGCGTTTCACATCATCTGGAAAGACCTGCTGGAACTCCTGCGCGATCACGTTTGGGTAGCGGCGGTTCTCGATCTCGGGGTGGGCCGCAAGGTAATCGGCGGTGTAGCGGAAATCGACCAGACGCACCTGATCGAGTTTCTCCAAGGCACCGTTGATCGATTCGATGTCGGTCTTGATTCGCCGGTCGGAGCTGGTGAGCCAGGACGAGCCCGTGGATTTGATGGCAGTGCCATTCACTTCCAGCGCGTAAGTGCCCGGCTTGCCTTGGATGGTGACCTTGCCGGTGAAGACGTTGTCCTGATCGAGGCGGGCAACTTGTGCGGGGGTCAAGTCCGAGCGTAAGGCAAGCGCATGCCTTGCACCGGCAGCGATCGCTGTCACCTCGGTCGCCGTGGCGGGGAGGGTCGGCACTCCGTCCGCCTTCTCACCCCAGACGACGATCGCACCGTTGGATTTGAGGGCCATGCTGAAGCCATAGCCTGCGGCGATTTGGGTCACCCCGCTCAAATCACCCGGCACATTGCATTGCCCGGCTTCATTGAAACCCCAAGCCACGACCGTGCCGTTGCTCTTGAGGGCAAGGCTGTGGAGGGCACCTGCAGCGATGGCGATGACCCCTGTCGTGGCTGCGCTCGGCACGGTGATTTGCCCCGCCCCCCCCTGCTCGCTCCCCCGACCCCACGCCACCACCGCACCCGCAGCCGTGAGCGCGAGGTTGTGATCCTGGCCCGAGGCGATGGCCGTGACGGTGACTCCCGTGAGGCTCGATGGAATCGTCGTCTGCCCCCAAGTGTTGTCGCCCCAGGCCCGCAGAGTACCGTTCGCCAAAAGTGCCAGGCTGTGGCTTTGACCCGCCGCGACCTTGGTGGCGGTGGTGATGTTTGCTGGAATGGTGCATTGCCCATAATTGTTGTGTCCCCAGGCGATCAGCGTGCCGTCGCTCTTGCGAACCAGATTGTGTTGAGCACCGGCGGTGACTTCCGTGACACCCGTGGCGGTGCTTGGGACGGTGGTTTGCGCGTTGGTGTTGAGACCCCAGGCCACAACCGTGCCCGCATCCAACAGCACGATGCTGTGAAACTCGCCAGCAGCGACGGCGGCCACGCCGGACAAACTTGGCAGCGTCGTCTGATTCTGACCATTATTGCCCCAGGCGACAACCGGTTTAACGGTCGCTGCGACGACGTCGGCAAGCGCCATTTGTGAACTGCTGCCCGTATCGGAGAGCACCACCGTTTTGCGCGTTGGGCTCGATGCGTTGGTGGTAAGATAAAGATTGTTGCCGTCAAACTCAACCGAACCGAGAACCGCCGTGCTCAGGTTGGTGCCCGTCGTGAGCTTCAAGGGAGCGACCGTGGCCGTGCCTGCCGGAAGCGTCACTGTGCCCGTGAAGTTTGGCGAATCCCGATTCGCTTTCAATCCATCGTTGCCGTTGAGCTTGTTGATCGCGGTCAGGATCGTGTCCGTCGTCGTAATGTTGCCCGTTGTCGAACTGAACCCCGTCAGCGCCTTGCCCGTCACCGTCAAAGGATTGATCGAGGTCGCCCCCTGCGGGCCGGTCACATCCCCTGCCAGCGATCCGGTGAAACTCCCCGCGCTTCCCGTCACATTCCCCGTCACATTCCCCGTCACATTCCCCGTCACATTCCCCGTCACATTCCCCGTCACATTTCCCGTCACATTTCCGGCGAGAGGACCACTGAAAGTTCCCGTGGTCGTGCCTCCCAATGTCAGCCCGGAAGCCAGTTGATTGCTACCCACCGCACCGGATGCCAGCGTGGAGTCGGTGAACGCGATCGTCTTACGCGTCGGGTTCCCGGCGTTATGGGTCAGGTAAAGATGGGTGCCGTCAAACTCAACCGAACCGAACACCGCCGTGCTCAGGTTGATGCCCGTCGTGAGCTTCAAGGGAGCGACCGTGGCCGTGCCTGCCGGAAGCGTCACCGTGCCCGTGAAGTTTGGCGAATCCCGATTCGCTTTCAATCCATCGTTGCCGTTGAGCTTGTTGATCGCGGTCAGGATCGTGTCCGTCGTCGTAATATTGCCCGTTGTCGAACTGAACCCCGTCAGCGCCTTGCCCGTCACCGTCAAAGGATTGATCGAGGTCGCCCCCTGCGGGCCGGTCACATCCCCTGCCAGTAAGCCATCAAAACCGGTGGTCGATGTCGCCTTGGCCGCAAGCAACGCATAAGGCGCTGCAACCAAGCGCTGATCGGGCGTGATGAGTTGGAAATCATGGCTGCCGTCGTAGAACCAGATCCGCAGGCGCACATCCTCATAATCCAGGGCGCTCGAGGGGAGCGCTGTCATGTTGGTGAGCGTCGTGTCACCGAGCAGAACCGAATAAAGCCCCTTGGTCACCGAAAGCGTCACAGGCGCGGTCGGCTGCGAGCCGGCGGTGCTGCTGCCGTCGTTACTCCAATAAGTGGTCGTTCCGGTGGCATTCACCAAAGCGAACTTGAACTGCCCGTTGCCGTCAAAGTTCACGCCATTCACCGCCACGCGGCCCTGATGGTTGAGAAGCTGGGGCACGGCTCCTTGGGTGGTGCCGAGGCCGGAGGCCACGAGCCAAAGCAAAAGCCCGGCCCTCGCATAGTGTTGCAGTGTTTCAATCATGGTTTCGGAGTGGGTGGTGGGGTCGTCGGCAAACGACCGGGGGCGGGAGCGGAGAGTGGCGCTGCCTGCTTGACTGGCTCGGGTGCGCCCTTGGTAAAACCTCGGCCGGAATCGGTGGCGTAAAGGGTGTTGTCGGCTTTGCTGAACATCAGCTGCATCCCGGATTGGGGTGACCGGAAGATGGAGAATTCCTCCGGCTTGAACACAAACCAATCTGGAGCCTCGGGGTTGGCTGAGACCGACGAACTGGGCACCAGACCGAAGGCGTTGTCATCGCGCAGGTGTTTGATCAACTCGGGCGAGGTTCTGACTACCAGAAACCATTGCCAGCGCTCGAGGCCAGCAGCGTCCCGCCACTCGTGGCGCTCTGCGTGCAGGATTTGGTCATCGTCTCCAGGAAGCCGCCAGAAGGCCCGTTTGAAAATCTCTTCGGAAGCCGTCTCCATTTTCGTCGGTGCCCCCTGCCGCCACGCGATCTGGCTCTGCTTGGCGGGTGCGGCGTCAGAACCCAAGGGGCCGAACCGGGAAACGGCCAACCAGGTGAGGAGCAAAACCGCTGCGACTGCGCCTAAAGCAATCTTGTGGGACAGAGTCATCAGTTGCCGGAGTTCGAGTAGGTGCGCAGGAAGAGTTTGATGTCATCCACGCTGGCGGCGAAGTTGTTGAGTCCCATCTGCTCATTCTTGAGCAGCGTGATGGCAGGGATGACGATCTTCCATTGGCTGTTCCAGACACTGCGGCCGATGAGGCGGGCGTTGGTGAAGACGGTCGGCAGGGAGCCGTCTTCGTAGAGCGAGGGATCCGCCACCATGCGGAAGGCCTGGTGCTTGCGGATCACCCATGGCCGTTCGGCGAACGTATCATACGGGCCGAAGAACTGCGTGGTGTTGAAATCACTGGCTCCCAGGTTGTAGGGCAGCGGCAGGGCCTGATCGACCACTTGCCAGCTGCGGATTTCTCCGGTGTCGCCCAGCGGCGTGCGCATGAAATCATTGCCGCAAGGAATCAGATACGCATACGGCGTCGCGCTGAGGGCTCCGGGCGCGGTGGATTCGCCCGCAGCCATGCCGACGTAACCCGGCAGGGCCACTCCGACGGCAGCGATTTTGGTGGCGAAGTTGCTCTGGCTGTAGGCATGGTCTCCGGCGGCGAGGTCGAGGCCGAAGAAATTCTTGCCGTCCTCCACGGTGGTGCTGAAGGGGATGATGAAGCCGGGAATCGCGCTGCCGTCGGCTTTCTTCAGCCCGCGGCAGTAGGCGGCCACCTGCGGATCGGACAGGACGTTGGACACGATGTGCTGCTCCAGCGTCTGCTGCCAGGCTTCGTCGGCGGAGCCCGTCTCACCTTCCACATGGGGCAGGATCCGGAACTTTTCCTGACGCAGGGAGAACAGCGTGTTGTAGTGGTCCGGATTGTTGATGCCGAGGCGACCCTCCGCGACGGCGAAGTCCGCGTTGAGCTGGGCCATGGTCCCGGCCAGTCCGGCATCCCCGAGGGTGCTGGTGGTGGCTTGCGGCACGCCGCCGGTGAGGTCTCCCAGCGAGCGGGAGGCGACGAGGCGGTTGATCACCGCTTGTCCCTGCGTGGTGCCGAGCAGGCCGGTTTCATAGTCGTAGCTCTTGGCCGCCAGGTAACTGTAGCGCCCCGCGAGGTCGAACAAGGTCCGGTATTGCACCAGCGCCTCGTTGCGGAAGGTGCGGAAGGTCAGGTCCTTGGTCCGGTAGCCGTTGATCACGGCAGCGGCGCGCTGGCGCAGGGTCTCCCGCC
>CANETF010000155.1 GCA_947440575.1 Verrucomicrobiaceae bacterium
AAGTCGATTGCGGGGCATGCGACGATGGGACACAAGCGGCAGACGTTTTTCATACAGTATGGCGGATGGGATCACCATGATGAGGTGCTGCGAAGCATGGGCGGGCAACTGCCGGGGATGAGCGCGGTGGTGACGGCGTTTTATCGGACCTTGGAGGTGCTGGGTTTTGGGGACAAGGTGACGCTGTTTACGGCGTCGGATTTTGGGCGCACGCTGACTTCGAACGGCGCGGGCAGTGACCATGCGTGGGGTGGCAATCAGTTGGTGGTGGGCGGGGCGCTGGCGGGGCGACGGGTGTTCGGGCAGTATCCGGAGTTGTTTGAGGACAACGCGCTGGATGTGGGTCGGGGACGGTTGATTCCGACGACGAGTGTGGATGAGTATTTTGCGGAGTTGGCGCTGTGGCTGGGGGTGCCGAAGAGCAGTTTGTCGATGGTGCTGCCGAACATTGGGGCGTTTTACGACACGACGAGTGGGGGCAATCCGCTGGGCTTTTTGCCATGAGTCAGTGGCGGGTGAGGCTGGCGTTGCTGGCGCTGGTGTTGACGTTTGGGGTGGGGCTGTGGGTGAAGCGTGATGAGGTGAGGGTGGGGATGGAGCGGAGGAGTGTGAGTGAGAAGGCGGTGGTGCGGGAGGCGGGAGTTGAGGCGACTGTTGAGAAGGTGCCTGAGGTGGTTTTAACGCAGAAGGAGCAGGCGGAGGGGGGATCGCCTTTGGTGGCGGCGTTGTTGAGGCGGGAGGGGGAGCCGGAGAAGGACCTCGAAATCGTGCGGCAGTTGATCAGTCAGTATTTCACGGCGATGCAGAATCGGCCGGGGCCGCCGGTGGGGGACAACGCGGATTTGATGCGGGCGATGTCGGGGAAGAATCCGCTGCGGTTGCGGGTGATTCCGGAGGGGAGCGGGGTGTTAGGCGCGGATGGGCAACTGGTGGATCGGTGGGGGACACCGTATCATTTGCACAAGCTGGCGGCGAGTTACTTTGAGGTGCGGTCGGCGGGGCCGGATCGGAAGTTGTTTACGGGGGATGATTTGGTGGGGCGGTAGATCAGGCGGGTTCGACGATGATTTTGAGGCCTTGGATTTCGCGGATGCGGATGGGGGTGCCGGATTGGAGGTAGCCGCTGTCGACGGTGGCTTCCATTTGGCGGCCGGCGATTTCGATGGTGCCGTAGGGGCGGAGGGCGCTGCGGGCGATGCCTTCGTCGCCGGGGTGAACGGCGGCGGCGCTGAGGGCGGCGGGGGTTTCGGCGAGGGAGCCGCCGGCGGTGGTGGCGAGGGTCATGTGTTTGAAGGGGCCGATTTGCGGGAGGTAACGAGCGAGGAGCATGAGGAGGGCGGTGGCTCCGGTGATGCCGATGGCGAAGTTGCGGAGGCCGGTGGCGTAGGTGGAGAGGGTGAAGGTGAACCGGGTGGGGGTGGCTTCGGCGGCGTCTTTGGTGATGGTGGGGTCGACGGGGGCGATCTCCCAGCCTGACATGGTGAAGACGAGGGCGCCCATGATGCAGATGAAGCCGAGAATACCGGGCAGCATGGTGCCGGGGAAGACAAGCAGTTCGACGGCGACGAAGATGATGCCGACGATGAAGACGGCGATGGCGAAGGTGGTTTCGTGGCCGACAAGGCTGCCGGCGACGTAGTGGCCGAAGAAGAAGAGGCTGAAGGCGATGAGGGAGACGAAGCCCGGGAGACCGAAGCCGGGGGCTTGCATTTCCATGTAGGCGCCTGCGATGCCGATGAGGATCAGGATGGAGGCGTATTTGGTGATGAGGATGGCGACGCGTTCGAAGCCGATGGGTTCGGCGGTGACGGTGGGGCCTTTGAGATTTTCGGCGGCTTTGACCTCGTCGATAGTGGAGGCGATGGCTTTGGCGAAGAGGGGTTTACCGTCGGAGAGCATGGTGGCTTCTTCGGCATCGAGGGTGAGGATTTCGCCTTTGGCGCAGAGGACCTGGCCGTTGACGACGAGTTCGCGGTCCATGTCGATCATGGCTTCGATGACACGGGGGTCATGGCCTTTTTCTTTGGCGACGGTGCGGGCCATGCTCATCATGGCGGAATTCATTTTGGCGCGTTCGGCGTCGCCCATTTCCTGGCCGGTGCCGTAGATGGGGGTGGCGGCGCCGGTGGAGCCGGCGGGGGCGATGTAGATGGCGTCGGTGGCGATGGCGATCATGGCGCCGGCGGAGAGGGCTCGGGGGTTGATGAAGGCGAAGCTGGGCGGGCCGAGCTTTTGGAGGTCGCGCATCATGAGGTTGGTGGTGTCCCAGGCAAGGCCGCCGGGGGTGTCGAGGTCGAAGATGACGGCTTCGGCGGCTTCGGCGGTGCAGCGTTCGAGGGTGCGGGTCATGAACTCGAAGCGGGCGGGGGAGATGAGGTCTTCCTCGCCAACGGGGATGCGGACGACTTTGCCGGTGTAGGGGCCTTGGCGGGTAGGGGAGGGAGCGGGGTCGGCTTTTTTGGGTGCGGCGGGGGTGGAGGCGGTGAGGGGGGCGTCTTCGAGGCGGGTGAGGGTGGTGGTGAGTTTGAGGGAGGTGGTGGCGAGGGAGGGGAGGTCGGGGGCGATGCCTTTGGCGAGGAGGGGGGCGCCATTGGGGCGGAGGGTGGTGGCTTGGGAGGCGTCGAGGAGGAGGAGTTGGCCTTTGGTGTTGAGGGGTTTGCCGTCGATGGTGACGGCGAGGTCGGAGTCGATGAAGGCTTCGGCGAGGGTGAGGTCGTGTTGTTTGAGGGTGGCGAGGCTGCGGGCGGCGGCTTTGAGGATGGCGAGGGATTTGGTGAGGCGGGCTTTTTGGGCGGTTTCGGAGAGGTCGGCGGAGGAGGAGAGGTCCGGGGGGGCGGCGCCGATGCGGGAGCCGGGGGCCATCCAGATTTCGTCGCAGGCGAGGGCGAGGAGGGCGGCCCCGGCGACGGCGGCGGAGTTGACGTAGGCGACGGTGCGGATTTTGAGGCGGGCGACGTGTTCGGCGAGGGGGAGGGCGAGTTCGGGATTGGCGGAGGAGCTGTTGATGTCGAGGACGAGAAGGGGGGAGTTGGCTTTGGCGGCTTGGTCGAGGAGGGCGGTGATTTCACGGGTGCGGCGGGCATCGGTGAACTCGCGGTCGGTGATGGCGAGGGTGACGGGAGGGGCGTCCGGGGCGGCGGAGAGGGAGCCGAGGAGGAGGGGGGCGGACAGGAGGAGAAGGAGGAGACGCATCATGACCGGAGGGGTGGGCTGGAGGACAGGAATGGATACGCTTCTGCGGGGTGGGGTGCAATCGGGCATTGCGCGGGGGCACGGGCTCGCGTTTTGTGGGGGGAGATGGGACGCATACCGGAAGCCACAGTTGAGCAGGTGCTGGCCTCCACGGACATAGTGGAGCTGGTGGGCCGTTCGGTGAAGTTGCGCCGAGCGGGGGCGAACTTTGTGGGGTTGTGTCCGTTTCACAATGAGAAGTCGCCGTCGTTCAATGTGAGTCCGGCAAGGAACTCGTATCATTGTTTCGGGTGCGGGGCGGGTGGGACGGCGATCGGCTACGTGATGGCGCATGAAGGGATGAGTTTTGTGGAGGCGGTGAAGCGGCTGGCGGATGCGGCGGGGATCCGGATTGAGGAAGAGGTGTGGGATGAGAATGCGGAGAAGGAGGCGAAGCTGCGGGCGGCGTTGATTCGGGCGCATCAGCGGTTGGCGGAGTGGTATCATCATTTGTTGATGAAGGATCCGGTGGCGGATGTGGCGCGGAAGTATCTGAAGGGGCGGGGGATCACGGCGCAGGTGGCGAAGCGGTGGCAACTGGGGTTTGCGCCGAATGGGGGGGATTTGATGAGGCGGTGGGCGAACGAGCAGAAGATCCCGGAGGAGTTGCTGATTGGTGCGGGCGTTTTGGCGCGGGGAGATCGGGGAGAGGTGTATCCGAGGTTTCGGCAGCGGCTGATGTTTCCGATTTGCAACGACAATGGGGAGGTGATCGCGTTCAGCGGGCGGTTGCTGGATGCGGATGCGAAGGCGGCGAAGTACATGAACTCGCCGGAGACACCGATTTTCAACAAGAGCCGGGTGTTCTTCGGGTTTCACAAGGCGAAACGGGCGGTGGCGAAGGCGAGCCAGGCGATTGTGTGCGAGGGGCAGATTGATTTGGTGATGGCGTTTGAGGCGGGGTTTGAGAATGTGGTGGCGGCGCTGGGAACAGCGTTTACGGAGCATCATGCGAAGCTTTTGAAGCGGCATGCGGATGAGGTGGTGCTGTGTTACGATTCGGACGGGGCGGGTTTCAAGGCGGCGCAGCGGGCGTTTCAGATTTTGGCGCCGACGGGGCTGGTGGTAAAGGTGGCGGCGCTGCCTGCGGGGGATGATCCGGACACGTTGATTCGGAGGGAGGGAGCGGAGCGATTTGCGAGTTTGATTGAGGGGGCGGAGGAGTTCATCGACTACCAGATCGCGCATGCGGCAGCGCAGCCGAAGTTTAACCAGATGACGGAGCGGGTGCGGTTTGCGGAGCAGATGGCGGGGAACATTCGGTTGCTGGACAATCCGGTGGCGAGGTCGACGGCGATACAGCGGGTGGCGTTGCGGATGGGGATTCCGGAGGAGGACATTCGGAAGCGGATCGGGAAAGTGGGTTCGAATCAAGTGATGAAAGGTACGGTGGAGGAAGCGAAGTCGGAGGCGAGCCGGTTATTGAAGGAGCAGGATCGGACGGCGTTGATGCTGTGCCAGACGGCGTTGGCGAATCCGGAGGTGCTGGGGTGGTTGCGGCAGTCGGGGAAGGTGGAGTGGCTGGATGACCTGCCGGGGACGGAGCTATTGGGGGTGCTTTGGCGGAGTGAGTGCCAGCCGCTGGATGCGGCATCGATGACGAGTTTTTTGTCGGGATTGGATCCGGTGTTGCAGCAGGCGATGGTGGGTTTGCAGTTTCAGCCGGCGCCGCCCGGGGGATTGGAGGAAGCGGCGCAGGCTTTGAAGGCGTTGGAGTTGGGGAGGATACAGCATCAGATTCGGCGGGTGCAGACGCAGTTGAAGGCGCCGGGGTTGACGGCGGAGCAGGCGGGGGCGTTGCAGCAGGAGATGCTGACGTGGCGGAAAGAATACCTTGACCGACGGGCGGCGAGCTTGGATACTCCTTAGTCCTCCCCCAAGGGCACGTCCCCATCCTCGGTAAGTGTGCATTGCTTGTTTGCCGAAATGATCTGGAATCATGGCCAAGTCAGCCCCTAAAAAAACCCGCCAAGCCAGTTCTGAAAGCGCCACAACCGTGGAAGATCCAGTCGCAAGTCTGGCACCGGTTGAGGCGCCACGCCGACGTGGGCGTCCGCGGAAGGCGGTGGTGGAAGAGGCTGTGAGCGGTGGTGGAGAAGGGGAGAAGCGGAAGCGGGGTCGGCCGCCGAAGGCGGGTGGGAAGCAGCCGCAGGTGCCGATGCTGGATGACATCAATGCGCCGCAGGTGCAGAACTGTTTGCGGGAATTGATCCGGATGGCGAAGGATCAGGAGCATCTGACATGGGATGACATCAATGAGTCGCTGCCAGGGGGCGGGGTGACGCCGGATTTGATGGATGAGATGGTGGCGCGGCTTCACACGCTGGAGATTCGGGTGGTGGAAGCGGAGGATGCGGATGCGCCGAGAGCTTTGGCGCCGGTGCCGTCGTCGCGACCGAAGCCGGATTTGGAAGGGGCGGCGAAGTTGGATTTGCTGGATGATCCGGTGCGGATGTATTTGCGGCAGATGGGTCAGGTGCCGCTGTTGACGCGGGACCAGGAGATTCACATTTCGAAGCGGATTGAGAAGGCGGAGGGGAACTTGCAGCAGTGTCTTCAGGATGTGGGGTTTGTGGGGGAGACGATCCTGGGGCTGGCGGATGGATTGGTGACGGGGATTGAGCGATTTGACCGGTTGGTGATTGATCGGAAGGCGGAGGAGCGGGATTTGTATTTCAAGCGGTTGACGCCGCTGTTGGCGCAGGCGCGGGATGCGTTTGAGAAGGCGACGCATGCGTTTTTGACGTGGAAGGCGGCGTCGGAGAAGAAGAAGGCGTCAGCGGCGGAGGCGTTCACAGCGGCGAAGACGGCGTTTTTCAAGCTGTGCGGGAAGTTTTACTTCAAGCAGAAGATCAACGAGGATTTGGTGGCTTTGATGCAGGCGCGTTTGGATGAGTTCAAGCAGCTGCAGCGGCATGTGAAGGAGGATCCGGAGAATCAGGTGGCGGCGGAGACGCTAGCGCAGTTTGAGGAGGCGGCCTGGCAGACGGCGGAGAGTTATCCGCAGGTGGTGCGGGATGCGCTGATGTGGGAGAATGAGTCGACGCGGGCGAAGACGGAGATGATCGAGGCGAATTTGCGGTTGGTGATTTCGATTGCGAAGAAGTACACGAACCGGGGGTTGAGCTTTTTGGATTTGATCCAAGAGGGGAACATGGGGTTGATGCGGGCGGTGGAGAAGTTTGAGTATCGCCGGGGCTACAAGTTTTCGACGTATGCGACGTGGTGGATCCGGCAGGCGATCACGCGGTCGATTGCGGATCAGGCGCGGACGATCCGGATTCCGGTGCACATGATCGAGACGATCAACAAGCTGATGCGGGTGCACAAGCAGTTGCTGCAGGAGTTGGGGAGAGATCCGACGCCGGAGGAGATTGCGGAGGAGATTCATTTGCCGGTGGACCGGGTGCGGACGGTGTTGCGGATGGCGCAGCAACCGGTGTCGTTGCAGGCGAAGGTGGGGGATGGTGAAGGGGACACGGAATTTGGGGATTTCATTGAGGACAAGGAGGCGTCGAATCCGATGGAGATGACGGCGATGAATTTGCTGAGGGACAAGCTGAAGGACGTGCTGGACACGTTGAATCCGCGGGAGCGGGAGGTGCTGGAGCAGCGGTTTGGGTTGGGGGACGGGGCGGGGCGGACGTTGGAGGAGGTGGGTAGGCAGTTCCGGGTGACGCGGGAGCGGATTCGGCAGATTGAGGCGAAGGCGTTGAGGAAGCTGAGGCATCCGACACGGATTCGGAAGTTGGGTGGGTTTTTTGGGGGGAGTTGAGTTGGGTTGCGGTTGGGGTCGGTGTTTTGTGAACCGGACGACTGGACACGCCGATAGCTTGGACTCGCGAGTGACTTGCTGATTGCATCCTGGGAGACAGTCTTTGGAAATGCGCCTCTCGAGATTGGAGGCACCACATTTGCCGCCAAGCATGGCACCTCGAAATCGTGGCGTCTGGGTTAAACAACCTTGCCCACGCGTATCAAGGGCGTCTCGATAGGTGCTGCCAACAGTTTGTTCCAACCATGGGGTTTCAGGGGGCAAGAGTCCTTGCGAGCAAGTCGTATTAAGTGCCTTCATGCTAGTTCTTCGACATGTCTTCCTGATCGCTTTTTTCTCTTCCGCGCTTGTGGCAGAGGACTTGGAGGTGCGCCCAGCTCAGGCCATGGGCCTTTTGAAAACTCAGTGCATGGGTTGCCACAATGCAGAGAAAAAGAAAGGCGGGTTGTCACTGGAAACGCGTGACCTTGCGCTGAAGGGAGGTGAAAGCGGAGCGGCGCTGAAAGCGGGCGATTCCGCGCGTAGCCCGCTCATTACCGCGCTGACTGATGCCGGTGACGCGCACATGCCGCCAAAGAAACAGATGGCGGAAAAGCACATCAATCTCCTCAAGGCCTGGGTGGATTCGGGAGCGGCCTGGGATGATGCGGCTCTGAAGAAATTCGGCGAACTCACACCCAGTGACAAATTGGGCTCTTTGCCAACCAACCATGCGCCAGCAACCACGCTAGCACTGAGCATGAATGGTCAATATCTGGCAGCAGGAGTAGGCGATCATGTGATTGTCCGTGATGTTAGTGCCAAGGACAGTCCGGTGGTGGCCTCGCTCAAAGCACCTCAGGACGTGATTCAGTCACTTGCCTGGAACCACGATGGCACGCGATTAGCCGTGGGCGGTTATCGTTCGGTATGGGTCTGGAATCCCTCCGATTGGTCAAAGCCAGCTTACACGCTCACCTCACCACTCGAAGGCCGTGTAACCGGACTGATCTTTCTTTTCGACAACACGACGCTGATCGTCGCCGACGGTGCCACGAGCGAGCGAGGCCTACTGCACCGGTGGAAGCTGGGTGAAACGAAGCCAGCGCAGACCCTTGAGGCCCATGCAGACAATGTGCTGAGCCTTGCGATCAGTCAAGACGGCCAAAAAATCGCTTCGGGGGGCGCAGATAACTTGGCCAAGGTCTGGGACGCGGCCACCTTCAACGAAGTGGCTAAAATCGAGGGACATGTGGGCCACATCACGGCCCTGGGATTCAGCGCGGACGGCCAATGGCTGGCTACTGGCAGTGCGGATAAAGATCTCAAGGTGTGGGAAATCGCCAGCAAGGAGATGCTGATGCTGCTGGGAGGGCAATCGGCCGGTGTGAATGCAGTGCTTTGGTCTCCTGACTCAACCAGCCTCAGCTACGTCACCGAAAAAGGCAGCGTGCATCGGGTGACGGAATTGAAGAAGCATGACGGTGCCAGGCTAGCCTTCACGTCTGGCAAAGAGAAAAAAGTCACCACACTCGAAGGTGTGCCGAATGCTGCCGTGATGAGGGCGGATGGTAAAATCATCTTCACAGCGCTTGATAGTGGCAAGATCGTTCAGCTTGATGAGAAATCGAACGTAACAGAGCTTACGCTCGACAAGCCTGCATCGGCACCGGCCCCGCCACCAGCACTGTCTTACACCAAGGACATCCTTCCCATCCTGAGCAAGGCAGGCTGTAACCTCGGCTCCTGCCATGCAAAAGCGAGCGGGCAGGCTGGCTTCAAGCTTTCGATCTTTGCCTTTGATCCGAAGACAGATTTCATGGAGGTCGTCAATGATTCCCGTGGTCGACGTGTCTTTCCTGCGCTGCCTGAGGACAGCCTCATTTTACAAAAAGCAACGGTTCGCGTTCAGCACGAAGGAGGACAGCGCTTTGAGCCGGATTCTGAATCAGCAAAAACCATCGCGGAGTGGATTCGCCAGGGCATGCCTTTCGAGACGCCGAACCAGCCTGCACTGACCGGCATTGAGGTCACCCCAAAAGAGAAGACCTATCACAAGAGTGAGGAGCAGGCGCTGAAGGTCACAGCTGCCTACAGTGATGGCTCCACGCGCGATGTGACAGCGCTGACGGATTACATTTCCTCTGAAAAAGCGATCGCAACCGTCGATGAATCCGGAACCATCAAGACGAATACGGAAAGTGGAGAGACGGTCATCGTCGCCCGTTACATGGGCCAGGTGGGCATTTCGCGCGTGGCGGTGCCGGCTGAAAAGCTATTCCCAGCAGAGAACTATGCGAAGTTCACAGTGCATAACGAGATCGACAAACTCGTCTATGCACGCCTGCAGAAGTTGGGTCATCTGCCCAGTGACACGTGTAGTGATGCCGAATTCCTGCGCCGCAGCACACTGGATGCTATCGGCATGTTGCCGACCATGGAAGAATCCCGCAACTTCATCGCGGACAAAAACCCGAAGAAGCATGAGCAATGGATCGAGAAGCTGCTGCAACGTCCCGAATGGGCGGATCACTGGGCCATCAAGTGGGGTGATCTCATCCGTCCGAATCCCTCGCGTGTGGGCGTGAAGCCGGTGTATTTGCTCGATCAATGGATCCGGCAGAGCTTCCGTGAGAACAAGCCATGGAATCGTTTTGCCACAGAGCTCCTCACGGCGGAGGGCAACACACACAAGAACGGTCCCGTGGCGATCTGGCGTGACAAACGCGAGCCCATTGACGCCGCCACGTTCATCGGCCAGATCTTCCTCGGCGTGCGTCTGGAGTGCGCCAAGTGCCATCATCACCCGACCGAGAAGTGGGATCAAACCGACTACTATCAGATGGCGGCGTTCTTCACCCAGATGAAACGCAAGGGCCAGGGCATCTCCGCGCCGATCAGTGGTGAACCCGAGCATTGGTGGTTTTCTCCGGGAGCCGCGAGCATCGAACATCCGGTGACGAAAGCCGCGCTGAAACCACGTCCACCTGCTGACGAGGAGATCCCCTTCGTCGAAACGCAAGATCCGCGTGCCGTGCTGGCTGATTGGATGACGAACCCAAAGAACCCCTATTTCGCGCAGGCCGTGGTGAACCGGACCTGGTCCAGCTTCATGGGTCGTGGCATCGTTGATCCTGTGGATGACTTCCGCGCTTCCAATCCGCCTAGCAACGGCCCCCTGCTTGAATGGCTGACGCAGGATTTTGTGAAGCACGGCTATGATTTGAAGCATCTCATGCGCACCATCATGCGGTCGCATATCTATCGCCTCAGCAGCCTGCCGAATGAGACAAACATCGCTGATCTGAAGAACTACAGCCGCAGCTACCGCCGTCGTCTTCCCGCCGAGACTCTTCTTGATGCTGTTTGTGCGGTCACCGAGATCAAAGAACCCTTCTCCGGCATGGCACCCGATGCCTTGGCCAAGCAGACATGGAATCACAAGCTCGAAAGCCAATTCATGGATGCCTTTGGCCGTCCTAATGCCAGCTCTGAGTGCCCCTGCGAGCGCGATGCAAAACCCAGCGTCGTGCAAGCCCTGCATCTGATGAATGCAACTCGGCTGCAGACCATGCTCACCGACAGCAAAGGCCGTGCGTCCAGGCTGGCCAAAAGCACCCTCACGCCAACGCAGATTCTGGAAGAACTGTATCTCGCTTGTTACTCACGCCTGCCGACTTCGGAAGAAGCAGCGATAGCGGGCAAAGCCTTGGATGTAGAGTTGGCAAACCGGCAGTCAGCCATCGAAGATATTCTGTGGAGCCTGCTGAACTCAGCGGAGTTTGTGTTTAATCATTGAACCCGAACTCCGAAGTTGGAGGCACCTGATAGGCTTGAGCATTGGCTGCTCAAGGCTTCCTGCTCCTTGGGCGGCATCGTATAAGATGCAGCCACTGCGGACCCGAAAGCCTTGAGCAACCAAGCCTCTGCGCCTCTCAAGCACCTCGAA
>CANETF010000156.1 GCA_947440575.1 Verrucomicrobiaceae bacterium
GAGGGGGCTGTTGAGCGGAAGGTGGGTTGCTCCCGGCAGCAGGCTGCCCGAACTTGAAAGCGGCAGCGGGCTGCCGCAGTCCAAGGGGGGCGTCTGGTAAGAGGTGAGTTGAGGGCGAAAGGGGTTTGCTCCCGGCAGCAGGCTGCCCTGGCCGGAAAGCGGCAGCAGGCTGCCGCAGTCCAAGAAGGAGAGCTGACTGGCGAGGATTTGCTTTTGAGCGGAAGGGAGTGCATCCCCGGCAGCGGGCTGCCGCAGTCCACGTAGGAGGGGTCAGTCGCCGTCTTCGGCGGCGATTTCGTCGAAGGGGAAACGGGCGATGGTCTTGACCCAGGCGGGTGAGGCGGCGGCTTTGAAGGCGGCGGCGCTGCACCAGCGCCACTGGGAGGCCTGGGGGACCAGTCCGTGATGGCGCGGGTTTTGATGCACGTAGTTCAGCCGGGCTAGGTAGCTGTCCTGAAAGGTGAGGTGCGTCTCCCTGTAGTTCTGCCAAAGTCGGGTTCGGTTAGGAGCGGCGTCTTCGAGGTTCAGTCGCTTGGTGGCGAAGCTGTGGAGCTTTTGAATTATTGGTTTCAGGGTGTTGGCTCCAGACTCGGGGCTGTGGGCGATGACATGATAGTGATTGGAGAGGACTGCCCAGGCTTCCAGACGCCAGGAGCGTTCGGCGAAGACGTCGAAGAGGAGTTGCTGAAACCAGTCGCGCCGCTCCGGGGTGTGCAGGAGGTGGCCTTGATGACGGGTGCGGGCGGTGATGAGATAGACGCCGGCTTCTGACAGGCGATGCGGTGGCGCATGAGGCCAGCTCCGGGTCCCGAGGAGAGCTTCCTGATCTGAAGGAAGGTGGCTATCCATGGGGGTGAGGATAGGTCAATGAACGTGAACGTAAAGTGTGGACTGCGGCAGCCTGCTGCCGCTTTTTTAGAGCCAGCCTGCGGGCGGCGGGAGGAGTGAGCGGGGATTTGCTTTTTGAGCGAAAGGGAGTCCACCCCCGGCAGCAGGCTGCCCGAACGGGAAAGCGGCAGCGGGCTGCCGCAGTCCAAGGGGGCTGGGGCCTTAGACCGACTCTCGAAATGCTTGTCACCTTGCCCAGCGGCGGAGCGGCCTCATTGGCGGCGTCAGCCGCTTGACCGCTATTGATTGAATAGCGGGCTGCGCGGCTTTCTTGCCACTGAAGCCACTGCGCTCGCCGGATCAAAATGACACTCTTTTCGAGAACCGGTCTAGTTGGCGGTGGTGAGGGTGGTGGCTAGGAGGGCGGTGGTTTTTTTGGGGTCGGGTGGGGTGGTGGCGGGGAGGGTGGCGAGGGTGCGGTTGGCTTGGGTGACGCTGCCGTTCCAGGAGGTGACGACGGGGTAGACTTGGGCGCTGGTGGCGAGGTGGAGGCGGCCGGGGATGAGGACTTCCGGGGGGCGGCGGTTGAGGTAGCCGGTGGTGTAGATGGGCTCGACGAAGGGGGCGCGGAAGAGGTGCTGGGCTTCGATGTCGCTTTCTTTGAGGTCGGGGAAGAGTTTTTGCAAGGCGGCGAACCAGGAGAAGGTGATTTCGGCTTCGGGCTGGGTGAAGCGGGGGTCGGTGCGGTGGAGGTATTTGGTGAGGTAGAGGATGTGGCGTCCGGGGCCGCGATCCGATTCGTCGGTGAGGGTGGAGGTTTCGACGATGCCGTCGAAGGGATACTCGGGCTCGGGGGTGGCGAGCCAGTAGTTCTTCTGAAGGGGGCGCTTGAGGAAGAGGAAGTGATTGATGACGGCTTGGAAGTCGATGGACCAGTCGATCTGTGGGGCGGCGGCTTTGAGGGCGGGGCTGGCGATTTTGCTGAAGGTGGGCCAGGGGAGGGTGACGATCATTTGATCGAAGGTCTCGGTGCCGGTGGCGGTGGTGATGACGGGGCGTTGATCGGAGGTGAGGTCGATCTGGGCGATGGGGGTGTTGAGGCGGAGGTCGACGCCGAGTTCCTTGAGCTTGATGGCGAAGGTGTCGGTGATGCGTTTGTAGCCGCCGCGGATGTAGCCTTTGCACTCGCCTTTGGACTCGCCCTTTTCGCGATTGAAGCGGGTCCAGAACCAGAGGGCGGGCACGGTGGGGTAGCGGTCGCCGAATTTGGCTTCGAGCATGGGCTGCCAGAATTTTTTGAAGGCGGTGCGGCCGGACCATTTTTCCAACCACTGAGCGGTGGTGATGTCGTCGAGGCCTTTGTCGGAGCAGAGGCGTCCGTAGAGGCCGGTGAGGCCGACGCGGAGGCGGTCGATGAAGGAGAGGGGAGAGAAGCGGAGGAGGTCGAGGGCGCCGTTCAGGGAGAAGATACGGCGCTGGTCGGCGTAGGCGAAGGTGGTGGGTTTCCAGTAGATGTCGGAGGTGAGGCCGAGGTCGTCGAGGAGAGCGAGGAGGGGTCCGTCGCTGGGGAGCATGCAGTGGTAGAATTTTTCGAAGGTGCGGCCGTCGTGCTCGAAGAAGGTGCCGAGGCCGCCGAGTTGGTCGGAGGCCTCGATGAGGGTGACGCGGTGACCGGCCTGGGCGAGGCGGAAGGCGGTGGTGAGGCCGGAGATGCCGGCGCCTAGGACGGCGGTGTGCATGGATTGCGGAATGCGGATTTGGGATTGCGGATTGATGCGAGGACGAGGCTCGCGACGAAGGGGTTAGGCTTTGGTGGCTTGGGTGGTGGGGGAGAGGGAGTTGGGGAGGGAGGGGGTGGGGAGTTTGGCGCGGTAGCGGTTTACGACGGCGAGGTAGCGGCGGAGGGTGCGGAAGATGCGGAGTTTGCTGGCGCCGGCTTTTAGGTCGTAGCGGAGGGTGTAGGGGATTTCGGCGGCGGTGGCGCCGATGGCGCGGAGTTTGAGGAGGATTTCCAGCATGCAGACGAAGCCGCTTTCCTCGACGAGTTTGTCCTGGCCGTAGGCGAGGATCATGCGCTGGAGGATGGAGGCGTCGTAGGCGCGGAAGCCGGCGGAGTAGTCGCGGACGTTTTTGAAGGGGACGACGGTCTTCATGAGGACGAAGCAGCCGAGGCTGAGGATCTGGCGGTAGAAGGGGACGCCCTGGATGACGCTGCCTTTTTGATAGCGGGAAGCGATGACGACCTGAGCGGTGCCGCTGCGGATGAGGTTGATCATGGCCGGGACATTGATGGGGTCGTGGGTGTTGTCCGAGTCCATGGTGATGACGGCGTCGGCGGAGGTGGCGGCGGCGTGGAGTCCGGTTTGCATGGCCATGCCGAGGCCGCGATTTTGCGGGTGCTGAATGAGGCGGACGGGCATGCGCGTGGCGGCCTCGCTGGCGATCTCGGCGGTGCGGTCCTTGGAGCCGTCGTCAACGACGATGACCTGGTAGCGGAAGGACTGATTGGAGAGGGTTTCCTCGATGCGGGCGAGGAGTTTGGGGAGGTCCTGCTCTTCGTTGAAGGCGGGGAGGACGATGGCGATGTCGTTGATGGGGTTCATAGAATTGCGGATTGCGGATTTTGGATTGCGGATTGGAAAGAGGGTGCTGGCGAGAGGGACTGGGCTTGGGGGAGCATGGGGCCGACTTGCCAGTGTTTTTGGAGGGTGGTGAGGGTGTGGCGGACGAGGGCGATCTTGCGTGCGGCGGGAAGTTTCATGCCGGGGAAGAAGGCCATGGAGGGGACGTCGGTGCCGTCGAGGAAATCGGTGGGGTGGAGGAGGAGGGAGGGGGCGGTGCCGGTGAGGCGGCAGAGGGTGATGGCGATGCGCCAGTAGAGGCGGGCGAGGGGCTCTGAGAAGGTGGCGAGGAAGAGCAGGTAGCTGAGGTGGATCGGGGTGCGGAAAAGGGGGGTGGTGGTGACGGGGACTTCGATGAGGCCGGGCTGGATCTCGTAGGGGTGGAGGGAGGAGAGGCTGTCGGAGAGGGAGCCGTAGAGTTTGGAGCGTTTGGCTTTTTCCTCGGGCGGAAGTTTGGAGGTGAGGAAGAACCAGGCGCGGGCGATGGGGCCGATGAGGGTGGGGAAGAGGGAGGCGTCGTAGGTGTAGCCGCGTTCGACGAGGAGGTTGCGGACGGCTGGGGAGGTGCTGAAGCCGGGGCCGCGGAAACCTCGGGGACGCTGGCCGGTGGCGGTGAGGAGGGCGGCTTCGGTTTGTTCGAAGTCGGCGCGGAGTTCGGCGTCGGAGTAGAGGTGGAGCCAGGGTTCGTGGAGGAAGGAGTGATTGGCGATTTCGTGTCCGGCGTCGGCGATGGAGCGGAGGGCGGCGTGGTTTTTTTCGAGGGAGGCGTCTTTGCCGACGACGAAGAAGGTGATGGGGAGGTTCAGCTCGGAGAGGAGATCGAGGATGCGGGGGGTGACGAGGTGGAGGTAGGAGGGGAAGTCCTGCCAGCCGTCGAGACCCTGGGTCTTGAGGTAGGCCCATTGGTTATCGAGATCGAGGGAGACGCTGGCGGGGGACATTTTTGATTTCGGATTGTGGATTGCGGATTGCGGATTGCGGACGAGGACGAGGACGAGGACGAGGACGAGGACGAGGACGAGGACGAGGACGAGGACGAGGACGGGGACGAGATTTAGGCGGAGAGGCGGGCGGGTTCGGGTTGGGGGAGGAGGATGGAGGTGATTTTTTGGGCGGCGGTGCCGTCGCCGAAGACTTTGGTGACTCGGCGGGCGTGTTCGAACCAGTCGGTGTCGGCGATGGCTTCTTCGAGGAGGGGGGCGAGGTCGTCGGCGCGTTCACCGACGAGGCGGGCGACGCCGGCTTGGACGCCTTCGGGGCGTTCGGTGTTTTCGCGCAGGACGAGGATGGGTTTGCCGAGAGAGGCGGCTTCTTCCTGGATGCCGCCGGAGTCGGAGACGAGGAGCCAGGCGTCTGACAGGAGGTGGACGAAGTCGGCGTAGCCCATGGGGGCGGTGAGGATGACCTGGTCGCAGCCCATGAGTTCCTGGACGGCGGCTTCTTTGACGGCGGGGTTGGGGTGGACGGGGAAGACGACGCAGAGGTCGGGGTGGGCCTGGGTGAAGGCGCGCAGGGTGCGCAGGTGGGTGCGCATGGTGTCACCGAAGTTTTCGCGGCGATGGGTGGTGAGGAGGATCATTTTGCGACCGCGGACTTGGTCGCGAAGGGAGTGGATCTCGGGGCCGGGTTGAGTGGTGGCGAGGGTTTGGAAGAGAGCGTCGACGACGGTGTTGCCGGTGACGTGGATGGAGTGATCGGAGACTTTTTCGAGGATGAGGGTGCAGCGGTTGTGCTGGGTGGCGGCGAAGTGGAGGGAGGCGATTTGGGAGATGAGGCGGCGGTTCATTTCCTCCGGGAAGGGGCTCAGGGGGTTGCCTGAGCGGAGGCCGGCTTCGACATGGCCGACGGGGATTTTGCGATTGAAGGCGGCCATGGCGCCGGCGAGGGCGGTGGCGGTGTCGCCCTGGACGATGACGTAGTCGGGTTTTTCCTGTTCGAGGATGGGGTCGAGGCGTTCGATGATTTTGGCGCCGAGGGTGTTGAGGGACTGGCCGGGGGACATGGCGGCCAGATCGTGGTCGGGCTGGATGTTGAAGAGCTGGAAGAGGGGGGTGAGGAGGTCGGCGTGCTGGCCGGAGTTGACGACGATGGGATGGCCGCCCTGGCGCCGGACCTCATGGATGAGGGGGGCCATTTTGATCATTTCGGGCCGGGTGCCGAAGCAGAAGAGGACGCGGGAGGAAGTGGCTGCGGACGGAAATTGAATAACCATAATCACAATAAATCACTATTACTTTTATAGAGCAAGCAAAAATGTGAAAATTATTAATCGTGCGATTCAATTCTGGATTGAGCAGTGGTTATGGCGGTGGTGGGGAGAAGGTAAGAGGGTTTTTTGGGGGGCTTTTGAGGGCTAGAGGGAGGGGCATTCTGACGAATGCTCCTGCGGGGGCGCGCTTTTGAGGCCACGTTGGGGCGCGGGGGAGGTGGCATTCTGGCGAATGCTCTTAAGGGGGGCTATTTGGGAGGCGACCCGATTTGGAGGCGGAGGTGGCGGTGGAGGATGGTGGTGGTGACCAGGAAGAGGATGGGGGTGATGGCGGCGAAGTAGCGGGGGAGGCCGGAGGCGAGGGAGGTGCCGCCGAGGTAGAAGGAAGCGAAGGCGGCGAGGATCCAGATTTCGGGAGGGATGGAGCGCCAGAAGCGGAGGGCGACGAAGGCGGCAAGGAGGGTGGCGAGGATGAGGGGGAAGTGGATGAAGATGAGGGGGAGGGAGCGGAGTTCTTCTTGTTGGAAGGAGCGGGGGAAGCCGAAGGCGAGGCGGGAGAGGTTGCAGAGCCAGTTGTAGGCGAAGGAGGAAGGGGTGAATTGGTGTTTGGCTTCCGATTTGAACAGGGCTTCACGTTCTGCGACTGGCTTGGTGAGAGCCAGCTTGAAAAAGGCGCGGTGGTTGGGGGCGAGGTGGGGATCGTTTTGGGCGTCTTCGTAGCTGAACCAGTGGCCGTTTTCGCCGGGGTGGTGGCTGGTCATCCAGTAGAGGAGTTCGCCGCTGTTGGTGGACCAGCAGGGGAAGGTGCCGGTGACTTTCCAGGTGTGGTGGAGGTAGGGGGTGCAGATGAGGAGGGCGCCGGCGAGGATGAGGAGGGTGCGTTGAAGAGCGGGGCGCCAGGATTTGAAAAGAGGCCATGCGGCGAGAGAGAGGACGGCGGTAGCGACGATGACATGGCCGAAGAAGACGCGGGTGAGGGTGAGCCAGCCGAGGAAGGCGGAGGCGGTGAGGAGCCCGCGCCAGGGAGGGGCGGGGGAGCGGAGGGTGTGGCAGAAGGACCAGAGGAAGCCGGAGAGGCAGAAGAGGGCGAGGGGTTCGGTCATGAGCGCGAAGCTCATCCAGAGGATGGCGGGATGGAGGCCGGTCCAGAGAGCGCCGAGGGTGGCCCAGATGGGATTGGTGTAGTGGCGGAGGGTGAGGTAGACGAAGGCAGCGGCGCCTGTCATGAAGAAGGCGTTGAGGAGGCGGGCGAGGAAGAGGGGTGTTGTAGAGGTAGGGGGGCGTTTTACAGCCATTGCGATACCGAGGTCCGAGATCGACGCGACAAAGGGTGCTAGAACCAAGGGGTAGCCGGGGCCGTTGACGAAGTCGTGGGGATCGAAGGTAGGGACTGGGGTGCCGAGGTGGTTGAGGGCGCATTCGACGTAGCGGCCTTCGTCCCAGATGAGTTGGTTGTCATGGCGGAGGACGACGGAGATGGTGTTGGCGAGGAAAACGAGGAGGAGTGCGGAGATGGCTGTTCTCGGGTGCGCGAACGAAGCGGAGAGACGGGAGAAGGGAGTGGACTCGGCCATGGAGGAACTGAAGGCTCAGTTCGGGGATTTGGCGAGGGGAGAATTGCGGATTGACGAGGCCCGCCGGCCTCGCCCTGAGGGTAGCCTTTGGCTGTCGGTCTCGCTCCGCTCGGCTGACGCGGCCCGCCGGCCTAGCCCTGCGGGCAGCCTTTGGCTGTCGGTCTCGCTCCGCTCGGCTGACGAGGCCCGCCGGCCTCGCCCTGCGGGCAGCATTTGGCTGTCGGTCTCGCTCCGCTCGGCTGACGCGGCTCGCCGGCCTCGCCCTGAGGGTAACCTGTGGCTGTCGGTTTGCCGTGCACTGCCGCGAACGCCCTTGCGGGTAGCACTTTGTGCTGGCGATCTCGTTACACTCGGTTCGCTGCGCTCGGCGGCGGATTGCGGATTGCGGATTGAGGACGAGGACGAGGACGAGGACGAGGACGAGGACGAGAAGGGGGCAGAGGGGGCGTTACGCGGAGCGATGACGGGTACCTTGGAGAGTGGCGGCTTTGCCGCGTTGGGGTGGGGCGGACAGGAGTGTCCGCGGTCCTTTCTGGGGGTTATTTTTGGGCTCGGTAGAGGGCGCCGTTCCAGTCGAGGACTAGGAGTTCGCCGTTTTTGTCGGGGCAGAAGGCGGTGGGTTTGACGAGGACGGTGGGTTTCTTTTTGGGGCCGGTGGGTTCGCCTTGGGGGCTGGTGTAGAGGAGGGTGTCGCTGGTGACTTTGCCGGTGTCGTCGGTGCGGAGGGCCCAGATTTTGCCGATGATGAAGTCGCCGTAGATGTAGGCGCCGGCGTGGTCGGGTAGGGCTTTGCCCTGATAGATGTAGCCGCCGGTGATGCTGAGGCCGGTGGCGTGGTCGTATTGGTGGATGGGGTCGATGAACTGGGAGCCTTCGGGGTCTTTTTCGTTGCGGAGGACGAAGGTGCCTTTGCCTTCGCGGTAGGACCAGCCGTAGTTGCCGCCTTTGGTGATCCAGTTGATTTCCTCGTAGAGATCCTGGCCGACATCGGCGCACCAGAGGTTGCCTTTGGCGTCGAAGGTAAGGCCCCAGGGGTTGCGGATGCCTAAGGCGTAGATTTGGGGCAGGGCGTTTTTGCCGTCGGCGAATGGGTTGTCGGCGGGGATGGAGTAGCGACCGGCCCAGTCGGTTTTGTTGACATCGATGCGGAGGATTTTGCCGTTGAGGGTGGCATTGGTTTCGGAGAGGCGGAGTTCGCCATTGCGCTTCGACATGTCGCCAACGCCGATGTAGAGGAAGCCGTCGGGGCCGAAGACGATGTTGCCGCCGTGGTGGTTCCAATTGACGAGGGGGATTTCGAGGAGGACGCGCTCGGTGGCGGGATCGGCCTTGTTGGGGTCGGCTTTGGAGACTTGCATCTCGGTGACGATGAGGCGCTTGGGCTGCTGCTGGGTGTAGCAGAGGTAGAACTTGCCGTTGGCTTTGAAGTCGGGGTGGAAGGCGAGGCCGTTGAGGCCTTCCTCAAATTTGCCGTCGGCGGCTTCCATGGCGCGGGTGCTGAGGTCGAGAAAGACGGGAGCGGACTTGGCGGATTCATCGTCGGGAAGGATCAATATTTGACCACGCTGGAGGGCGAGGAATTGGCGTCCGGAGCCGTCGTTGGGGATCTGGACGGTGATGGGGAAGAGAGTCTCCATTTCCGGGTAGAGGCGCTGGAGTTGGATGAGGTCGGCAGCGGGGGCAAGGGTGGCGGCGGCGAGGAGGGTGAGGAGGAGGGGGCGGAACATGGCGAGGGAAATGATGAAGGGATGTGGACGCGGAGTAAACGATGAAATGCGCCGGGACTTGCGGCGCTCGTTGACCTGAGGCGGGAAGGCTTTATGCTGCGATCCTTCCAATTCCCATGAGCCAAGACAAATCCGCCATCAGTCCCCGTCGCGAAGAAGATTTTCCGGAGTGGTATCAGCAGGTCGTGCGTGCTGCCGACATGGCCGAGAACTCGGAGGTGCGTGGGTGCATGGTGATCAAGCCGTGGGGTTATGGGCTATGGGAGAACATTCAGAAGCAGCTGGATGTTAAGTTCAAGGAGACGGGGCATGTGAATGCTTACTTCCCTTTGCTGATTCCTTTGAGTTATTTGGAGAAGGAGGCGGAGCATGCGGAGGGGTTTGCGACGGAGTGCGCGGTGGTGACGCACCATCGGTTGGAGGCGCAGAAGCAGCCGGATGGGACGACGAAGATGATTCCGACGGGGGAACTGGCGGAGCCGTTTGTGATTCGGCCGACTTCGGAGACGATCATTGGAGCGGCGTTTGCGCGCTGGGTGGAGAGCTATCGGGATCTGCCGTTGCTGATCAATCAGTGGGCGAACGTGATGCGGTGGGAGATGCGGCCGCGGTTGTTTTTGCGGACGGCGGAGTTCCTCTGGCAAGAGGGGCACACGGCGCATGAGACGGCGGAGGAGGCGATGTCAGAGACGAAGCTGATGCACAAGGTGTATGCGGATTTTCTGCGGGATCATTTGGCGATCCCGGTGATTCCGGGGGAGAAGACGGAGAACGAGCGGTTCCCGGGGGCGGTGAGCACGTTCACGGTGGAGGCGATGGTGCAGGATCGGAAGGCGATCCAGGCGGGGACGTCGCATTTCCTGGGGCAGAATTTTGCGAAGGCGTCGGGCATTCAATTTTTGGGTCGCGACAATCAGCGGCAGCATGCGTGGACGACGAGCTGGGGGGTGAGCACGCGTTTGATCGGGACGATGATCATGGCGCATGCGGATGATGACGGGATGATCATGCCGCCGCGGATGGCACCGACGCAGATTGTGATTTTGCCGGTGACGCCGAAGCCTGATACGAGGCAGGAAGTGATCGATGCGTGTGAGGCCCTGGCGACGACTTTGCGGACGCAGACGTATGCGGGTGAGCCGTTGCGGGTGCACGTGGACAAGCGGGATTTGCAGGGGGGGACGAAGAACTGGGAATGGATCAAGAAGGGGGTGCCGCTGCGGGTGGAAATGGGACCGCGCGATATCACGAGTCGTAGCGTGGCGGTGAGTCGTCGGGACGCGGGGGTGAAGGGCAAGGAGATCGTGGGGAAAGAGGACTTTTTGCGCAACGTGACGGAGCTTTTGCATGAGGTGCAGAGTACGCTGTTGGCGCGGGCGACGGCGCTGCGGGATGAGCACACGAAGAAGCTGGAGACGATGGAAGAATTCGTGGCGTTTTTCACGCCGAAGAATGCGGACAAGCCGGAGGCGCATGGCGGCTTTGCGCTGATGCACTGGGCGGGAAGCAATGACGATGAGGACCAGATTGCGAAGGACTACAAGGTGACGATTCGGTGCATTCCGCTGGGGGATGAGTATGCGGAGGAGGGGACCTGTTTTATGACGGGGAAACCGAGTGCGCGGCGGGTGGTGTTTGCGAAGAGTTATTGATTGACTGTCATGCGGTGGTGGGGCGACCGGCTCGGTCGCCTGCTGCTGCGATGGAGGCAAGCCAGCGGCTTGCTCCACGGGCTTAGATGGGTGCAAGCCAGCGGCTTGCACCACGGTTTAAAAGGTGCCGGCGGCTTTGCGGCCGATCCAGAAGGTGGCTAGGAGGAGGATGAGGAGGGTGATCCAGGCGGGGTGGGACC
>CANETF010000157.1 GCA_947440575.1 Verrucomicrobiaceae bacterium
GGTGAGGCGTCAGATTTTGACCATCCCACGGTCGCGTGCGAATGAGTTGCCTGAGCAGGTGTTGATTGCGTCGACGGGAGATTTGTTGCGGGGGTCGGTGGAGTCGTGGAGTGAGGATGACATGGAGTTGCGATGGGGGTTGGATGCGTGGCGAGTTCCGCGAGAGAGGGTGGCGGCGGTGGTGATGCTTGAGAAACCGGGGGTTGAAGGGGAGCAGGCGGTGGCTGCTGCAGAGGCCAAGAGGCCGCATTGGTTGCTGATGGCGAATGGGAGCCGTTTGGGTGTGACCGTGATGAAGTGGGGCGCGGATGAGGTGGTGGGGCAGCATCCGTTGTTGGGGCGTGTTGTGGTGCCTGCGGCGGGAGTGCGATCGTTTTGGATGCAGAAGGCTCCGACTGAAACGGAGGCTGTGCGAGCGATGGCGGGTTGGCAGATGAAGCTGGCGGAGGCGCCACAGATCGCGGTGGCGTCAGATGGGACGTCGGAACAGGTGGGGGGAGAGGCGAAGAATTTTACGTTGCCGCTGTTGGACGGGGGAGAGTTTGTTTTGGAGAAGTATCGAGGGAAAGTGGTGGTGCTGGATTTTTGGGCGAGCTGGTGTGGGCCGTGTTTGAAGGCGCTGCCGGAGCTGATGGAGGCGATGAAGGGGATGCCTTCAGATGAGGTGCATTTGGTGGGGGTGAATCAGGGGGAACCTGCGGCGCAGGTGAAGGGCTTTTTGACAACGCGTCGGTGGAATCTGACGACGGTGCTGGATGTGGATCAGGCGGTGGGCAAACAGTTTGGAGTGAAGGGGATTCCGCACACGGTTGTGATCGGACCGGATGGGAAGGTGGCGATGGTGAAGACGGGCTACAGTGCGGCGGCGGCTGGGGAGATTGCGGGGAAGGTTCGAGAATTTTTGAAGGGGAAGTGATGCTTGGAGAGCGTTGTGATCAGATGAAGTGTGTTCTATTGTGTGCGGAATTGGTCGTGGTTATGTTAGTGCCAGGGTGGGGTCCATGATGCTGGGAAGGCGGGTGAACGAGCTGAGACCTTTTCTGGGAGTGGACGATTGTCGGTGGAAAAGTCCAAGGCCCACCGGCACTTCCAGCTAGTGCGGAAGTGAGGGACTGCAAACAGGCGATAATGTCGTGGAGGACGTGGCGAATGTCTTTGCGGCAGTGCGTGCCTAGCGCAGTGGACAATCAAACGCTACGGGGAGTGAGAGTGGAATTGTAATTTGGCGACGGTGATTCCGAATTTAAAACGCCCGATTGGGATCGAACCGGGGGTGGATTTGACGAGGTTGAAGGATTTGTCGTTCTTAGTCGATGAACTGGGGAACGTGCCGCACGATATCCTTGCGCCCAATTTGGATGTGGCGGCATGCATGCTCATGCGGTGTAGAAAGTGGCGCGCAGCTATGAGCAGGTTGATCCATCTTTGGCGGGCAATGAGCGGGTGGTCACGTTTTCTAAGTGTCCGGGCAGACTAACGTGCTAGTGAATGCAGAAGCGCTCGGACCGTCGTTGACGAAAGGCTCACCGGAGGTGCGGAAGATCCTGGCTTAGGTCAAGGATCTGAAGAGATATGGCTATGAGTTTGAGGCGGCGGAGGCTTCTTGTGAGTTGCTAATCCTGAGGTAACTGGGCCATAGGCGATGGCAAGTGCCGAAGCGCACTGCTTGGGAAGAAGCCAGAGTGCCCCAATCGAGGAGTTCGCCGAATCGGTCAAACGGTCGAGTGCGCATCAGCTCAACTCTACATGCGGCAATATTATCAAGTTGGGGAATTTACTGAGGTGGAGCAAAGGCAGATACCTTGTATTTGTCACGGCCGAATGCGGAACTTTTGGACTCTTCAGGCACTATTGACATCCGCTCCGGTTCCGCAATGTTTGCCGACGACTCAGGCTTGTCACTGGTGGTTTCAAAGGAAATGGGAGGGGGTGCAACGGAGTCGTCACCGAGGGTCTCTGGAATCAGTCGGCCGGCAAAGAAGAGCAGTCTGTAGGCGAGGGAGGCTTGCTCTCGCCTTTCATCCTCCAAGCGAATTAGAGCCGAGGTGTGCTCGTTCTGCACATCCAGCATGCTGAGAAGGGGGCGAGTGCCCAGATCAAACTGCTCTTTGTAGAGGCCGACAGTTTTTTGCAGGCTGCCGTCGTACTCTTTGAAGATCTTAATGCGCTCATTGATCGTCACATAGTCGCTCCAGCGGGCGTCGATGTCCTGGTCAAGCAAAACCAGGGTCTCCTGGATGATGGCTTCCTGGCGAATGATGTCGGCGATGGCCTGCTCAACCTGCCCCTTGCGACGTCCTCCATCAAATAGATCCCAGGAGAAGACAACCATGGCACTTGTTGCATTGTCACGACCCTCAATGCCCAGAACGTCCTCACCAAGCGCGCCGGAAACCTCAAGGAAAATGCGCGGACCGTATTTGCGTTTCATGGATTCTTTTTCGAGCTTGGCGGCTTCGAGCTGCTTTAGAGCAGCCTGATAGTGCCAGTTACGAGTTGGATCAATCTCGTCGCGCGAACTGATGCGAGGTGCGGTAGGCATCGACAGACTTCCGAGCTCCTCACCCGTGTAGCGAAACAATACTGCCCGAGCCTGGGCGAGTGCCAGACGCCGCTCCCGCAGCATTGTCGATGCGAGATTGTAACGAGCGTTGGATAGTTCGACGTCGGCTTGATTACCTGCGGCTTTGGCGCGGTCCGTCGACAGGCCTAACACCTTTTTGTGTTGATCCACATTTTCCTCGGCAAGCGTAATTTGGCGCTCGGCTCGCACGACATCAAGATAAGCCTCAATGGTGTTGAGTGCGGTGTTTTCACGTTGTGCACGGTCCAGTAAATCCCTGGCGATGAGACGCTGTTTGGCATCCATTTGGCGGAGCCTGCTGTAGCCAAAGTCGGTCAGAAGTTGACGTCCAACGATATTGATACTTCGGCTGAAGAGCGTGTTGCCGCCTGTGGCAACACCGTCGATGCTGCGGTCCCTGTAAGCGGCACCAGCCGATCCTCCGAGAGTCACTTGAGGAAGTCGGTCAGCGCGGACCTCCCGCACGTAGCCCTGGGCCTCGGCAGTGTCTGCGCGAACTTTGCGCAAAGTGGGGTCATGTGCGAGCGCCTTTGAGATGGCTTCAGAGAGGGAGGTGGAGGTATTGGACGATCCAGTTCCCGCCAAGAGAGAGGGTGTCAAAATGAGACTAGCGCCGAGAGTGAGGGCGAGGAGGGCGGTGTTTGTTTTCATGATGGGGTGGTTGGGTTGATTGATTAGAGAGGTTGTGCGCTTGAGTATGTCGCGGAAATCATGGGATGACCGATCTCACTGAGATGCTTCTGTAAGTGACGTGCTGCAGTAAGGGAGGCGTCTCCATATAACGTATCAAACACCTGTTT
This sequence comes from Verrucomicrobiaceae bacterium, assembly GCA_947440575.1. Taxonomy (GTDB): domain Bacteria; phylum Verrucomicrobiota; class Verrucomicrobiia; order Verrucomicrobiales; family Verrucomicrobiaceae; genus JAGRPD01. The sequence goes on from CANETF010000157.1 coordinate 3,385, forward strand.
CTTGGTTGGGATCATGGATGGGTCTCATGAAAGAAATTAAGTTAATTCACCCCCCTAGGAAGCTAACTCTAAACTGATGTTAAGCAAAAGATTTTTTGAAAACTGAATTAAAAAAAATGCGAAACCGTTGAGGGGGTGGTGGTCTTTTTGGAAATTGAGAATCAAACTGTTTAAGTTATTACAATGGATATGATGGTGAACCCTACTTTGTTGCTTTACTCAACGCTCACGCAGCGCTCGTTCCATCGCCCTATTGAATGGTCTGAGTAGATAGCTTAAAATAGTTTTCTTTCCGGTGACAATATCGACCTCAGAGACCATTCCGGGTATGATGGCAAGGTCTTCACCGCGTCGATCACGTCCCAGGGTGTTACTGTCTGTGCGCACACGGATAGAGTAGTAGCTGGCATTGACATCCGCCTCTTGGCCTCCTCCGGAGTTTGGCGCGGTTACCGTATCCACGCCAATGCGTTCCACTTTGCCATCGAGGCTGCCGTAGACCGCGAAATCATAGGCGGTGAAGCGAACCTTGGCATTTTGACCTGGGCGGACGAAGGCGATATCGGAAGGGCGAATATTGGCTTCAATCAACAGCGTATCATCGGCTGGGACAATCTCCATGATGTCCTCACCACTGCCGATGACTCGGCCAATTGTATTGATGTGGATTTTATTCACAATACCACGGACGGGCGACATGATGACGGTCCGGTCAAGACGGTCCTTATCACGTTTGATCGCTTGAATCAATGCCTCGAGTTCGGATCGATTCTTGTCGTACTCTTCCATCGCCAGTCTTTCGTATTTGGTTCGAAGCGTGCTAAGTTCTCCCTGGAGAGTAGCGATTTCTTTTTGGACTCTAATCAGTTCAAGTAACGAAACAGCCTTGGTTTTCGTGCCTTCAATGAGGGGAACTTCTTCTTGTCTGGCCAAGTCTAGACGTTCTTTAAGGGACGACTCAGTGGTGAGATAATCCGCACGTCGTGATTCGAAGAGTTTTTGTTCGATGGCAGTGAGTTCGGAGCGGGTTACTTCTGGAAACTTGACGGTATCGGCATGATCCGCCTCCGCTTTGAGTCTGGCGATCCTGGCTTCGATGACCTCTTTTCGCGAGATATTCTCCTGGTATGCAGAATCGTAGATCGCATCCTGAATGCGCATTAGTTCTTGACCCTCCTGCACGGCCTGCCCCTCTTCAACGAGGATTTTGTCGACAATACCTCCTTCAAGACTTTGGATGAGTTGAACGGATTTGGATGGAATGACTTTGCCGATGCCACGGGTCACTTCCTCCAGTTCCGCCCACGATGACCACCAAGCCAGAAGAGCGACCAAAACGACAGAGAGCCAAGGCAACCAACCACGCAAGTCATGGCCGTGGTTCCGCGAGACGAGCGCCCTAGCGTTGGTGACAAAATCGAGATCAGCCTCAGAGATTCGTTTGCCGCCATCCACGGGAATGGGCTCACTGAGCTTTTGTAGCTCAGTCATGGGCCATTCAGCGGGCTGCTTCGTTTTGGTGGCTGCGTTCATGATGCCAGAGATGCTGGGGACGATTCCCCTTTGGTTGGATCCGGCGCAGGTGCGGCGGCTTTAGCGGTTGCTGAGCATCGTTGGTTGTTTCCAGCGAGGTCTTTCAATACGGCCTCGGCACCACCATCTCGATAGACTCGGCCTTCGTGCAGAACGACGATTCGTTTTACCAAGGCAAGGGTGCTGGTTTTGTGAGAGGCGACGATTAACGAGCGACGGGGATCAGCCTTGAGGTAGGTATTCAGGCTGTTAAGGAATTGCTGTTCGGCGTGCATGTCCATGTTGCTGGCAGGTTCGTCGAGTATGAGCAATTTGGGGCGTCGGAGAAGGGTTCGCGCCAGGATGATTGCGTGCCTTTGGCCTCCTGACAAAAGGCAGCCGCGTTCGCCGACAGGAGCGTGGAGGCCTTGCGGGTTGGCTGCCACGAAGTCTTCGAGGCCTGCCATGCGGACTGCCTCCATGATCTGCTCATCACTGACCTGCTCCATTCCGAGGGCGATGTTATCGCGGATGGTGCCATGCAGGATGGAGCCATCCTGGGGGAGGTAACCGACTTCTGTCCGAACCACTGCGGGATGGTATTGGGAGAGGTCGATACCGTCTAAAAGCACTTGCCCGGAAGTGGGCTCGTAAAGTTTGGCCAATAAACGAAGAAGAGTGCTCTTGCCAGATCCCATCCGGCCTAAAACGGCGATTCGTTCGCCTTCCTTGATGTCGAGCGAGACCTCTTTGAGTGCGGGAACAAGCTGTCCTGGGTAACTGACGCAGACTTTGTCCAGATGATAATTCAAATGGACAGGCCGGCGCTGGATGAATTTCTGTCCGGCACCGGTTTCACGGGGCAGTGCCATGATGCCATTGAGGCTTTTTAGGGAGTCGAGTGTTTGCTGAAACCGGGTCATCAAGCCAGCGACCATGGCTAAGGGTGTCATGCAACGGGAGGCAAGCATGGTGCACGCGATCATTCCTCCCATCGTCATCGTGTGATCCTGAATCTGGAATGCAGCCATGACAACGACGCCGACGGAGGTGAGGTTGATCAGAGCCTTGGTTGTCGAACTGCCCAAAAGGGAATACCAGTGGGAGCGGCCATTTTTGCGCGAGGACGTGGCGACCATCTGCTCAAAGCGATGCTGGAGGGCACCTTCGGCGTTGACGGCTTTGACGGATTCGAGCGCGTTTATGGCCTCACCCATGAAGGCCATGCGTTCGACTCCTGATTCGGACGACTCGGCAACGGATTTTTTCAGAGGAGCCTGGATGATGGCTTCGAACACCAACACGAGAACAACTGCCGCGACCAAGATCCAGCCGATGGGGCCGCCGATCATGAAGACGACCCCGATCATCAAGAGCGCGAAAGGCACGTCGACAAGCGCGAGCAGTGCTGCCGAGATAAAGAACTCACGCAGCGTCTCATAGGCACGAGACCGTGCGGCCAGGGTGCCAGATGAAGCCGGTCTGGCCTTCATTTGGAGGGCGAGAATTTGGGCGAAGAGTTCACTTGCCAGGACCATATCCAGTTCACGACCGCCGCGCTCGATGAAGCGGCCCCGCATAAGGCGCAATACGAACTCGAAGACAAAGATGAGAGTGACTCCCGAAGCCAGTACGAAAAGGGTTTCGATGGCATTGTTTGGGACCACCCGGTCATAGACCAGCATCGAGAAGGCAGGCATGGCCAGCGCGAATAGATTCACCAACAATGATGCGGGGAGTAAGCGGACATAGTCGGTGCGAAAACGCCAGAGCGTTTGCCAAAACCATTTTGAGGGGTCTTTGACGGTGGTCGCCGAGGGAATGCCGATTTTTGCTGAGCCGATTTTCTCTTCGGGGCGAAGCAGGATGGTATATCCCGAATAATCGCTCTTGAGAAGATCGGCCGGTGCCTGGGTCAGTTCGCCATCAGGGTGTGCCAGGAGAAACTCAACGGGATACGAGCCGTCCGCGCCTGAAACAGGCATGAGGACTCCGGCCTTTTCGCCTTTCAGAAGAAGAATGGCAGGCAGCACCGCCCGCGGGATGTCCTTGAGATTTCGTTTGACGACGGTTCCTCGAAATCCCGCACGCTGAGCGGCTCGCAGCAGGAGGTCAGGACTGAGTCGGCATGACTGGTCAACTGGCAGGCCTGAGAGGATAGCCTGGCGGCTGATGGACATCCCGTGGGAGGCTGCCACGCAGTCAAGACAATCGAGCAAGGGATCGAATATATTGGCTGCGGGCGTGGGGTGTTGGGTCTGGATCTGATCCATCAGATTTTGATTGAGTGGCAAGACGGTTTTAATGTGGGTTGGCGAGCCAGAGCTGATTCAGTCTGAGCGGGCCAACCGATACTTGATCTGTCATGTCAAACGACTGCGGCGGGTGCGTCATCAAGGGGTTCAATGGCATCGTGGCTGATGTGCTCGACCGAGCCGCCAGATTCAGACGCTGCCATGGAAGGGGCTTCCACGGAGACTGGCGCCGGGGTCTGAGCATTGGTGGTGTTTACGATGGAGGCACTGTTTTCTGTGCTGGTGGGCAGCAGATGATCCACGGTTTGGGGGCTAGTGATCACCAGTTCACTGATCGTGGGTCCCGATTCGAGATCGGGTGATACTGTGGGCGCAAACCTCATGATGTGGCTGGAGTCGATGGATGGGGCGGTGGGAACCGCTCCGAGTGCCAGGGAAACATCACCAACCAAGCCCGTGCTGCCGTCTTGATATGTGAACTGAGATTCAGCGTGGACAAACACCTCTCCTCCTGCGGCCGAATAGCCTGGACCCTGGCCAGTGAGATTGATGCTGGCAATGCCGGCATAGGTCAGTGAGGCAAACTCGCCTGGGTCTGTGAGTCCGTCGCCATTGGCATCCTGCCAGACGCCAAACTTGGCGAAGTCGGTATCCAAAGCATTCAGGACGCCGTCCTTGTTGCTGTCAAAAGCCAGACGCAAGCCATCAAGGTCCGTTTTGGCATCCGGGTGGTATTCTGTGAATACCAGTTCAGATCCGTCGTTCACCAATCGATCGCTGTTGGCGTCATAGACCAGGAACCCATCGTCTCCATTGATCCAGGCGGAATGTTCCAATTGGCCATCGCCGTTGAAGTCAAATATGACTTGGTTTTGCGGGTTCGACAGGGCGAGGAATTCGAGGCCGTCTCCGTCGAGGTCGAGGACAACGGGGGCTACTGCGGTCTTGACGTTGAGGGTTTGTATTGGAGCTGCATCGCCATCTGCGTCGATGACGGAGACGTTGAAGTTCAGATCGGCTGATGGAACAACATCTGTTGAAGAGATGATTCCAATTGCGCTGACTTTGATTGGTTCGCTGTTGTCAGTGGTGTCGGCTTCCGGGTAAAGTGTTCCCGGCGTGCCTTCAAATTCCTGATAAGTGGTGCTTGGGCCGCTTCGATTGAGGTTGATTCCAAAGCCAGTGATGCCCTCGGTGGAAGCGATCAATTGAGCGCCTTCGATCAGGTAGTTCTCGCCGGGATTGATGTTGTAATCATCACTGTTGATGATTGCGAGGCCATCATTTTGGTCCAGCACCATTGAGTAGCCGACAGGCAGGGTTTCTGCGAACTTGAAGATGTCGCCATTATCAATGATGATTGCACGTGTCGTCCGGGTGTTGGTGTCCGGGTCCACCAACTTGAGGATCACCACCATGTCCTCAGAATTGCCGATCAAGTCGAACGGGATGAACATGCTGGTGGCTCTCGCCGTAGGCGTGGCTATCAGATTGCCGAAGGGGTTGCTGGCGTAAAAATTGAAGTCCAGCACCTCGCCGCCTTGGATTGTATCCCCTGAAACGCCGTTTGCGCTCCCGGAAATTGAGACCCATGAGCTCGCTTGATTGAAGACCTCACCGGCCACAAATTGCTGAGTGGCGGGATCGAGCGGATTCGTGGTGTCGAGAAGAGTGCCTGCGGGGCTAGCCTGTAGATTATCGAGACCTGTGCCGCCGCCGGGTTCCGCCCGCCCGGTGTACTGAATGTAGAAGCCGTCATTGGCACCCGGAGCGGATTCGTTTTGCAGGGTGGTGACTTCAATGGCGGGTTGGGTATTATCCTGGATGGATCCGCCCAGTTCGTAGCCTTGGAAGTCGAGGCCTTCAGCGGTGGTGAATACTTCATAGCCCTGAATTGGTGCATCCAATTCGACGGTGTAGGTGCCCGCTGTCTTATTAAAGATCAGAGTCCCAGTGCTGAGAATCGTGATTGGCTGAGAGGGATCAGGTTGGTATCTGAACTGGAAGTCAAATTCAGCGCCGGTGGCGTTCTCCGATACCCAAGTGACCGAAGCGGCTGTGATCGCATTGGCCCCCACGGTGCCGTTCAGCAAGATCGATGCGAAATCGGAACTCACCGCACTGTAGGTGGTCCTGAGATCGGCTCCGATGTCGAAGTCGAAGGCGCCGCTGCCGCTCGGCGTTGCATCGTTGTCGAGGATCACGTTGGTCTTGGAGTACACAACAGGAGAGTCGTCATTGATCGTCAACTGCAGGGAACCCGTGGCGGAGTCATTGTCCTTATCAACAACGGTATAGCCGAGGTTTAGGAGAATGTTGTCCTCAACGCCTGCTGTGGCGTGCATGAGAGGGGCGAGCAAGGTGACCAAGTAGGTTCCGGTCACGAGATCCGTGACTTGAACCTTGAGGAGATCCACATTTAGCGAGTTGCGTGTTGTGGATATGGTGAGGGTATTGGTGCCCGGATTCCAGACGGAGGTGACTGTCTCGGTTCCGAGGGATGTTGGTCCGGTCAGGACGAGGGACTGCAAGCCATCGGCACCTGTGGCATAGCCAAGGACGCCTCCCGTAGTGATGAGGGTGCCGACGACATCCCCGTTGCCGCCTTCGAGACCGCCAGGCAATCCGTCTTCGTCGAGGGTGTCCGGGGCGATGACGTTTGAAGCAGTTGGGCTGTCGTCGTCTACCGTGATGGACACTGCGTCGCTGGTTGTGTCACCATCCGAGTCTTTGATCGTGAACTGGGTGTTAAAGACGATATCGTCTTCTGTATTGATGGTGGGATGATCAAGGGGCTTAAGCAGAGTGAAAGTGTATTGTCCGCTATATGCATTGGCTGCAGGGTTCGCGACGATGGTAAATACCGTGGTCGCACCTGCGTTGATCGTAGCGGTCAGGGTGAGCCCATCTGGAGATACGGAATAGCTCAGTGCAGCACCGCCGGAGGTTAGTGCTGGTAGACCGGTGGTGCTCCAAGTGAAGGCTTGGGTCGGGTGTGGGCCGTTCAGACCGTAGTTGAGCTGCAATGAAGCAGTGACCGAGGTGGCTTCTCCTGAGGAATCTCCAGGACCTCCAAGAATGCCCCCCGCCAGACCATCTTCGTCGACCACAACTGGTTGAGGATCTCCAATAGTGGGCAGGTTATTGTTTATTGTGACGGTCAGCGTCGCTGTGTCCGTGTCGCCGTCACCATCCTGCATGGTGTAGGTGAATACATCCACCGAGCCGCCTGCGACACCTGGATTGGCGACGTAGCTGTAGTTGCCATTTGCCAATATGGTCAGTGTGCCGAAAGCTCCAATTACTGGAGTGCCTGCTGCAATGGGCGAATTGGCTCCGAATTGGACTAATGTAACCGAGGCTGGCAAATCTGCGCCGGGAGTGTCTGCAACTCCATCTGTTCCGTTTATGTCCCCACCAATAACATCAACTCCAGTGAGTACGTTTCCTGTCGCCGTGCCGTTGGGATTCACCGAGTCGGCGTCGTTGAGGGCGTTGGGGCCGTCGTCTTCGAAGGCAAAGGCGTTGCCGATGTTGCGGCTGGCGGAGGAGGTGTCGCCGTCGCCATCAGTGATGGTGGCGGTGAGGGTGATCAGAGTCGCGGCGCTGAGCACGGCGGCGGAGGCGCCGGTCTCGGCGGGGTCA
>CANETF010000158.1 GCA_947440575.1 Verrucomicrobiaceae bacterium
GACTGGGGGTGTATGTGGTGGATGGTCCGAGTGCGGAGGCGGAGTTGAAGGCGCTGACGGGGGGATTGGGGTGGAAGGTCAGGGAGGGTGGTGAAAAGGGGGAGGGGGTGTATGCGATGCTGGGTGAGGTGGATTCTAAAGATGGGTTGTTGGCGCCGTTTGCGGATGCGCGGCTGAAGGACTTCACCAAGGTGCGGTTTTGGAAACATCGGGTGGTGGAGGTCGAAGGTGAGGGGGTGAAGGTTTTGGCGCGATTTGATTCGGGGGATGCGGCGATGATTGCGGTGCGACAGGGAGCGGGGACGCTGCTGGTGTTGGCATCGGGTTGGCATCCGGCGGAAAGTCAGTTGGCGCTGTCGACGAAGTTTGTGCCGCTGTGGTTTGGCTGGCTGGCGGCGGCGGGTTTTTCGTATGAGGAAGAGGCGGCGTTGCAGGCGGGGCAGGCTTTGCCTTGGGTGTTCAAGGTGGAGGGAAAGGTGACCGGGCCGATTGGGCAGGTGGAAGTGGTAAAGGCAGGCGAGGCTTTTGTGGCGAGGGAACCGGGGGTGTATCGTGTGGAGGCGAATGGGGTCGGGAAGGAAGCGCGATGGTTTGCGGTGCAGTTGCCGGCGGGAGAGGGGCGGGTGTCGGTGATGCCGGAGGAGCGATTGACGGAATTGGGGGTGAACTTGGTGAATGGGGAGCAGATGGAGGGAGGGGCGGTCGAGGTGACGGCGGAGGCTCGGGAGCGGATGGATGGGGTGGAGACCGAGGCCAAGCAAAGGTTGTGGCTCTGGACGCTGGTGGCGATCCTGTTTTTGGTCGTGGTGGAGTCGTTGTTGGGGGCCGGGCGGGGAAGGGAATCTCCGGCCGCAGGTTGACAGGGAAATCGTTTTCCTATTGCCAGATGGAAGCAACCGCATCTAGGCTGCGTTTTCATCTATCCGTTTCCAACCGAATTGAATCATGAGTAAAGCCAAAGCGTCCAGTGCCGTCGAGAATCGTGTTTTTAAACCTGCCCCGGAGTTTTCGAAGAAGGCGAGGGTGAAGAGTCTGGCGGAGTACAAGCGGATGCATGCGGAGAGCATCAAGAGTCCGGCGAAGTTCTGGGGCAAGGAAGCGTCTGAGCTGAAGTGGCAGCAGAAGTGGACGGAAGTGCTGGACTGGAAGCCGCCGTTTGCGAAGTGGTTCACGGGCGGGAAGATCAATGTGGCTGAGAACTGTGTGGACCGGCATTTGGAGACGCATCGGAAGAACAAGGCGGCGATCATTTGGGAGGGCGAGCCGGGGGAGGTGCGGACGTTGACCTATGCGCAGCTGCATCGGGAAGTGTGTGTTTTTGCGAATGTGTTGAAGGCGCAGGGAGTGAAGTCGAAGGATCGGGTTTTGATTTACATGCCGATGGTGCCGGAGGCGGCGATTGCGATGCTGGCGTGTGCGCGGATTGGCGCGGTGCATTCGGTGGTGTTTGGCGGGTTCAGTTCGGAGTCGATCAAGGATCGGTTGGTGGATAGTGAAGCGACGGTGGTGGTGACATGCGACGGGGGGTATCGGCGGGGGTCGGTGGTGCCGTTGAAGAGCAATGTGGATGCGGCTGTGGCGAGTGTGCCAGCGGTGACCAAGGTGATTGTTCACAAACGGACGGGTCAGGAAGTGACGATGACGGCGGGTCGCGACGTTTGGTGGCATGATGAGGCGAAGAAGGTGAACGGGGATTGCCCTGCGAAGGCGGTGGACTCGGAGCATCCGCTGTTCATTCTTTACACGTCAGGATCGACTGGGAAGCCGAAGGGGATTTTGCACAGTTCGGCGGGGTATTTGTTGGGGACGTACTGCACGAGCAAGTATGTGTTTGATCTGCGTGACGATGATATTTACTGGTGCACGGCGGATGTGGGATGGATCACGGGGCACAGTTACATTGTGTATGGGCCGCTGGCGAATGGGGCGACGATTTTGATGTATGAGGGGGCTCCGAACTGGCCGGAGCCGGATCGGTTCTGGGACATCATTGAGCGGCATCGGGTGACGATTTTGTACACCGCGCCGACGGCGATTCGGGCGTTCATCAAGTGGGGAGATGACTGGGTGAAGAAGCATGATTTGAGCAGCCTGCGGTTGTTGGGATCGGTGGGAGAGCCGATCAATCCGGAGGCTTGGATGTGGTATCATCGGATGATTGGCGGCGGACGTTGTCCGATTGTGGATACCTGGTGGCAGACGGAGACCGGTGCGATCATGATCACGCCGCTGCCAGGGGCGACGCCGACGAAACCGGGGACGGCGACGCTGCCGTTCTTTGGGGTTGATGCGGCGATCCTGGATGATGATGGCAACGAAGTGAAGGGAGCGGGGGCAGGGAAGTTGGTGATTCGGCAGCCCTGGCCATCGATGCTACGGACGATTTACGGGGACAAGGCGCGATACAAGGAGACCTACTGGAGTGCTTACAAGGGGATCTATTTGGCGGGTGATGGAGCGCATCGTGATAAGGAAGGGAACTTCTGGATCGAGGGGCGTTTGGACGATGTTTTGAATGTGTCGGGGCATCGCCTGGGGACGGCGGAGGTGGAGAGCGCGTTGGTATCGCATCCGGCGGTGGCTGAAGCGGCGGTGGTGGGGCGGCCTGATGAGATCAAGGGGCAGGGGGTGGTGGCGTTTGTGACGCTCAAGGAAGGGCATGAGACATCGCCAGCGTTGGCGAAGGAATTGCGCAATCATGTGGGGAGTGTGATTGGAGCGATCGCCAAGCCGGACGACATTCGGTTTACGGCATCGCTGCCGAAGACACGGAGCGGGAAGATCATGAGGCGGTTGTTGAAGGAGATTTGCTCGGGTGGGCAGATCAAGGGAGATACGACGACGCTGGAAGATTTGTCCGTGCTGGCGCAATTGTCGGCGTCATCGGGCAAGGACGGGGAGTGATCATATGGTTTCAGCCCAGTCGGACCGTATTGGCGGCCGGACTGGGCAGATAACGTTTGCGAGCGTTCTAGCTGAACCTATGCTAGGGATTGATTCGCGATGGAGTCTAAAGGCAACCAAGTTAAACAGGAGTGTTGTGACGCAGATAGGCGGTCTGGGTGGGGTTGGTTGGCGGCAGCGGCTCTGGCGGGTGTGATGGTGGCGCGGGGATACCGCAGGGGAGGGGTGGCGCTGGGGTTGGGATTGACGCTTTGGAAGTGCTGCGGGGAGAGGAATTGTGTGGAGTCCAACGGGCCGAAGGTGGACGAGATTGCCGGTGACGATGAAGCGGTGAATGAGCAGCCTGAAGAGGTGGTGGAGGACGAAGAAACGCAGGGAGGGTGGCTTTTGAATTTGGAACCGGTGCCACTTGTGGTGAGGGACGATGTGACCCCTGCGACTGGGCAAGGGCAGGGGGGGGATTTGTTGGGGCAGGGGCCGGGGCAGGCCGTGGAAGTGTTGGATTGGCCGGCTCCTGAGGGGACGGAGGCGCTGTGGATGAATGAGGGGGCGGAAATTCCGGATACGGTGGAGTTGCCGGAACTGGGGGGATCCCCGGAAGCCCGGCCGTCTGATCAGGCGGGAGTTTGATTTGCTTTGCTGAACAAAATCCGTGCACCGTTGAGCAAGTGACGGAGAGCGGTGGGGAGGAAGTTGAGGTTGATTCAGGCAATGGAAGTTTTTGCCGTCACCGTGTTTGTCAGTCTGCTTTTTGGAATCCTATTTGCCGTCCTTTTTGTGGCGGAACGTGCGCAGCGGAGAGTTCGCAGTCTTGAGCAGGAGGCGCTGCTGCCTTTGGACGACACCGGGATTGTGCAGGCGACTCCCAGGGAATCTGCAGGGGCGATGAGTGCCCGTGTGACCAGAGCTAAAGACCTCAACCCCATTTCAAAGACTTCAGCCCTTTCACTATGAGTACAAACAACGCCGCCAAAGCCATCATCGAGTTTGATGATCAATCTGTCCGCCGCTTCATGTGGGCCTCCATCATTTGGGGGATCGTGGGAATGCTGGTGGGATTACTGATTGCCTCCCAGTTGAACTTTCATCAGCTCAATTTTAATACCTCGTTTCTGACATTTGGTCGTTTGCGGCCGTTGCATACGAACGCAGTGATCTTTGCGTTCGTGGGGAACATGATGTTTGCGGGGGTGTATTACTCGACTCAGCGGCTGTGCAAGGCGCGGATGGCGTCGGATTTGCTATCGAAGATTCACTTTTGGGGGTGGCAGATGATCATTGTTTCGGCGGCGGTGACGCTGCCATTGGGATTGAGCCGCGGACAAGAGTATGCGGAATTGATTTGGCCGATCAACATCGCCGTAACGCTGATCTGGGTGGTGTTTGCGGTGAACTTCTTCTGGACCTTGCACAAACGGAATGAGCCGAGCTTGTATGTGGCGTTGTGGTTTTACATCGCCACGATCATCACGATTGCGATGCTCTACATCGTGAATCACCTGTCGATTCCGACGAGTTGGACGCATAGTTACACTGTGTTCTCGGGGGTGCAGAATGCGCTGGTGCAGTGGTGGTATGGGCACAACGCGGTGGCGTTCTTTTTGACGACTCCGATCCTGGGGATCATGTATTACTTTCTGCCGAAAGCGGTGGAGCGGCCGGTGTATTCGTATCGGCTATCGATCGTGCACTTTTGGTCGCTGGTGTTCATCTACATTTGGGCGGGGCCGCACCATTTGCTGAATACGGCTTTGCCGATGTGGTTGCAGTATTTGGGGATGTTTTTCAGTTTGATGCTGTGGGCGCCGAGCTGGGGTGGGATGCTCAATGGGTTGCTGACGCTGCGGGGAGCTTGGGACAAGTTGCGGACGGATCCGGTGGTGAAGTTCTTTATTGCGGCGGTGACGTTTTACGGGATGTCGACCTTTGAGGGGCCGTTGCTTTCGATTCGGGCGGTGAATGCGCTATCGCATTACTCGGACTGGACGATTGGTCACGTGCACTCCGGAGCGATGGGATGGAATGGGTTCATGGCGGCGGGGTTGTTTTACTGGCTGGCGCCAAGGCTCTATGGAACCAAGCTTTACTCGACGGCGTGGGCGAACTTCCACTTCTGGATCGGGACGATGGGGATCTTGATTTATGTGGGTGCGATGTGGGTGTCCGGGATCATGCAGGGGTTGATGCTGAACGCGACGAATCCGGAGGGGACGAGTCTGATGTATCCGGCTTTCCTGGACACGTTGACAGCGATTCGGCCTTTGATGGCAGCACGGATTGTTGGGGGGTTGCTCTACTTTTGTGGGATGGTGTTGATGCTGGTGAACCTGGTGCTGACGGCGCGCCGAGGGAAGGCTGTGAATGAATCACGTGAGGTAGCTCTGCTGAATCGTGGTGACAAGGACACGATGCCGTTGAAGGACACGTTCATCAATGACCCGATTGCCTACATGTTTGGCGGGCTTTTGCTGATCATGGGTTGGGTCTTCCTGCCTCCGGGTGCGGATATTGCGTCATTGGTTTGCGCTGGAATCTTTGCGGTGATTGCAATCCGGAAATTCCAACAGGGAGCCCAGAAGTGGTCGAACTGGTATGACCGGCTTTTGCTCAACTACATGCCGTTCACGGTGCTGACGTTTGTGGCGGTATTGCTTGGGGGTTTGATTCAGATCATTCCGACGGTGGTGGTGAATCGGGCACAGAACATTGAGGATCGGATTCAGAAGGTTTACACGCCGTTGGAGTTGGCGGGGCGGGATCTGTATGTGAATGAAGGCTGCTACAACTGCCACAGTCAGATGATTCGGACGATGCTGCCGGATGTGCTGCGCTACGGTGATTACTCACGCTTGGGGGAATCGATTTACGACCATCCGTTCCAGTGGGGATCCAAGCGGACGGGGCCGGATTTGGCACGGGTGGGGAGCCGGTATGCCGAGGATTGGCACTACAAACATATGCTGGATCCGAGGTCGACTTCTCCAGGGTCCAACATGCCGCCTTATGCGCATCTTTATGAGCGGAAGTTTGATCAGAAGTCGCTGCCGGCGAAGATTGCGGCGATGACGCAGTTGGGGGTGCCGTATCCTGCGATGTCGGGGGATGAGATCAAGCAGAAGGCGATCGAGCAGGGTATTGAGGTGGTTGGAAGGCTGAAGGAGAAGGGCATTGCGGCCAGTCCTGATACCGAGATTGTGGCATTGATCGCTTACCTGATGAAGTTGGGGCAATACGACACGCCAGAGGTTGAGGAGCGGTTGACGGATGGGACTCAAGGTCTGCCGTTTCCTTTGAAGCCGGGTGATCCTGACAAGTTCCGGACGTCGGTTAAGCCGCCGAGCCTTCCTTTGCCAGCTGGTCAGTAGTTTTGTTCAGATTATTCATTCACTCCTTTTTGCACTATGTTTAAACGCGTCATTTACGATAACTGGAGCCTGATTGTTCCGGTGTTGGCCTTTGCTTTCACTTCCACCATATATTTTGTGATGGTGATTCGGGCCATGCTGATGAAGCCGGACCGTCGGGATCAGATGGCATCGCTACCGCTCGAAGACGGGCCGGAGGCGCAAACCCCCAAACTGTAGATTGAACCTTCGCTTATGAACTCAGCTGAACCTTCTTCCAAGTCAAACGAACCCACGCTAAGGGGTCACGTCTATGACGGGATCCAAGAGTATGATCAAAAGCTACCGAACTGGTGGTTGTTTACCTGGTACATCACGATGGTGTGGTTTGTGATCGGGTGGCTGGCTTATTACCAACTGGGGTATGGCCGGACGGATCATGAATTGATTGGTGAGCAGATGGCGAAGATTGAGGCGGTGCGGGCGAAGGAGTTGGAGGCGATTGACGACAAGAAGCTTTGGGAGATGTCGCGGACGCCGGAGGTGGTGGAGGCGGGTAAGGCGACGTTTATGGCAACGTGTGTGGCGTGTCATGCAGCGGATTTGTCGGCGCATTTGGCTGGGGTGAAATTGCCTGGATTGCCGTTGAACGACACCGAGTGGAAGCATGGCGGGAATCCGACTCAGTTGATGACAATCGTGCGCAAAGGAGCGCCGGACATCACGAAGGGGATGGCGTCCTGGGAAGCGCTGGGGATCAAGAAGATCACGGAGGTGGTGGCGTTTGTGATGAGTCATCACAAGGAAGGGGAACCAGTGACTTTGGCGGCGGACTCGCCTTTGAAGCAGGGGACGGCCCCGGTGGCAGCGCCTGTTGCGCCGAAGTCGTAAGGTTTGCCATCTCCACCCATTCATGAGCCAAACTCCTCTCAACTTGACCTCGCTGGGGTCGATCAATGCCGATGGCTCACGGCGGTACATTCATCCGTCCGATGTGAAGGGGAAGTGCACGTTTTGGCGGAGGCTGACGGCGCTGGTGTTGCTGGTGGTTTACGTGGCTTTGCCTTGGATTCCGGTGAAGGGGTATCCGGCGGTGTTCTTGGATGTGGCGAGCCGGCGGTTTCATTTTTTTGGGCTGACGATTGCGACGCAGGATCTGTGGCTGGGGTTTTTCTTTGTGACGGGTTTGGCGTTTGCGTTGTTCTTTGTGACGTCGTTGTTTGGGCGGGTGTGGTGCGGGTGGACGTGTCCTTACACGGTGTTCCTGGAACATGTGTATCGCCGGGTGGAGCGCTGGATTGACGGGGATGCGGCGGCGCGGCGGAAGCTGGAGGATGCGCCGTGGGATGCGACGAAGATTGGGAAGACGGTACTAAAGCAGGGGATCTTTTTGCTGATCTCGGCGGTGATCGCCCATGTGTTTTTGAGCTACTTTGTTTCGATCAAGGGACTGTATAAGATGATGCATGAGACTCCGGAGAATCATTTGATGGTGTTCGGGATCGTGACCTTTTTGACGCTGGCGTTGTATGGGTCGTTCAGTTGGTTTCGGGAGCAGTTTTGTGTGATCATGTGTCCGTATGGGCGGCTGCAGTCGGCTTTGACGGATGATAACTCGCTGGTGATCGGCTATGACAAGAAGCGGGGGGAGCCGAGGGGGAAGGTGAGTGATCCGAATGCGGGTTCGTGTGTGTCATGCAATCGGTGTGTGCAGGTTTGTCCGACGGGGATTGATATTCGGAATGGATTGCAATTGGAGTGCATCGGGTGCGCGGCGTGTGCGGATGCCTGTGATGACATCATGACGAAGGTGAAGCGGCCGACGGGGTTGATTCGGTATGATTCGTGGAACGGATTCGAGGGCAAGAAGACGAAGTTCGTTCGGCCGAGGACGATCTTTTACTCGGTCCTGCTGGTGTTAGGCGTGACGGCGTTTTCGTTCGCGTTCAAGTCGGTGTCGCCGGTGCGGGCCAGTGTCGTGCGGATGCAGGGGGCGCCGTTCTTTATTGTGGACGGAGTGGTGCGGAATCAGTTTTTGATTCGGGTGATCAACAAGCGGGATGTGACGGCGCGATTCAAGTTTGTGATGGAGGGGAATCTGCCGCCGGAGACTTCGATCACGGGATTGGATGAGGTGATGGAATTGCCGCCCTTGGGTGAGGAGGTGAAGGCGCTGGTGCTGGCGATTCCGGAGGACAAGTTTCAAGTGAAGCAGACGCTGAAGGTGCGGGTGACGGATTTGGAGAGCGGTTCCAGTTCATTGACGCGTGCCATGGAATTGCTGGGGCCTGATCCTCGGCTGAAAAACAATGCTCCTCTCAATGCGAAAGATTTTATTCAATAGGCCCTGGCTGCTGGTGGTCGGGTTGTTTGGCTCCTTTGTGGCGCTTTGGATCGCGTTCATTGTGTTCGCGGTGAAGCATCAGCCGCCGCAGGTGCCGATGGTGAAACGGGAGGTGATTCAGCATGGCGGTGATTGACACAAGCGCGGCGGCCTTTTTGGCTGGCTTGGTGACGAGTGTGCACTGTGTGGGGATGTGCGGGCCGCTTTCGTGCTCGTGGGCGGTGAAGCCTGGGGAGGGGTTTGCGCGGAACACGGCGCTGTATCATGGGGGACGTTTTTTGGCGTATGCTCTGGCTGGGGCGATTGCGGGGGCGTTGGGGGTGATGCCGTTGCGTTGGTTTCAGAGCGGGGCGGGGATGGTGCTGCCGTGGTTGATAGTGCTGGCGTTTGTGCTGGTGGGGATTGGGGTGGATCGGCATTTACCGAAGCCGGCGTTTTTGTCGAAGCCGCTGCGGGCGATTCAGTTGCGGGCGTTTCAGATGCGGTCGGGGTGGCGGGCGGGTTTGCTGGGGTTGGCGACGCCGCTGCTGCCGTGCGGGCCGTTGTATGTGATGCTGGGGTTGGCGATGGTGAATGGGTCGGCGATGCGGGGGGCGGAGTTTGCGGGGGCGTTTGCTTTGGGGACGCTGCCGCTGCTGTGGGTGGTGCAGAGCCAGATGCACTGGATTGGGGGGAAGGTGTCGCCGGTGACGTTGCGGCGGGCGCAGCGGGGGTTGGCGCTGGTGGCGGCGGTGGTGATGGCTTGGCGGTTGCGGGGGACGGTGATGTGGGACGAGTCGGGGGTGTTGATGATGTGTCATTGAGGCCGCGGGGCGGACGGAGAAGGGAGGGCTGGGCGCTTGGGCGCCGGAGATGGGAGGTAGAAGATGGGAGATGGGGGGAATGCGGGCACTGGCAGAAAAATGGGGGGCAGAAAAAGGGAAGGGAGAGGGGATGTGTCGTGGTTGATCGAGGTGAGGGTTTGAGTGGGGGCTTTACGGAGTGGAGAATGCGGCTATGCTTTTGGCATGAACACGCTGGAGACGGACATTGAGATCGCTGCGGATGGGAGCATGAAGCTTTTGTCGCCGCTCCCTGATTGGCTGAAGCCTGGTCGTGCTCATGTGGTGCTGACGGTGGCAGAGGGCACGGAGAGCAAACCCAAGCGACAGATTTCTCAGGCATCGCCGGAAATGATCGCGCGGCGGATGGCGGCTTTGGAAAAGGTGCGGGAGTTGAATCCTTATCGGGACATTTCTGATTCGGTGGCGTGGCAGCGTTCGATCCGGGAAGACGTCATTCAACCCGGGCGGGAGTGAGGGCATGCTGCTGGACACGAACATCGTGATCGATGCGTGCAAGTCTGATGGTGTCTGGCTGTCGCCATGGACTCAGCATCCCGAGGCTGCCTGTGCGAGTGTGACCCGCGTGGAGGCTCTCGGATTCGCTGGGATCAACGCTGGGGAAGATCAGGCGATTCGTGCGTTTTTGAATGAGGTGATTTTGTATGCGTTGGATGAGGAGGTGATCGAGTCTGCTGTGCGTCTGCGGCAGCAGTGGCGGATGAAGCTGGGAGATGCGATTATCGGGGCGACTGCGCTGGAATATGGGTTGCCGCTGGTGACGAGGAATGTGGATGACTTCAGGCACATTTCGGGGCTTCAGGTCATCAATCCGTTTGAGATGTTGTGATGAGGTAGGGCACTCCTAGTCTTGGAGGGTGGGAGATGGTGTGTGGCGGGGGGATGTGGCGCCCCTTTGGGGCTTGATGGGGAATGGGGGTGAAACCCAGGGCGTTGCCCTGGGCTGGCATGGGGCGCACCTTTGGTGCTGAGGTTGGGTGGGGTGTTGGGGTGGGGGGATGGTGACGGCTAGAAGCCGTCACTCCTTGGGCGGGGGTGTTTGGAAATGGGGTGTGGCGTGGGGGTGAGGTTGTGAGGGTTGATAGGGCTGATGTTGGGGGTGCTTTTTGGGCTGAGATTGTTCTTTGCTTGGGGGTGGGTGAGCGGGTGAAGTGCTGCGGAGTTGGAACTCCGCGCGCCGGGGGGTGTTTGGTGCTGGTGAGGGTGCTGGCGGTTTGGGGGGAGCTTGGGGTCCAAACAACTCCAGCCCAGGGCTTATGGACCCCACAACACATTCCCACAACATGCACACAACCGCCCCAGCACAGCCCAGGCAGCATCGTGATACCTTTGCCGCGGCCTCAGGAGGCCTCACAAAGA
>CANETF010000159.1 GCA_947440575.1 Verrucomicrobiaceae bacterium
GTGAAACGACCCGATCACCCCCACCCCCGCCGCCTGCGCCTGCCGCACCCCATCTCGCATCTCCCCCAGACTCCTCAACTCCACATCCCACAGCGCCGCCCGCCCCAAAAACGGCTCCACCAACGCCCACCTCGCCTCCGCACTCAGATTCCCCTCGCCCCCCTCCGCCCCATGCCTCGCCGTCACCAGCAACGGCGTCTCCACCCCCTCCAACAGCCCCAACAACTCCTCCGCCCCCACCTTCAGCAAATCCAATCGCAACTCCAGCACGTCACACTGCGCCACCTGCGCCTCCGCCCCCTCCGCCACAAACCCCCGCAAAGCCTCCATCCCAGCAGGCACTCCCACCACCAACGGCCTCACCGACAGCAGCAAATTTTTCGATGAAACATGTTGAGCCATTTATTAGGAGTGCTATAATTTTCAGGTTATTGGAAGTAATTCAGAATCTATTCCCTCCACTATGCTCGGAAGGCGACAAGAAATCAATTTGCAGCTCACAGAACTCACCGACAGCGGTCTTCTGGCATTTTTTCTTTGGTTCGGCCACTACCTCCGCTCCGAACTCGCGCTCCACTTCTTCCCCAACCTCGGCGCCATCCCTCCCTTCAGTGAGTCTCTCTGGCTCCTCGCCGTCATCGTCCCCTTCACCCCCGTCATCCTCGAAAGCCGCGGTTTCTACACGAATCTCATCAGCAAAACCCCCGCCCGCTCCATCCGCCAACTCCTTGAAGCCCTGGTCATCGTCGGCATGATCATCGGTGCCCTCTCCATCTTCGTCCGCTGGCAGGTCCCCAGCCGCGCCGTCCTCATCCTCGGCCTCTCCCTCGGCGTCCTCGCCATCCTCCTTCGCGAAAGCTGCCAGCGCATCTCCCTCCGCCGCCGCATCCACTCCGGCGTTGGTCGCGAACCCGTCCTCATCGCCGGCCTCACCGAGGACATGGATCGCCTCCTCGAATCCATGAGCGACGAACACCGCGCCGAAATCGACGTCCGCGCCTGCATCGACCTCACCCAGCACCCTGTCGAAACCCTGGTGTCCGCCATGCATCAGCATGCCGTCAGCCGCGTCCTCCTCGCCGCCCAGCACATCCACTTCGCCCGCGTCGAAGAAGCCGTCCAAGCCTGCGAAACCGAAGGCGTCGAAGCCTGGATCGCCTCCGACTTCTTCCAAACCGCCATCGCTCGACCCACCTTCGACACCCTCGCCGGACGCCTCATGCTCGTCTTCCACAGCACCCCCCAAGTCTCCTGGGCGCTCCTCTTCAAAGACACGCTCGACCGCGTCGGCGCCGCTGTCCTCCTCGTCCTCAGCATCCCCTTCTGGATCATCGCCCTCGTCGGCATCCGCCTCGCCTCTTCCGGCCCCATCTTTTTCCGTCAGGAACGCGCCGGACGAAATGGCAAGCCCTTCATGATGTGGAAATTCCGCACCATGCACACCAACGCCGAAGCCATGCGCGAGGAACTCGCCGCTCAAAACGAAATGGACGGCCCCGTCTTCAAAATCCGCAACGACCCCCGCATCTTCGCCTTCGGTTCCTGGCTCCGCCGCCTCAGCATCGACGAACTCCCCCAACTCCTCAACGTCCTCCGCGGCGAAATGAGCCTCGTCGGCCCCCGACCCCTCCCCGTTTACGAAATCGATCGCATCGAAAAACACGCCCAACGCCGCCGCCTCAGCGTCAAACCCGGCCTCACCTGCCTCTGGCAAGTCTCCGGCCGCAACGGCATCAAAAACTTCGAAGACTGGGTCGCCCTCGACCTCGCCTACATCGACAACTGGTCCCTCTGGCTCGACCTCCAAATCCTCCTCCGCACCCTCCCCGCCGTCCTCCGCGGCAGCGGCGCCCACTAAAGCCACATGGGCCTCCCGCCCACTCGCGCCCCGGTGCCCAGCCACCCCACCCCGGCCCCCTCAGCCAACCAAGCTGACGCCGCGCCTCCCCACCCAACCGTCACCTCACAAACCTCCAAGTTTGACACCACGAAAGCCATCACTACAGTCACCCTCCCAAAATCTTGTTAGCCGACCCAAGGGAGACAGCCTGCTAAAGGCAGCCCGAACGGAAGCGAAGCGTAGCAATCCTTTCTAAATCCCGTCAATCCTGTCCCAAAATAACGCCTCTATGTCCGCCAAACACGAATTCCAAGCCGAAGTCAAACAGCTCCTCGACATCGTCATCCACTCCCTCTACACCGACCGGGAAATCTTCGTCCGCGAACTCGTCTCCAACGCCGCCGACGCCCTCGAAAAGCTCCGCCACACCCAGCTCACCGAGAACAACATCTTCCAGGCGGATCTCCCCCTCGAAATCTCCCTCACCACCGACGAGGAAAAACGTACCCTCACCATCGCCGACCACGGCCTCGGCATGTCGCGTGACGAACTGATCGAAAACCTCGGCACCATCGCCCACTCCGGCTCCAAAGCCTTCGCCACCGCCCTCAAAAACGCTGGCAAAGGCGACGAAGCCAAAGTCATCGGCCAGTTCGGCGTCGGCTTCTACTCCGCCTTCATGGTCGCCGACGAAGTCACCGTCTCCACCCACTCCTGGCGCCCCGAAGGCGAGCATCTCACCTGGACCAGCGACGGCGCCACCGGCTACTCCATCGACACCGCCGCCACCGAGCAGGAGCGCGGCTGTTCCATCGTCCTCCACCTCAAAGAAGACGCCGCCGAATTCGCCAAACCCGACCGCATCAGCGAAGTCCTCAAGCGCTACTCCAACTTCGTCGGCTTCCCCATCTACCTCAATGGCGAGCGCATCAACACCGTCGACGCCATCTGGCTCAAAACCAAAGACGCCGTCACCGACGAACAATACAACGACTTCTACAAATTCACCGCCCGCGCCTGGGACACCCCCAGCTACCGCCTCCACTTCCAGGCGGACGCCCCCCTCGTCATCAACGCCCTCCTCTTCCTCCCCCATCAAAACATGGAACTCATGGGCATGGGCCAGACCGAACCCGGCGTCGCCCTCTACTGCAAAAAAGTCCTCATCGACTCCCAACCCGCCAAGCTCCTCCCCGACTGGATGCGCTTCATCCGCGGCGTCATCGACAGCGAAGACCTCCCCCTCAATATCTCCCGCGAGTCCATGCAGGACTCCGCCCTCGTCCGCAAACTCGGCGACGTCGTCTCGAAGCGCCTCCTCAAGCATCTCGACAAGGAAGCCCAGGACGACCCCAAAAAATGGAGCGAATACTACAGCAAGTTCTCCCGCTTCTTCAAAGAAGGCATCGCCACCGACACCACCAACCGTGAGGGCATTGCCAAGCTCATCCGCTTCGAAACCTCCATGACCGAAAAAGGCGAAGTCATTTCCCTCGCCGACTACATCGGCCGCATGAAGGAAGACCAAAAAGCCATCTACTATCAGGTCGCCCCATCACGCGCCACCATCGAAGCCGGCCCCTACGTCGAAAGCTTCAAAGCCAAAGGCCTCGAAGTCATCTACCTCTATGAGCCCATCGACGAATACGTCGTCTCCTCCCTCCGCGAGTTCGAAGGCAAAACCCTCCACGCCGTCAACTCCGACCAAATCGACCTCGGCGACGACACCACCCCGACCGAAGGCGAATCCCTCAGCGAAGACGCCACCACCAGCCTCTGCGACTGGCTCAAAGAAACCCTCACAGAGGGTGTCGAATCCGTCCGCCCCGGCAAACGCCTCCTCAGCTCCCCCGCCCTCGTCCTCACCCCCGATGGCGAGATGACACCCCAACTCCGTCAAATGATGCGCGCCATGAACAAAGACGGCGCCCTCCCCACCGCCAACGTCATCCTCGAAATCAACCCCCGCCACCCCATCATCCGCCAACTCGCCGAAGCCAAAGCGAATCCCGCCCAAAGCGAAACCGCCCAGCTCATCGCCGAGCAAGTCCTCGACAACGCCCTCCTCTCCGCCGGCCTCCTCGAAGACCCCCAACGCATCGTCGCCCGCACCCAAAAGCTAATGGAATCCCTCCTCTCCAAATAGCCCCCCAAACGACCTCCCACCAAACCCCGACCCAGCTTCTTCCATTCGAGAGACCAGTCTCTTGAATGTTGCAATCCCGCATGCGTGGCGGATTCTCCGCAAGCAACTCACGCACACGTGCAGACTGGCATCCGCTCAAATCCCCTTTCGCAGCGACCAAGCTGGCGAAGAGTCTTGCATCTGCTCTGGTTGATTCCACTGCTAATCGTCTTGCTGGTCATCCTGGGGATAGGAGCCGCACTCTTATACTTCGACTTGACGGCCTTCCGCCCACGCCTGCCGCACATCATGAAAATAGTCGAGTACCAGCGAATGGCGACTCCTGTGATACCATCATTTTTGTCACGCTGTCTAGATCATGCGGCTGGCAATGATCTCCATATCTCAAGATGCCTCTTGATGTTGTTCGACTTGAAGCAAACGACCCACACAAGGCAGCACGCTCGGGTTGCAGGTCTGACGATGTTGGTCAAGTGGCATCTCAAGAAGGAAGAGCGGCAATTGCTTTATTGCCACTTCATCTCAGACCAATCAGGCCATCTCGGCATCCAGCACGTGTCACAGAAGCTCTACCAAAAGCCCCTAACTGCCCTCAATGAACGCGAACTTGCCTCACTAGTCATCGTCTCTCGAGCGCCCCGCATGTTTCTCCGAGACAAAACCAAGCTGGATTTAGCCACGACACGCTTCATGGCTGAATTGCCTTAGACATGTGTGGACCATTAAGGTGAATTCAGATTCGTCGAGTCGGGCTCTTTGCGATTGAGGCCAAAGCTCCTCGAATAGCTTCGACAAACTTCCGACCACATCCAAATCGTGCCTCAGCTATTCGCGCTTCCAGGCCTAGCATCTTGGGTTTTGGTTCCCTTCAGTCGGCAATATTCTTGCGCTAACGCACGGAATCAACGGCCATGACCCGCGTCGGTTGCCTTTATTTGTTGGTGGGTTCTCACTGAACAGGTCAGCCCTCCAACTGCCTCTTGAGATGATCGACAACAGCGCAATGCTCGGCCTGCGGACTGAAGAGGATAATCTCAGCGTCAACCCCCACTCGGACCGAATGCCCGGGAGGCCAGTAAAAAAGCTCCCCACCAACAATGGTTTCCTCCGTTCCATCTAGATACGAAACGGTAACCTCTCCCTCAATCATATACCCCCAATGTGGCGACTGGCAGAGATCTGACTCCAAACCTTTGAGAAGTGGCGCAATGTCAGTCCCCTGTTTAAGCGAGAAATACTCTCCCGCAATGTTTCCATAACCGGCTACGCTGCCAAAATTCAATTCCTGCCGCGCGATTGCGCCTGGAACGTTGAGCTTTTCGGGAATGTCTTGTTTTGCTATTTTCATGATGTTTGTAACGATGTTCTCGTGATGATTGCCTAACACTGCAATTAACTAACTGGTCTCCTAACTCATCAGACAGCCATTACCTTCTGCCTGCAAAAACCTCGGAACTGAGCAAGCTCTATCCATCGGCTTTCATGACCGCATTTTTATTTACACAGCAACACGCTGTCAAGAACTTTACGGAACTTGCCAGTCTTAACCTTGCCGTCGCCTGCTATCCCTAAGCAGCTTTTGAACAGGCGCTGGACCGCACCAGAATCACCCAGCGAAGCCGCCCCCCGGCCCAAATCAACACTCATAGCCGCCCCTACTTCTTCCCCTTCTTCGCCTTCGCCTTCACCGCCCCCAGCCCCGCAA
Organism: Verrucomicrobiaceae bacterium; assembly: GCA_947440575.1. Taxonomy (GTDB): domain Bacteria; phylum Verrucomicrobiota; class Verrucomicrobiia; order Verrucomicrobiales; family Verrucomicrobiaceae; genus JAGRPD01. The sequence goes on from CANETF010000159.1 coordinate 5,692, forward strand.
ACACCGGCTCCACCGTCCCCTTCTCCCACTCCCGAATCGCCGCCACCAACTCCCCCACGACCTCCGGCTTCGCCTCCGCCAAATCCTTCACCTCACCCACATCCGCTCCCAAATCATACAGCTCATACGCCTTCGCCGCCCCACTCACCAGCTTCCAATTCCCACGCCGCACCGAGTGCTTCCCACCAAACCCACCTGACCGCCAAAACAGCGTCTCATGCGGCACCCCGCTTGCCTCTCCCGTCAAAAACGGCAGCAAATTCACCCCATCCAAATCCTTCGGCGCCAGCGCACTCTCCCCCGCCGCCGCCAGTGATGTCGCCAGGAAGTCCAAAGCAATCACCGGCTCCTCATAAGTCCCCGGCTTGATCTTCGCCGGCCAGCTCACCAGAAACGGCACCCGCACCCCGCCCTCATAGAGATCCCCCTTCGCCCCGCGCAGCGGCGTGTTGTCCGTAAAATTCGTCCCGCTCTTCTTCTCCAAATTCGGCCCCCCATTGTCACTCACAAAAAACACCATCGTGTTCTCCCGCTCCCCCTCAGCCTCCACCTTCGCCATCACCTTCCCAATCGCCTCATCCATCGCCGCCACCATCGCCGCATACGTCCGGCGACTCGAGTTCTCGATGTGCTTGAACTTCTCCAGCCAAGCCTCCGGCGCCTCCAACGGCGTGTGCGGCGCATTGAACGCCAGATACAGCATCCACGGCTTATCGCCTCCCGTATGACGCCCAACAAACGCCGCCGCCTCATCCCCAAACTGCTCCGTCAAATACCCCGTCTGCGCCTCATCCTTCCCGTTCCGATTCAGCGGAATCCCATACTCCACACTCTTGCTCCCCGACGGAAAGTAAGCATGCCCGCCCCCCAGCGCCCCAAAATACTCATCAAACCCCCGCTTCATCGGATGAAACTGCGGATGCGCCCCCAGGTGCCACTTCCCCACCGCGCCCGTCACATACCCCGCCTGCTTCATCAGCGCCGGAAACGTCACCACACTCAGCGGCAATCCCTCCGTCAAACTCTCCGGCAGCCAAGCCGGATTGTTCTCATGCCCAAACCGATGCTGATATCTCCCCGACATCATCCCCGCCCGTGTCGGACTGCAAAACGGATGCGACACATACCCATTCGTGCACCTCACCCCTTGTGCCGCCAGCTTGTCCAAATGCGGCGTCGGAATCTCCTTCGACCCCTGAAACCCCACATCATGGTAACCCAAATCATCCGCCACAATAACCAGCACATTCGGCTTCGCCGCATCCGCCCCACCCACCAACAAAGCCAGCATCAAAACAGATAAAAAACGCATCGCCCCTGCTAAACGTCCATCCCCCCAGCCTCTTTCACTCCACCCCCCGCACCCACAGCGCCTTCAAATGCGCCACCCCCGGAAAATCCACCGGCATCCCCACCGCCTCCATCCCCCCCACAGCCCTCTTCCCCGCTCGTCCCAACCCATCCCGCACCGCCCACTCAAACGCCCCCAACTCCATCCGATGCGTGTTCGCGCATGCCAGCAGCCATCCCCCCGGCGCGATCACCGCCGCCGCCAGCGCCGCCAGCTCCGCATAATCCTCCTCCACCCGAAACACCTTCTTCTTGATCCCCCGCGAAAACGTCGGCGGATCCAGCACCACCCCGTCAAACAAACGCCCCCGCTTCGCAAACGCCGCCAGCCAGTCAAACGAATCCCCCTTCACCCAGTGATGCGCCTCCGCATCCAGCCCGTTCAAAGCAAAGTTCCGCTTCCCCCACGCCAGATACCCCGCATTCAAATCCACACTCGTCACCACCGCCCCACCCAGCGCCGCCGCCACCGAAAACGAGCACGTGTAGGAAAACAAATTCAACACCCGCGCCCCCGGCTGCTTCACCACCGCCTCCCGCACCCGACGCCGATTGTCCCGCTGATCCAAAAACACCCCACACGAATACCCCGCCCCCGGCTGCACCTCCAACCTCATCCCCTGCTCCGAAATCACAAACACCTCCGGCCCCGCACCCGCCACACACACCGGCGCCTCCTTCGCCTCCTTGCTCAACTGCTTCAACCAAAGCGAATCACAAATCCCCTCCTCCACCAGCCCCGCCCAATCCCTCGGCAACCCCGCATCCTTCCGCTGCACCATCCAATGCCTCCCCAACACCTCCACCCACAGCCCCGGCATCCCATCCCCCTCCCCATCCACCAACCGAAACCCCTCCGTCTCCACCCCCGCAGCCGCCAGCCGCCGCCGACGCTCCGCCAGCCTCTCAACCACATCTCGTTTGCCATCCATCCCCCTGCATACCTCCCTCCCCTGCAAATCTCAAATCCCAATTCTCACCCCTCTCCCACACAGCTCCTACTTGTAAGCCACCGCCGCACTCGAAGGCCCACCCAGCGGGATCACCTCAAACCTCCTGAACCCTACCTCGGAGCACCACCCCTTAAAGTCCGCCCCCGAGTAGTCAAACGCATCTCCAAACTCGATCAGCATGTTCAGCGACATCAGCAGCCCCTGCACATTCTCCCGCCGCCCGTCATCAATCAGCGCCTCGATCGCCACCAGCGCCCCACCCTCAGGCAGCGCATCGTAAGCCGCCCGAATCAGATGCATCTTCTTCTCCAGGTTCCAATCATGAAGAATCATCCCCATCGTGATCACATCCGCCTTCGGCAGCGGATCCTTGAAGAAATCCCCTGACACCGCCGTCACCCGCTCACTCAGCCCCGCATTCGCGATGTGCTTCCTCGCCACCGGCTCCACCTGCGGCAAATCAAAACTCTCACACTTCAAATGCGCATGACGCTTCGCCGCCTCAATGCACAGCAGCCCCGTCGCCCCGCCCACATCGCACAGCGTCTGATACCTCGAAAAATCAAACGTCTCCGCCAGCGCCTCAAAATTCAAACGCGAGATCCCCGTCATCGCACCCAAAAACTGCTCCAACTTCGCCGAGTCCGAATACAGCTCCTCAAAAATTCCCTTCTGCCCGTGCTTCACCTCATTCTGCGGCAAACCCGTGCGCAGCGCCGTCGGCAGATCATTCCAAAACTTAAACAACCGCGCATTCAGCATCACCAAAATCCCGCCCACATACCGCGGACTCCCCTCATCCAAAAACAGCAAACCCTCCGGCGTGTTGAAATACCGCGACTCCGGCCCATCCCCCTCCCTCCCCAAAAACCCCATCGCCACCAACGCATCAAAAAAATCCGCAATCGCCCGCGGATGCAACCCCACCTCCGCCCCCAACTCCGCCCCCGTCAACTGCTTCCCCCCCAACTTCGTAAACACCCCAAACTCCACCGCCGTCAGCAGCACTTTGGAGGACCAAAAAGAAAACGCCGTCTGCAGGATACCGGAGGGATTCAAGGGAGCTAAAGACATGGCCTGGACCATGAATCAAACTCCCCCGCCCCTCAAACCCTTTCGCACATCCACCCCTCCAAAAGCCCAACGCTCATCACCACCCACGCTCAATCAAAGCCGACACCACCAACTCCCTCACCGCCTCCGGCAACCGCTCCACCTGCCACGCTCGCTCCCCCTCAAACACTCCCCCGCTCAACTCAATCGCCTTCCTTCCATACAGCACCACCCCCAGACAGTGATAACAGCCCTTTTTGGAGGTTTTGGCATTGTTCCCCGAATCCGTGGAACGTCCATTTTATAAGGATAGACGCAGGAAATGACGCCGTGACATTCGACGTGACAAATTGACAGCGTTCTAGTTTTCGCTTTAACTCCAGCCATGGCTACCCCCGATTCCGTTCAACTTCATCGGCACCCAGATAGCCCCTACTGGCGGGCAAGGTTTCGGGTTTGGAACGCCGCCCAACAACGGTGGCTCTGGAAAACTCAGACCACCAAACTCGAGGACCGTGACGCCGCGATGGCCGTGGCGCGCGAGTGGGCCCGGGTGGCTCAGTCCGCCGGCCCCGGCAACCCTCGAGGCCTTTCGCGCGAGGACGTGCTCGAGACGGTCAACGCCATCCTCCGCCTCTCCGGACATCAAGCTATCCGCGAGTCCGCCCCGTGGAACGAATACGCCGATCGATGGCTGGAACAAAAACGCAGGCACATCGGTGCAAAAACATGGCAGAATTACAAAGGGCGGGTCAAAAACTTCAACGCTCATTTGGAAGATCCCGCGATTCTGATTCACCTCATCACCGTTCATCACCTCCGCGACATTCAATCCAAAATCCGGGCGGCGGGAATCGCCGCGGCAACGGTGAACGAAATGTTTACCACCACCGGTTCCATTTTTGCGGATGCCCACGCCGAAGGCCTCATTCCGCGCAATCCCGCCTTACTGCTCGATGCGCTCCCCTCCACCCCCAACGAACGCCGCGCGTTTACTCCCGACGAACTCCAAAAACTCGGGGCCTATTTAGCGGCGGATCCAGATCGCCAAGAATGGCTCACGGCGTTTCTGTTGGGACTGTGCACCGGCCAGCGCCTCAGCGATTGCACCCAGGCCCTATGGACGCAAATCGACACGGCGGCCGCGCCGTGGTGGGTGTGGCAACTGACCCAAGGCAAAACCAAGAAGCGAGTCGATATCCCGCTCGTGGAACCGCTGGCCAGTCACCTCAAGCGGATGGACCCGAAGGGATCCTTGTATCTCTGCCCCACCCTTGCAACAATGCGAACCCATGGGGATGGACTCTCATTCCGTTTTTCGCGCCTTGTCTCCGAGTCTGGAATCAAGACCGAGATTGTGGAAGGCGAGGGGAAGGGCAAAAGCTTCAACCCGCTCACGTACCACAGCTTGCGCCACACCTGCAATTCAATCATGGCAAACGCCGGCGTTTCTCAGGACGTCCGCCGCCTCATCCTTGGCCACGCCTCCGACCAGATGAACACGCGTTACACCCACCTGCAGATCGCCACCTCAGGCAAAGCCCTCGCCGGTTCTATCGGTGGCGCTTTGTCCAAGCCAAAAGCAAAGGCGAAGGGGACGAATGATCGCCGTCTGACATCGCACAGCGACACGGCGACCGCTGGCCAGGCGAAACACTCACGCCGTCACACTGGATGAAC
>CANETF010000160.1 GCA_947440575.1 Verrucomicrobiaceae bacterium
GAGGTCGGTGACGGCGCGGACGGTGCAGTTAGAGGATGGGGAATGTTTGGATGCGACGACAGTGGTGTGCACGATTGGAAATGCGCCGCATCCGCTATTGGCGAAGTTGGCTGCGGGTGGAGAGTTGCCAATGGAGCGGGGAAAGATCGTAGTGGCGGCGACGGGGCAAGTGAAGGGGGTGCCTTGGTTGTGGGCGGCTGGTGACTGCGCCGTGTTTCCGAAGGCGGATGGGGGGAGTTGTCCGGAGACGGCGCAGTTTGCGATGCGGGAGGGTTTTTGTGTGGGAGAGAATTTGGCAGCGACGGTGTTTGAGCAGCCTTTGAAGCCCTTCACTTTTACGGGGTTGGGTGAGTTGGCGTCGATCGGGCACCGAACGGCGGTGGCTCAGATTGCGGGGATCAACTTTTCGGGGTTCATCGCGTGGTTCATGTGGCGGTCGATTTATTTGATGAAGCTGCCGGGGCTGGACAGGAAGTTGAGGGTGATGGTGGAGTGGACGTTTGATTTGTTTTTTCCGCGAGACATCAACTTGCTGACGCCGGATTATTCATCGCCCCTGCAAGAGATGCATCTCAATGAGGGGGATGTGTTGTTTCGGGCTGGGGAGCCGGCCTTTTCGCTGTATGCGGTGAGTGCGGGGCAGGTGGACATTGTGGATGCTGAGGGGCATGTGGTGAAGAGCGCGGGGCCGGGGGATCACTTCGGAGGGCGGGCGCTGCTGGAGGACAAGATTTGGCGGTACAAGGCGGTGGCGGTGAAGCCGACGACGCTGGTGGCGATCGGAGCGCGGACGTTTGAGAAGATGGTGGGGTCGATGGGGGAGTTGGGGTCGTTGTTCCGGAGGACGGCTGGGACGTATACTTCGGCGGATCAGGTACAGGCGACTTTGGAGTCGCTGCCGGAGGGGATGCGGGGTAGGACGGTGCGCGAGGTGATGTGCGCGGAGGTGGCGACGATTGGATGTGATGATCCGGTGGCGTCGGTGTTGGAGGTGTTTCAGAAGCAGCACCACAGTTCGTATCCGGTGGTGAACGGGCAGGGGCAGGTGTTGGGACTGCTGAAGCGGTCGGGGCTCTATGAGTGGGTGCAGAGTCGGGGGATGAAGCCGGGGGTTTGTGTGACGGAGGTGCCTTTGGAGCAGGCGGTGCGGGTGTTGCCGGAGCGGCCGGTGGCGGCGTTGTTTGAGGAGTTGATTCGTTGTGGGGCGTCGAAGGCGGTGGTGGTGGACGAGAAGGGGGTGTTGATGGGGATGGTGACGTTGTTTGATTTGATGAAGGTATGAACCGGAATCTTGCGGCTTCGCCGACATGAGGGACGGCGGACAGGAGTGTCCGCGCTCCCTTGTTCAGAGTAACGGGTTCTTGTGGCTTCGCCAACCAGTGAGACGGCGGACAGGAGTGTCCGCGCTCCCTTGTTCAGGGTTAACGGGTCAAAGTTGGGGAGAGGCGGAGGGTTTTTGGGAGGTGTTTTTTTTGCCAGCCTCCGGGGAGTTGGAGGAGGGAGGCGAGGTTTTTTGGGGGGCGTTTGTCGCGGTGGCCTTTGGAGATGGGGAGGAGGAGGCGGAGGCCTTTGGTGGCGGTATCGAAGGTGATGGAGTGGGGGTCGTCGGAGTCGATCCAGCCGTCTTCGGTGAAGTAGATGACTTGTTTGGCGAGGGCGGGTGAGAGGGGGCGGGCGTTGGGGGAGGCGGGGGTGAGGAGGAGTTCAACTTGGGAGTCGTTGAGGAGGCGGGCGGAGGAGGACCAGGCGGAGGATTCCTGGGGGCGGGCGGCGCGTTCTTTTTCGAAGAGGGGGTGCCATTTGGGATCCGAGGTGGGGGAGTCGGCGGCGATGGGGAGGGTGAGGGAGAGGTCTTTGAAGCCTGGGTGACAGGATTGGGCGCAGCACATCCAAACGGCGCGGCCGGAGAGGGTGATGGAGGAGCCGGGATCGAGTTTTTTGGGCGGTGTGATTTGGGCTTGGAGGAGGACATCGCGCTCGTAGCCCTGGGCTTTGAGGGTGAACATCATGACGGATTCGGGCTCGGGGTATTCGAGGTCGCCGCCTTTCCAGCCGCGGGGGAGGTCCCATTTGATGCTGGTGGGAACGCCGACGATGCCGGGCTGTTTCCAGTAGGTGTGGAAGCCGGGTTTGTGATGGATGAAGACGCCGACGTAGAAGGGGGTGCCGGGTTGGATGTGGGAGACTTCGGAGACGAGATCGACGGAGAGGCCGACGCGGTTTTCCTCGGCTTGTGAGGGAAGGGTGAGGAGAAGGGCGAGGGAAGCGAGGAGGATGCGGAGGGTCATGGAGCAGGGTTTCAATGAACTTACGAGAGGGCAACGAAGAAGAGGAAGTGGTTTTTGCCAATGATGCCGCATCTGTTGATTGCAACAGGGGTCAAGGTGTTCACTGTTTGAGGATGATGACGTCTGCGGAAGCTGCTTTGAGAATTGATGCGTTGAAGGGGGAGATTGAGCGACACAATCGGTTGTACTATCAGGAGGCGAGGCAGGAGATCAGTGATCAGGCGTTTGATGCGTTGCTGCGGGAGTTGATTGAACTGGAGGAGGCGCATCCGGATTTGGTGACGGCGGATTCACCGACGCAGAAGGTGGGAGGGGCTCCGATTGAGGGCTTCACGCAGGTGAGGCATGCGGTGCCGATGATGAGTTTGGACAACACGTATTCGGAGGCGGAGTTGGAGGCGTTTTTTCAGCGGGTGCAGAAGGGGTTGGGGCGGGAGAAGGTGGAGTGCGTGGTGGAGCCGAAGGTGGATGGGGTGGCGATTTCGATTCGCTATGAAGGCGGGGTTTTGAAGCATGCGGTGACGCGCGGGGACGGGCAGGTGGGAGATGATGTGACGATGAACGTGCGGACGATCAAGAGTCTGCCGTTGAGGTTGCCGGCGGGTGTGTCGCAGACGTTTGAGGTGCGGGGGGAAGTGTTCATGCCGAAGGCGGGATTTGCGAAGATGAATGAGGAGCGTGATGAGGCGGGGGAGGCGCGGTTTGCGAATCCGAGGAATGCAACGGCGGGGACGTTGAAGCAGTTGGATTCGAGGATCGCGGCGAAGCGGCCATTGGATGTGGTGTTTTATGGGTTGGCGGATGCGGGGGATGCGGAGGTGGGGGCGCACTCGGAGGTGTTGGAGTTGTTGGGGAAGGCGGGGCTAAGGAAGGCGGATTTGGTGTGGCGTGCTGAGACTGCGGAGGCATTGGTTTTGGCGATTCGGGAGTTGGACGAGAAGCGGAAGGCGCTGCCGTATGAGACGGATGGGGCGGTGATCAAGGTAAATGCGTTTGGGGATCAGCGTGAGTTGGGGGCGACGAGCAAGGCACCGCGGTGGGCGATTGCGTACAAGTATCAGCCGGAGCAGGCGGAAACGCAGGTGTTGGCGGTGGACATTCAGGTGGGGAGGACGGGAGCGTTGACGCCGGTGGCGAGGTTGGAACCGGTTTTTTTGAGCGGGAGCACGGTGGGGAATGCGACGCTGCATAATTTTGAGGAGATCGAGCGGAAGGACATTCGGGTGGGGGATTGGGTGGTGATTGAGAAGGCGGGGGAGATCATTCCGGCGGTGGTGATGGTGAAGAAGGAGAGGCGGACAGGGGGAGAGCTTGTCATTGTGCCGCCGGTGTGTTGTCAAGTGTGTGGAACGGAGGCGAAGAAGGATGAGGAGTTGGTGGTGTTACGGTGTCCGAATCCGGATTGTCCGGAGGTGGTGAAGCGGCGGTTGGAGCATTTTGTGAGTCGCGGGGCGATGGACATTCGGGGATTGGGGGAGCAGGTGGTGGGGCAGTTGGTGGATGCGGGCTTGGTCAAGGATGCGGCGGATTTGTATCAGTTGGATGAGTTGAGTTTGGCGAGGTTGGAGCGGCAGGGGGCGAAGAGCATTGAGAATTTGGTGAAGGCCTTGAAGGAAAGCAAAGAGCAGGCGCCGTGGCGATTGGTGTTTGGTTTGGGGATTCTGCATGTGGGGGTGACGGCAGCGCGAACTTTGCTGGAGTTTTTTGGATCGATTGATCAGTTAGCGGCGGCGGAGGTAGAGGATTTGTTGAAGTGTGAAGATGTAGGGGTGGTGGTGGCGGCGAGTGTGCATGCGTGGTTTCGGGAGGAGAGGAATGTGGCGTTGTTGGCGCGGTTGCGGGCAACGGGCTTGACGTTTGAGCAGCGAAAGGTGGCGGCGGCGTCGGAGGTGTTTGTGGGGACGACTTGGGTGATCACGGGGACGTTGAGTCGGCCGAGGGAGGAGATGGCTGAGGTGATTCGCAGCCATGGAGGGAAGGTGTCGGGATCAGTGAGTGCGAAGACGACGTATTTGTTGGCAGGGGAAGAGGCGGGGAGTAAGTTGGAGAAGGCGAGGAAGCTGGGGGTGGAGGTGTTGGATGAGAGCGGGTTTTGGGCGAAGGTGGGTGAGGGTGAAAAGGGCATCAAAACGGATCTTTTCGGCTGAAAAGAGAACGAAATGGGGAGTTTTACTTTAAAAGTGCAGACCATTTTGGAAAAACATCTTGCGCGGGTTGGGAGTTATGGTACTACTTCCGCCCCCCTTTCCTTGATTTGGGGTTGAACTTTATTTGTTTTTTCACCATGCGCGTACGTCCCTCTGTCAAACCTCTCTGTGAAGCCTGCCGTGTTATTCGGCGCAAGGGTATTGTTCGTGTGGTGTGTAAGAACCCACGGCACAAGCAGCGCCAGGGCTAATCCTTTATTTCACTCTGACCTTACTCTCTTATGGCCCGTCTCATTGGTGTTGAAATCCCGAACGAAAAGAAAATCGAATACTCGCTGCCGTATATTTACGGGATCGGGCTGCCGTTGAGCCGGAAGATTCTGGCGGCGACGAAGATCGACCCGAACACCCGTGCGGGTGAATTGACGGACGAGCAGCTTGCGGTTTTGACGCAGGCGATTCAGGCGACCAATCTGCCGATGGAAGGTGACCTTCGTCGTGAGATCGGGGCGCACATGAAGCGGATTTTGAGCATCAATTGCTACCGTGCGCACCGCCACCGTCGTGGTCTGCCATCCCGCGGTCAGCGGACTCACACGAACGGACGTACTCGCAAGGGTAGTCGCAAGACCGTCGGCGCCCAAGCCAAGAAGAAATAATCTGGCTGCGACGCGCTGAACAAGACCCTCTAGCATTCCCAAAAACATGGCTGACGAAACGACCGAACCGAACTCCGCTGAGCTTGAAGCTGCTGCGGCCCCTGCTGAAACCCCTGCCGTTGCGGCTGCTGCACCAGCAGCGCCTGCCACCGCTGAACGCGCTGCGCCAACCGGAGGTGACAAGGCTGTGTCTCAGTCCGTGTGGGTGGAGATCGGTGCGGGTGACGGAACTGAAGGTGCTGGCAAGATCATCAAGGCGAAGGGTTCCAAGAATGTTCATTCCGGGATCGTTCACGTGAAGGCGACCTTCAACAACACGCTGGTGACGATCACGGATCGCATCGGCAACGTGATTGGCTGGTCGAGCTCCGGCAAGATGGGTTTCCGCGGCAGCCGGAAAGGCACGGCTTATGCGGCTCAAGTGGTTTCTCAAGATGCCTGCCGTCAAGCGATGGGCCATGGCTTGCGCGAAGTGGAAGTGCGTCTTTGCGGACCTGGTTCTGGCCGTGAGTCAGCAGTTCGTGCGATTCAATCTCTTGGAGTGGAAGTGATGGTCATTCAAGACGTGACACCGATTCCTCACAATGGCTGCCGTCTTCCCAAAGCACGTCGCGTTTAATCCCTGATCCCTTTCCCCGAAAACTTAAGTTATGGCACGTTACAGAGGTCCCCGTGAGAAAATCGCCCGCCGTTTTGGTGTGGCATTGTTTGGTCCGTCGAAGGCGCTTGAGCTGCGCAATTTCCCCCCTGGTCAGCACGGGGTGCGCAACACCCGCCGCAAGCTGTCCGAATACGGCACGGCCTTGGCTGAGAAGCAGAAGATGAAGTTTCAGTATGGCGTGTTGGAGCGTCAGTTCCGCAAGATGTTTGCCGAAGCTCAACGCCGGAAGGGTGTGACCGGTGAGATCTTGCTTCAGATGCTGGAGCAGCGTTTGGACAACGTGGTTTTCCGCATGGGCTTTGCGAACACGCGCTTTTCGGCGCGTCAAGCAGTGAGCCATGGTCACATCACGGTGAATGGCAAGCGTGTGAACGTGGCGAGTTATCAGGTGCAGCCTGGTGACGTGGTGGCGGCGAAGGCTTCGGCGAAGTCTCAGCAGTTGATTGGCCGGTTCCTGGAGATGACCTTGGGTTCTCCGACGCCGGACTGGACGACGGTGGATCGCGACAAGATGTCGGGAGTGTTCAATCGCATTCCGGTGCGTGAGGAGATCAATCCGCTGGCGAATGAGCAGCTGGTGGTTGAGCTTTACTCGCGTTAATCGGAGGAGAGACAGAATTTTGGAGAAGAGCGTCCTTCGGGGCGCTCTTTTTTTGTGGGGTGGCTGCCGGGGGCACGCAGAGGCGCGGAGGAATTGGGAGACGCAGAGAGGGAAGGAGGGAAGGAGGGAAGGAGGGAGAGAGGGAGAGAGGGAGAGAGGGAGAGAGGGAGAGATTGGAACCACGAATGGCACAAAGGGCACGAATGGGGGCCTTCGGATGTGTGGTGGAGAGGAGCTGGATACGGGGAGGAGGGGAGGAGGAAGGGGCAAGTTGGTGGATTGCGCCGCGGTGAATGCTTTGGGTTGATACGGGGTTGATGGGGGAGGGATTTGGGGTTTGAATGGGGGGATGATTAAACCTGAAAGGATTGTGGCGATTGGGGATGAAATGGCGATTGCCTGGAGTGATGGGAGCGAGAGTTATCTGGCGATGGAGAAGCTGAGGGCGTATTCGCCGAGTGCGGAGAATGTGGGGGAGCGGGATTTGCTGGGGCGGCAGATTGGGGGGCATCAGGGGCCGCGGGAATTTCCGGGGGTGATGGTGACGGGGTGGCGGGTGATTGGGGGCTATGCGGTGCAGTTTGATTTCAGTGACGGGCACAACACGGGGTTGTATGGGTTTGAGTATTTGAAGAAGTTGGAGAGTGTTTGAGGGAGAGGAGGGGGCGGGGTTTTATGGGGGCTGTAGATGGGAGATGGGGGCACGAATGACGCGAATGGGTGCGAATGGGAGCGGGCTGGATGATGGCGCACGGAGAACGCGGAGGGCACGGAGAGATGAGGAGGGTGTGCGGCGGTGCAGAGGGGGAATGGGATGAAGATGGGAGTCGTAAATTGGATTGGGGCATTGAGGAAAGATGAGGTCGGTGATTTTGGGGTGCTGAGGGGATGACTTTTCGGGGCTGTGGGAGTTGATGGGAGATTGGGACGTTGTGGAATGGAAGGGCGAAATTTGTGTGGGACGGGCGGACGAAAAACGGGCTCCTTTTTTGGGAGCCCGTTGAGGGGGTGGCCGCTTGGGACAGGCGGGGTGCTTTTGGAGGGATTTAGCGGCGGCGGCGGAGGGTGAGGGTAAGGAGGCCGAGGGCTAGGAAGAGGGTGCGGGAGGGTTCGGGGATCATGACTGCGATGGAGCCATTGGTGTACAAGGAGGAAACGTCCCAGAAGAGTCCGGTGTCCAGAGTCGGGAGATCGAGGGTGAGTTGGGAGGAGGTGCCTGTGATTGAGCCGCTGAGGGTGGTCCAGTCGAGGAGTCGCCATTTGTCGCCATCGGCGAAGGAGAAGGTGCCGGATTTGTTGACGCTGAGAATGACGCCATCCAGAAAGGTGAGGTTGCCGCCGGTGCGGAAAAGGTCTGCGGCGCTTGCGATGGCGGTGTTGTCGCCCGCGTTGGTGAAGAGGTCGAAGCTGATGGTGCTGTCGGTTTGGAAGGTGGTGGTAATGGTGCCGGTGGCGGGGGTGAAGGTGAGGATTTTGGCTCCTTGGGCTGTGGTGGCGTTGAGGTCGCCGATGGCGACTGTGCCGCCGTCTTGGACGATAATGGTGCCGCCGGTTGCTGGGGCGATGCGGCCGGAGCCTTGGAGGGTGGCGGTGTCTTGGATGAGGACGTTGCCGGTGCCGGTGGCGGAGTCGATGGTATTGATGACATTGAGGGAGCCGCCGGTGAGGGTGGTGCCGCCGGAGTAGGTGTTGGAATCGCCCAGGGTTTGGGTGCCAAGACCGGTTTTGAGGAGGGCGATTGCGCCTGTGATGACGCCCGAGTTTGCGGCGGTGCCATCGCCATAGCTGTAGGAACCACTGCCGCCGAGGGTCAGGGTGGCGGGAGTGGAGGAAGTGATGATATTGTTGTTCACGGCGGCATTGGTGCCGGTTACGGAAGACACACCGGCGACTTGCTGATTGCGCCCGTTGAGATCCAGGGTTCCGAGGTTCGCTGAAGCCGCTTGGCCGAGGGTGACAGTGGTGGTGGTGGGGAGGCGATCATTGCCGGTAGTCAGCCGGACGGTGCCGTTGTTGATGGCGGTGTTTCCGGTGTAGGTGCTGACACCGCCAAGTTCAAGAATACCGCCGCCCTGTTTGGCCCAGGAGCCGGTTTCGCCGGATTTGTTAGCGATTTCGCCGTTGTAGATTAGAGTCCCAGAGCCGGGCGAACTGATTCCGGTGCCGACGCCGTCGCCAACAGCGATGGTTCTCCCCGCGCCTAGAGTCACGGTTGTTGAATCGCTTGCTTTCGAAAAGCGACCTCCATCAATGATGATGTCGTTGGCAGCATTGCCGAGGCTGCCGTTAGAGGTGAAGCGGACTTCACCGCCGTTGACGTTGATGTTTCCGGTGAAGGTGTTGGAGGCGTTGGTGATTTCGAAGCGCCCGTCGGTTCCGCTGTTGGCGGCGAAGGTGAGTCCTCCGGAAGTGTTGCTGATGATGCCACTAAAAGTTTGGGTGCCGTTGTTGCCTTGGGTGAGAGTGCGTGTGGCAGAGCCGAGGCTGACGTTATTAGCGAAGCTGAGGTTGGCGCTGCTGCTAGCGATTGAGACGACAGTGGCGAGTTCGCCGAATTGGACGTCACCGCCGATGACGATGCCGCCGCCGTATTTCGTGTTAGCGAACGAGCGAGTGGCGTTCGAGGCAATCGTGCCTCCGTTAAGGGTGAGAATGTTCGAGCCACCAGCCCCAAACGCATCTACACCACGCGCAATTGCTGTTCCTGCATCTAGGCGGAACCCACCAGTGTAAGCACCGCCAGTGAGTGCCAAAACGCCGGCGCCAGATTTAATCCAACCGTTGCCGGCTGCAGTACTGAAGGCTTGGGCATTGAAGTCGATCGTCGCACCACTCGCGACGTCGATGGTGCGGACGCTTCCATTTCCGCTAACTGTGCCGCTGGCTGCTGTGAAGTTGACATTGACGCCACTCGAAACGGTGATATTTCCGATATTGAATGCACCGGAACTGGTCATACCCGAAAAGGAGTAGTTTCCTGAGGTGAAGTTGGCGGCGTTGTTTGCGGTGAATGCGGAGGTATAGGGAGCAGCATCTGAAGAGTTATTCCATCGTGTAGAATTCCACAGTCCTGTCGCTGAAGTGCTTGTATATGACTGACCGTGGCCAGCGGAGATTAAAGTTAAGTTGAGGAGAGTGGCGAAGAGGAGGGAATGGAGTGTCGAGAGTCTCATAGGCGTGTCCGTGGTGCTTTTCTGGGTCTCCGAATGGGGCATGCGGCGCGACAGGGTGGATGATGGGGTGTTAGAATCAAAGAAATTGAGGGGGCGATTTTGTCACTGTGGCTGTAATGTTAGAAGAGCAGGATGGGGGCCAAGGGGTTGAATTTGCGGGGATTATTGGGTAATTGTTAGGTTTGAATTTTTGCGTATTAGGATAAAGTGGGTTGAGAGAGTTGGTGAGGGGGTGTGCGGGCACAAAAAAAACCGCCGGGGTCTGGGGACGCCCGGCGGTTGGAGGAGATTTGTGTGGGTCGACTACTGGCGACGGCGGCGGAAGATCAGGCCGATGCTGCCGAGGCCGAGGAGGATGGCGCGGGAGGGTTCTGGGATGGCCACAATCTCAGTGCCTGCAATTGAGACGTTGTCGATACGCGCCGTTCCTGCTACATTCGACGGGGTGACCGTAGAAGTTAGGCGGAAAAAGATGCTCGAATCATCGTCTAGTGCAGAGACAGAGGAGAAATCAAAGGCGAATGATGTGGTTCCAATTGGAGTGCCAGAAGTCCAATTGTTCGGAGTAGCGTTTTCGAGCACTGTGTAGTTTGCGAAGTCCGTAAAGGAACTACCATCAATGCTGTACTGTATTTTAAATGACGCAGGACCAGTAGTGCTTCTGACTGAATCGAAGCTGACGGTTAGGTCCTCGTAGCCGACGGACGACACCTGAAATTGAAAATAATCGCCAGTTGTCCACTCATTGACACTGAAAGACTCAGCCGAACCATTGCCTGTTGGATTACTCCAGTCAGTTGTCGCTCGTGTATGAAATCCCGAAGCCGTACCCGACCCCGACTCAGCAGCAATTCCTGTGATAGATTGTGAATTGGTGAGTGAGGGAAGAGAAGTTTCAAAAGTCCAAAGGGCAAGGGTGGTTGCAGCTTGTGAGACTCCAGATATCGCGAATGAACCAACTGTTACTAATAAGGGAATGAAGAATTTTGTTTTCATGTGATAGGGTGTTTTGAGGTTATTCGGTGATTTCCGTGGGATGTGGAATGGGGTAAAGAGGGTGGATGTTTGAGAAGAAGTTGATTGAAGACCTGTTGGGAATCACCAAGCCGTGGCGGATTGACGAGTTGGTGATGGAGGCGGA
>CANETF010000161.1 GCA_947440575.1 Verrucomicrobiaceae bacterium
ACGAAGCTGGTGAAGACGGAGGAGAGCAAGGTCAGTATGATGCCGCCTGGGTTGCTGAACATGCTGAAGGATGACGATATTCTCGATCTGCTGGCGTATTTGCTCAGCGGGGGGAATGCGAAGGATCCGATGTTTACGGAGTGAGGGGGGGGGCGAGCTGTTGGCTCGCCTGGGTGCGACCGAGCGGGTCGCACCACGAGGAGATGGTTGCAGGGCAATAAAAAAGCCGACCTTTATTGGGTCGGCTTTTTTGAAAGCTGAGTTCCAGCTAAGGGATTAGGCGGATGGGGGGGCGTCTTTTTCGTTGGCCTTCGGCATCATGAAGCGGAAGCGGATTTTGCCGCGTTTCGCGGTGGCACGGGCTTTGCGCTTGAGGCGCTCCTTGGCGGTTTCGTGGCTGCGGAGACGGCGCACTTCTTCGAGAATGCCTTCCATTTCGAGCTTGGTCTTGAGGCGTTTGAGGGCGCGGTCGACGGGCTCTCCTTTGCGGACTTGGACTTCGGGCATACTTTCGGTGGTGCGGGTTAAGTTAAAATTGGGGCGGTAGAGTAGGGGCAAAGCGGGTTTCGTCAAACGGATTTCTGGGGTCAGAAAGACGAGGGAGCGAAAAAAACACGGCAGGGAGCGGACCTCCTGCCGTGTGGTGATAAGAGGCTGTGTCGGGCGGCTATTCCTCAGCGCCTTTCCAGGCACCGAATTCGGCACCCTGGGCGATCCATTGTTTGATGAGGTTTTTTTGCTCGTCGGTGAGGCGGTCGCCTTTGGGGGGCATGGCCATGTCGTCGTCGTCAGGGAGGAGGGTGGAGGTGTAGACGGTGCTTTCTTCGGGCTTTCCGGGGGTGAGGTCGCCGCCTTCGGAGCCGCCTTTGAGCATGAGGGTGGGGTTATCCATGCGGAATTTGCCTTTGGGCTTCTTCACGCGACCGGTGTCATCGGTGTATTCCTTTTGATGGCACTCGAAGCAGCGCTCCTTGAAGATGGGGAGGATCTGGGTTTCGAAGCTGACTTTGGCGTCCTGGGCGGAGGCGTTGGAAAGGAGCAGGGCGAGGCCGAGCAGGGGGGCGAGGGTGGTTTTGAGGTTCATGGTGGTTGAATTTGGATGAAATACGATCTGTGGGGCGAGAAAAACGGTGATTTTTTGCTGAGGTCAAGCGGGTTTGCTGTGGCGGAGGGCGAGGACGGCGTTGTGACCGCCCATGCCGATGGCGATTTTGAGGATGACGGAGCCGGGGGCGATGGGGATGGGGTGGGCTGGGGCTTGGAAATGGGGTGAGGGGGTGTGGGTGTTGGGGAGGTTGGGGGGGAGTTGGTTTTGGCGCATGGCGGTTGCGAGGAGGGCGACTTCGAGGGCGCCGCTGGCTCCGAGGGAGTGGCCTGTGAAGGGTTTGAGGTGGTGCGTGGAGAGCGGGGAGGTGGGGAAGGCTGTGGTGAGGGCGGCGGATTCGGCGAGGCGGTTGGAGGGGGTGCCGTTGGCGTGGGGGCAGAGGGCGACGATGGGTTCGGTGATGGCGGTTTGGGCTTGGGCGAGGAGTTGGGCGAGGGCGCTGCCGTCGGGGGGGAGGGCGATGGAGTCGTAGGCGTCGGAGTTGGCTCCGTACCAGAGGATTTCGGGACCGGTGAGGTTGGGGGTGACTTCGAGAGCCAGGGCGGCGACGGCTTCACCGGGGAAGAAGCCGCTGGTCTGGGGATGGAAGGGGTCGTTGAGGTGCGGTGGGGTGGCGAGCAGGCCGGTGTCGGTGAAGCCTTCGAGGAGGACGGGGCAAAGGGGGAGTTCGACGCCGAGCACGAGGGCGCGCTGGGTGGCGCCGGAGCGGAGGGCCATCCAGGCGAGGCCGAGGGCGTCCAGGCTGGCGGAACAGCCGTTCGCGAGCATTTGCCAGGGGCCGCGGATGCCGAGTTCGATGCTGACGGCGGCGGCGACTTCGCTGTGCATGGAGTTGCTGGCGCGGAATTTGGAGATGGGGCGTCGGGCTGGCCAGGCTCCGAGGAGTTCGCCGACATTGGCGCGGCTGCTGCCGGCGAAGATCCAGGCTGAGGCGGTTTGGGCGGGGGTCCAGCCAGCGTCTGAGACGGCGAGGCGGGCGGCGTGGACGGCGGCGTTGGAGGCGGCGCCGTAGCGGCGACCGCGGAACCAGGTTTTGCGGTCAGTGATCCAGCCTGCGGGGAGGTTTTGGAAGGGGCTGGTGGTGAGTGGGGCGTCGGGGAAGTGGGCGAGGGGGCGGAGGGCGGAGTGGCCGGCGTTGATGGCGGCGAGGTGAGCGGCGGGGGTGTCACCGAGGGCGCTGGCGGCGGCGAGGCCGGTAATGTGGACGGTGGGCGATGCCATGGGTGAGTGGAGGGTTGGTAATGCGGATGGGGCGTGGGATCAACCGCGAGCGAACGGGAGTGGTTTCGGGGAGGATGAAAAGGTGGGTGGAAGCAGGGGATTTATTTCACATGCCTTAAATAAATGGCTTTACCGGAAGTGGGTAGCGTGCTAATTTCTGTAATTGACATACTTTTTGTGGGTATCTGAAAGTCTCATTGATGCACTTTTGGTCCTGCTTCCCTGCGTTATCCCTTCGGACACGTGGTTAATGGCCTCACTTTTTTGCCATGGAAGGTTTTTTTGAGCCTGACCAAGGGCGGCAGCATGTAAAAAGGTTAACTGTCGGTTCGACAAAAGGCGTGTTTCCCTGCATTCTGCGCGCCCGTTTGAATCTGCCACTCAAAATCGATGTCCAGTCCTGATTGTTCTTCCCACCGCACCGACGATTTGCGCGTTGCGGAAATTTTGCCTTTGCTGCAACCTGCGTTGCTGATGCATGATGTGCCATTGCGTGAGGTGGAGGCCGCGTTTATTGAGAAGGAGCGACGGGATGCGGAGAGGTGTTTGGTGGGGGAGGACGATCGTTTGCTGGTGATCGTGGGTCCGTGTTCGATTCATGACACGAAGTCGGCGCTGGAGTATGGGCGGCTCATTGCGAAGGCGCGGACTGAGTATGCCGCCGATTTGGACATTGTGATGCGGGTTTACTTTGAGAAGCCACGCACGACGGTGGGATGGAAGGGGTTCATCAATGATCCGAACCTGAACGAGAGCTATGACATCAACAATGGGTTGCGCGGGGCGCGGCGGTTGTTGATCGATCTGGCGGAGATGGGAGTGCCCGCGGGCACGGAATTCTTGGATGTGATCACGCCGCAATACATTGCCGATGTGGTGGTGTGGGGGGCGATCGGGGCGCGGACGACTGAGAGTCAGGTGCATCGGCAGCTGTCATCGGGGCTGTCGATGCCGGTGGGATTCAAGAATGGGACGGATGGGAGCATTCAGACGGCCTTGGATGCTATCGAGGCCGCGAGAGGGCAGCATTGTTTTCTTTCGGTAACGAAGGATGGCGTGGCTGCGATTGTGCGGACGCGTGGGAATGATTCGTGCCATGTGATTTTGCGCGGGGGCAAGGGCGGGACGAACTTTGATTCGGAAGCGATTCAGAATGTGACGAGTCAATTGGCAGCGCGCGGGTTGCCGCCGACGGTAATGGTGGATTGCAGTCACGGGAATAGTTTGAAGGATTACCGGAAACAGCCGCTGGTTTCGCAATCGATTTCGGAGCAGATCCGTGGAGGTAGCAAGTCGGTGACTGGGGTGATGATTGAGAGTCATCTGGTGGAAGGTCGACAAGATGCGAAGCCGGGTGCGGTGTTGGCTTATGGGCAGAGTATCACGGATGCGTGTGTTTCCTGGGAGACGACGGTGGCGATGCTGGATGAATTGGCTGAAGCGGTGCGTATGCGTCGGGGTTGATCCTTTTTTGATTGATGTTTTCTGCTGAAGAAGCTGCGCGAGCAAACGAGTTGTTTGAGAAGTGTCGCATCCTGGTGATCGGGGATGTGATGCTGGACCATTTTATTTGGGGCAACGTGCGGCGTATTTCGCCGGAGGCACCGGTGCCCGTGGTGGAGGTGACGAAGGAGACCTGGTATCCTGGGGGCGCGGCGAATGTGGCGCGTAACATTGCGCCGTTTTCGAAGCACGTGCATTTGATGGGGCGAGTGGGGAGGGACAGCGCTGCTGATAAACTGCGGGAGTTGCTGATGGTGGATGAGGTTGATCCGGCTCCATTGTTGGTGAGTGACGAGGTGCCAACGATTTCAAAGGCACGAGTGACGGCAAGGCAGCAGCAGATTGTGCGGGTGGATCGGGAGCGACTTTTGAAGTTGACTGAGGTGGAGTTGGAGGAGGTGGAGCGGCGACTGCGGGCGCTGGTGCCAGTTTTGGATGCGGTGATTATTGAAGACTATGGAAAGGGGTTTGTGACAGCCGAGTTGGTGGAGGTGATCGCTAAAGTGGCGGGAGAGACGGGTTTGATCGTGACGGTGGATCCGTCGCCGCATAATCCGCTGACTTGGCGCGGGGTGAGCCTGGTGAAGCCGAATCGGTTGGAGGCTTTTGCTGCGGCGGGGTTAAATGATTCGCTGATGCCGCTGGCTCCTACTGAGAATCCGGAGCTTTTGGAGGTGGGGCGGGTGCTGATGGAGAAGTGGGATACGCCGAAAATTTTGATCACGCTTGGGGAACAGGGGATGCTGCTGTTTGAGCGAGAGAAGGCGCCGCATCATATTCCGACACGAGCTCGGGAAGTATTTGACGTTTCGGGTGCGGGAGATACGGCGATCGCGTTGTTGACGCTGGCGTTGGCGGCGGGGCAGGATGCGGTGGCGGCGGCGGAGATTGCAAATCGTGCGAGTGGTGTGGTGGTGGGCAAGTTGGGGACGGCGAGGTTGACACCGGAGGAGTTGGTGGCGGCGTTTGAGGATTAGATGTCGGAGCGAAGCGGGTCGGAGAAAGGCGTTCTTAGCGATGAAGACGTTGCAAGTTTTCAACATTTACCAGCAGTATGGCGGGGAGGAGAATGTGGTGAGGACCTTGTCGCGTTTGATGGAAGGTGAGGATTGGCGCGATGAGTTCTTTGAAAGTCGCGACTGGGCGAATGAGTCGTTTTTAGGCAAACTGACTCAGCCGGGAAGAACGTTCTGGAATCCCGCAGCATTGAGGCGAATGGGAGCGGTTCAGAGGGAGTATGGGGCTGATGTTTGGTTGTTTCACAATGTGCTTCCGGTGGGTTCACTGGGCTTGTTCCATCGGGCGCTGAAACTTGGGGTGCCTGTGATTCAGTATTTGCACAATTATCGTCCGTTTTCCGTGGCTGGCACGGCTTGGCACGAAGGTCATTTTCTAGAGGGGGGATTCAAGCAGAGGTTTTGGCCTGAGGTGAAAGCTGGGACCTATCGCGGCTCGAGGCTGCAGACGCTGTTCATGTCTCTTGTTCTGCGTGCGTACTTCAAGACTGGGGCTGTGAATGCGGTGACGATGTGGCTTTCGCAAACGGCGTTTCAAAAAGCGAAGTATGTGCAGGCGGGAATTCCGGCGGAGCGAGTGGAGGTGCTGGCTCCGCCGCGTGAAGCGGCGTCGGCTCCTGCCAACTGGAATGATGATGGCTATTTGTTGTTTCTTGGAAGGTTGGTGCCGGAGAAGGGTATTCGATTTCTATTGGAGAGATGGGAAAGGGCGGCGCAAGAAGGCAAGACGAAGTTGCCTCGACTGCTGATTGCTGGTGCGGGCCCTCTCGAAGAAGAGATTCGACTCAGGGTGGAAGGTTTGAAGGATGTAAGCTACGTGGGGGAAGTTAATGCGACGGAACGGACGCGGTTGTTGGAGGGCTGTTCAGGATTGGTGGTGCCGTCTGAATGGTGGGAAGTTTTTGGGTTGGTGGTCGTGGAGGCTTATGAAATGGAAAAGCCAGTTGTAGCGGCGCGTGTGGGTGGTCTGGGGGAAATCGTGGCAGCAGGAAAGACGGGATTTCAGTTCGAGGCCGGCGATGGTGAAGGATTGGAGCAGGCAGTGATCGATTTGATGAAGTGCACCCAGGAGGAGCGGCGCGAGTTGGGTCGGAATGGTCGGCGATGGGTCAGGGAGGAGATGAATGTTGAACGATGGAGAGAAAGGTATGGCAGATTGGTGCAAAAGACGGTGGCCTTAAAGAGAGAGGAGATGGCCAATCAAAGGAGAGGGATCATCGATAGGTCGTTGTTGCAGGTGAGCATTCCATCAGCAGAGTGACGGGCGTATGAACGATGCTTTTTCAACCTTGTTGTCCGATCATGTGAAAGAACATGAGGCTGCCGTTTCGGGCTTGCCAGCTATGACCGGAGCGCTTGAATTGATCGCAAAGGCCTGGGAAAAAGCGCTGATGGATGGGGGTAAGGTCTTATTTTTTGGGAATGGCGGCAGTGCTGCCGATGCGCAGCATTTGGCTGCAGAGTTAGTGGTGCGTTATCGGACAAACCGAAGTGCGATGGCTGGGTTGGCCTTGACGACCGACAGCTCGGTCTTGACGGCGCACAGCAATGATTTTGGGTATGAAATGGTCTTTGCACGGCAAGTGGAAGCGCTGGCGAGACCGGGAGATGTCGTGGTCGGGATATCGACTTCAGGTAAAAGCGCCAGTATCATAGCGGGGTTGCAGGCGGCAAATGAAGCGGGCTGTGTGACGGTTTGTTTCACTGGTATGGATGGGGCGGATTGCGGCAAGGTGGCGCAACTGGTTTTCCATGCGCCGTCGGCGATCACAGCGCGGATTCAGGAGTGTCACCTGCTGGCAGGACACGTTTTGTGTGACTGGGTAGAACGGCATTGCTGTCGTGATTAGTGAGGAGGTCGTTGAGACGTCTGCCGATTTCCGGGTGCCAGATTTTACTCACTAGCAAGGAAGTAGGGCGGCGCTTCGGGCGGGCACAATAAGGAGTGCCAATTGGGAAAGAATAATGGACGCTCGTTTTGTTAAAACGTTTTCGGCTTCAGCGGGCCTAAGAGTGATGCGATTGCTGATCGGGCTGCTACTTGCATCTCAATTGGCAAGGCATGTGGGCGCGGATGGGTTTGGGCAGCTATCGGTTGCTATGGCGTCCGTCGCCGTGCTTCTCTGCTTGGGTGAGTTGGGGCTCACTCGCTATACGGTCAGGTTGATGATGACCAGTAGTCGGCCAGACGAAGTCATTCTGGGAATGACTGTTGGTGCGAGACTCATTTGGTCCAGTGTCCTGTTTGGCATCCTTTGCATTGGACTCTTGGTGGTGAAACCTGCGAGCTGGTTGTTGCTGCTGATCTACGGCGTTCAATTGATGACCAATCCAATCACTGAGATTGTGTGCTGGTTTGAGTCAAAACAACGGATGACAGAGGTCGCAACCGCTCAATTCTTGGGCTTCTTTGCAAGTGCGATATGCATTGGCTTGGGAATTTGGTATGACGCCCCCTTGTATTTTTTTGCTATCACCTATGCGGTGGAGGGATGGACTTTTTTGGGGTTGAGTTGGTGGTGGTTTCACCGCTCTGGTGGACGGATTCAATTGAGAGCCTTTCGATTTGATGAGGCAAAGGATTTAGTGAGGCAGTCCTGGTATGAAATGGCCTCGCAGTTGGCTTTGATCTTATTATTCCGAGTGGATGCGATTATGGTGGGGGCACTTTGTGGTTCCGGTGAGGCCGGGCTTTATGGCGCATCTGTGAGGCTTTCGGAATTGGTCTATTTTGTGCCTCATATACTAGCAAGTCTCTATCTACCGCGAATGATTGAGTTGAGGCAGTCAAACCCGAGAGAGTACCGCAGTCGAATGACAGATTATTTTTCACTCTCATTGTTGGTTGCAGGTGTTTGCGCACTGCTATTGGCTTTTGGAGCTCCACTTTTAGGGTGGGTTTTTGGAGAGGAGTTTAAGGAGGGTTCCCGCATTCTTGAAGTGCATGCATGGTCATTCATTCCCTATGCGATTGGAATTGCCAGGACACAGTATCTGACGGTGGAGAACCGTTTGTGGGTGAACCTACCATCGGTCGCTGGGGCTCTGATCCTGAATGTGGTGCTTAACTGGTTTTGGATCCCGACTTATGGAGGACTGGGAGCGGCTTGGGCAACCCTTGTGTCGTATGGGTTTGCGTGGGTGGTATCGTCCTTCTTTCTGCCATCGGTTGGTCGGGATGTCGGGGTGATGCTGTCTCAAGCGACGAAGCAATTGCCCCGATTTGTGATGCTATTGATTCGGCAAGCGTGGGCCGTGAGATAAAAGGTGGAGGTTTCCATGAGCATACCCATATCTTTAAAGTTGCGGATGGTGCGCATTCGTGACCGTCTGCCTATGTGGTTGCAGCGCGGCGTTCACCGCATTGTATTCTTGACGTTGTTGCCAAAGACGGAGCGTGAGTTATGGGATCAGCGATTGGCCGATGCCTTGTCATGTCGAGACAATGCTCATCTGACTCGACATCCTGATGCGGGAGTCGTGCGTGGGGGGGTGATGACCATGCACAACGGTGTTCGTATTCATGCAGGAAGTTACTACGGATGGGGATCGCATTGTATTCTCGAAGCGAACAAGGGTTGTCATGAGCCTCAGGAAGAACGCGCCTTTGCACAAGTTCTAGAGCATGTGAAGCCGGGTGGAACCATGATTGAACTTGGAGCCTACTGGTCTTTCTATTCGCTTTGGTTCGCGACGGAAGTGGTTGATGCCAAGAATTGGATGGTGGAGCCTGAAGAGGGAAACATGGAGAAAGGAAAAGCGAACTTCGCACTCAACGGGAAGAAGGGTCGGTTTATTCGAGGCTACGTAGGAAAGGAACATTTTCCTGATGGGCCGATCCCACAAATCTCAGTCGACGGCTTGATGACCGAACATGGTCTAACGCACGTTGAGGTTCTGCACTGTGACATTCAGGGATATGAGGAAGAGATGCTATTTGGGGCGACGAACGCCTTTGAGAAACGGTTAATTGATTATGTTTTCATCTCCACGCACTCCAATAAACTGCATGTTGATTGCTGTGAGTGGTTGAAGATGAAGGGTTATCTTATTCATCAGGAAATTGACTTGGATGCGAGCTTTTCCCACGACGGCTTGATCGTGGCGGTGAGTCCTGATTTGCCATCACTACCTTATCAGGAACTAGATCGTAGAACGAGGAATTGAACTGGAACGGCTGAGCTAGCCTTACAACTATGAATTCACGGCTACTAACGTATGGGATCGGTTTCGGGCTAATCCTCTACATTCTGATATCGACGTTACTGGGCGGTGGTAACGTTATCGGAGAGGTAGCATTCTTCGTTGCAGTCGCATCAGGGGTTCTAGGATTGATGAAACCTTTGATTGCGCTGCACTATCTGGTCATTCTTGCGGCTTACAGTGATCTCATCAAAAGATTGATGGTTCTCGATGGGCGCTTTGGCATGATGGATGTGATGTGGGTGCGAGGCGTTTGCCCTTTGACTCTTGCGGGGATCATGGTCGGTACGTTAGCGCGAGCGTTCCACGAGGGGATGCTCAATGAGCGAAGGCATCAGGTAACACTCATGATATGTTTTGCTGGATTTGGTATCGCAGGGGTTTCAGCACTGCGCGCCGGGGGACTAATGAATACAGTGACTTCACTGGCGGATGGAGCATCTTATCTGTTTCTTATGGCGGTGGTGCCATTCTTGCTGAAGACTCCTGGGGAAATCATCCGTTTCATCCGGTATGTGTTGGTGGTTTTCATTCCGGTAGCGCTGTATGGGCTCAAACAGCAGTTTTTTGGGTTGGGTGACTTTGAGATTGAGTACTTGAAGTCAGGATTCACGGTGCTTTCCAAGCATTTGGAAGATGTCCGCCCGAGGCCATTCTCGACTTTGACGGATTCATCTCCGTTCGGAACATCGTGTGCCATCTGTGCCTGTCTGGCCTTGATGGTGAGAAGTCATTATCGAGGCCTGGGTTCGCCCAAGTGGCAGGTAACGGGAGTGGTATTTTGGATCATTTTTGTTGCTGGTTGCGTGGCGAGTTTGACACGGTTTGCGAATGTAAACTGGATTCTGCCGCTTGTGTTAATGCCTCTCTTTGCGAGCGCCCGGGCCACCTTGGTTTTGTATTCGGGCACTGCCATCTCGTTTGGATTGGCATGCGTGTATGCGAAGCCCCTCAAGGAAATCGTAACAAGCGCAACGCTCTGGGCGATGGACGCGTTCGGAGGAAGCGCGCTGGGAGAGCAGTTCGCGCGGTTCTGGACACTTGGCGCGAGGTTGGATGGGATGTATGAGTTGGCTCACAATGGCAAGATGTGGACCCTTTTCGGCTACGGGCCGACCGTGGCGGAGCAGATGAAAAAGAGTGGCGATGTGGCATCCCACGATGTGATTTCGGGAATGCTGTTGGAGATCGGGTGGTTACCAATGATCGGTGTTGGAATTCTTGCCATACTCTGTCTGAAGGCGGTTCATGGGAGCGTGCTAAAGTTGAGGGGAACCGCGATCTTCCCGATGTGCTTGTGGATGCTGGCGACAGTGTTTGGATTGTTGGTGCACAATGTCTTTGCGGGTAATGTGACGGCCACCTTCCCCGTCAATTTTTTTGTTTGGTTTATCATGGGAAGCATCAATGCGTGTGTCGCGTGGGATGCGCGCAAGCGCGGTGTTTCACCTCCGCAAACTAGTGAGGCTCCAGATGGTCCTAGCCATTCGGAACAGGCGCGTTGGCCTGGATCCCTTGGTCAGGCGAGGGTGGGATGAGATCCAGTTGGAAATTGGG
>CANETF010000162.1 GCA_947440575.1 Verrucomicrobiaceae bacterium
GGTCCTCGCCATCACCCTCACCTGCCTCACTACCGGCCTCATCGGCCTCCTCACTCCCACCCGCCTTCCCATTCGCGATCTCTTCCTCGCCTCCGCGCCTCAAGGCCAGCAGCCCGGCGAACTCGCCATGCTCGAAATGACCGCCCCTCCCTCCGCCGAGGCAACCCAATCCGAATCCACCCCCGATTCCCAGGAACAACCCCCAATCGAACTTCCCGAACTCCCCCCAGTTGCCCTCGACCTCCCCGAACTCACCGCCGCCCTCACCACCGAAGACGTCTTCGCCATCCCCGCCGCCCCTCCCATCGAAACCCTCCTCAAACCCGAAACCCAGCGCCCAACTCAGCCCACCCCTCCCACCAAACCCCGCACCTCCAGCGCCCCTCCCTCTGCCAAACCCTCGTCAAACACCAGCAGCACCGGCAACCCCTCCGCCACTCCCGGCTCCGGTGGCACCGGCGGCACCGGCACCAGCTCACGTGGCAGCAGCAAAGGCTACTTCCCCGCCCCACCCTACCCCGCCTCCGCCAAAAGCCGCGGCCTCCAAGGCACCCTCCAACTCAGCATCACCTTCGGCGCCGACGGCCGCGTCACCACCACCTCCGTCTCCCGCAGCAGCGGCTACTCCGAGCTCGACAGCGCCGCCAGCGCCTGGGTCCGCCGCAACTGGCGCGCCCCCGCCGGTCAATCCGGCACCTTCCGCCAACCCATCCAATTCCGCCTCCGCTAACTCCCTTCATTCCGCAATCCGCAATCCGCATTCCGCAATCCGCATTCCCCATGCCCCCCCTCCCTCTCGCCAACGTCGTCATCGATCTCTTCCTCAAAGGCGGCCCCATCATGTACCCCATCCTCGTGGTCGGCGTCGTCGCCCTCTGCGTCATCGTCGAACGCCTCTTCTGGTGGGCTAACATGTCCCTCAAACGCAACCCCAAACTCCTAGACTCCGTCTACGAAGCCCTCGAAGCCGGCGACCTCGCCACCGCCATCCAACGCTCCGCAAACGCCTCCGACCCCGTCGTCCGCATGGTCCACCACGGCCTCAATCACCCCCACACCTCCATGGAAGGCGCCCTCCAAGTCGCCTCTGGCCGCGAACTCCGCGCCGCCGGCCGCTTCCTCAGCGCCATGGACACCATCGTCACCCTCGGCCCCCTCCTCGGCCTCCTCGGCACCGTCACCGGCATCATGGGATCCTTCTCCTCCATCGGCAGCTCCGAACTCGCCGTCGAAAAAGTCACCGGCGGCATCGGTGAAGCCCTCATCGCCACCGCCGCTGGCCTCGGCATCGCCATCGTCACCCTCGTTCCCATGAACCACTTCCACTCACGCCTCGCCGCCCTCCAGTTCGACCTCGAAGCCGCCGCCAACAACATCCTCATCCTCGCCGCCGGACACCACATCGACAGCAAATCCCCCAACGCCAAACCCCAGGCCTGACCCCAGCGATGAAGCTCCACTCCCCGCTCCCGGTCAAAAAAACCCGACTGGAAATCATCCCGCTCATCGACGTGATGTTCTTCCTCCTCGCCTCCTTCATGATGGTCAGCCTCACCATGACCAAACAGCAAACCATCGGCGTCAACCTCCCCGTCGCCACCACCTCCCAGAACGACTTCAAACCCGACATGATCAACCTCGGCGTCAGCGCCGTCGGCGACGTCTTCATCGACAAAAACCCCGTCACCCTCCCCGATCTCCAAAAACAACTCCAGCAACGCCACTCCCTCAACCCCGACACCCCCGTCTACATCAGTGGCGACGCCGACACCCGCCACGCCGACATGGTCCGCATTCTCGATGAAGTCCGCCGCGTCGGCTTCACCAAAGTCGCCTTCAACGTCCGCCCCGCGACCCCTTGAAAAAAACCCTCACCGTCCTCCTTCTCGTCTCCGCTCTCGCCCTCTGCGGCCTGAGCGTCGTGCAGTGGCTTCGTGAGGCCGAACTCCGCGCCGAAATCCAGTCCCTCACCCTTCAACTCCAAGCCGAAACCCAGCTCCGCATCGAGACCCAGGAGAAAGCCGCCGCCTTCGAACTCGAAATCGCCCGCCTCACCCAGCTCCGCGCCGACACCGAAGCCAAACTCCTCGCCGTCACCGAGGAATTGACCCTCACCCAGACCGACCAACTCCAGCGCGGCGTCAGCATCGCCCTCCTGGCCAACGAATACGCCCAGGCCCGCTCCCAGGCCCAACTCGCCGAACAACGCCTCGCCGAAACCACCGCCGCCATCGCCAATCGCAACGAAGACGTCACCGGCCAAAACACCGCCATCACCACCGCCAACGAGCGCCTCAAAAAACTCACCGCCGAGCGCGACACCGCCATCGCCGAACTCAACGCCCGCACCAAAGCCTTCAACGACCTCGTCACCAAATACAACAAGCTCGTCAAGTAGCTGGCCCCTCAGCGGATCTCCACCGACATCCGCTCCAAGCGCAGAAACAACTGTCGCTCCGCCAGCAACGGCCACCACCGATAAAGGCAAATCTCCAACGGCCTCCACATCGCCACCCACCCTGTGATCGTCAGCCCCTGGTGCAGCACCGACATCCACGATCCCTCATCCACCACCAGCGTCATCGCCACCCCCTGGCAAAGCAGCAAAAACCCCAGCCCAATCACCAGCGACACCCGACCCTCCCTCATCAACCGCTTGAAATCCAGCCACCGCATCTCCGCACGATACCCAAAGTAGTGCTGAATCGACCGCTCCACCGCTCCCTCATTCCCCTCAGGCGAACCATCCCGATTCGCCAGATGAATCACCAACTTGAACGGCTGCGCCTTCGCATGCTCCTGCGCCCAACTCACAATAAACGCCTCCGCATCCCGATCCAAATCCCGCTCATGAAAAGGTGACGGATCCATCGAGTTAAAAAGCTGCGCCAAACTCGACAGCTTCATCTCAATCAACGCCGGTGCCCCCTCTCGAAGTCGAGTCGTCATGGTTCCATCACCTCCCTCAACGCGACCGCGGCGCCTCCCCCAACGGCCGCAATCGCTCATTACGCCCCTCAGGCATCGGCGCCCCCTCCACGATCCACTGCCTCAACACCTCCACCTCCGCCTGGCCAATCCCATGCCCCGTCGGTGGCATCGCCCCCGGAATCTCATCCGGAAAAACCACCACCTGAAAAAATCGGCTCTTCTCCGGCTGCCCCGGAACAATCCAATTCCCCGGCCCGATCAACTTCGCCAAATGCCGTGTCGTATCAATCGGCGGCATCCCCTTCAACCGATAGTCCCCATGACAATGCACGCAGTTCTCCTCCAGCACCTTCCGCGCCGCAGAGAAAGTCACAGGCACCTCAGCCACCCCACCGTCAGGTGCATGCGTGCACCCCATCAAACCCACTCCCACCCCGGCCCACCCAATTAATTTCCAAAACAGCTTCATAGACCCAACAGCCTATCAAGCCCGCCCGCCCAACACGATCCCAAAACAACCCCCGCACACAATCCACCAAAAAAGGCCGCGTCCCCTACCTCCGCCGCGGACTCTTCTTCTTCGAACGCCCCGTCAGGATCGCCTTCGCTCTCGCCTCATCATCCAAAACCGTCGTGTACTTGTAGCTAAACCCCTCCAGCTTCCGCCTCGGAATCTTCTGGTTAATCAATCGCTCCACCGACTCCACATTCGGCAGTTCCTCCGCCGAAAACAGCGTGTAAGCATCCCCCTCCTTCTGCGCCCGACCTGTCCGCCCGATCCGGTGCACGTAATCTTCCGAATTCTCCGGCACCATGTAATTGATCACATGCGTCACCCCGCTGATGTCCAATCCCCTCGCCGCCAAATCCGTCGCCACAATCACCTCAAACTCCCCATCTCGGAATCCCTTCAAAGCCCGCTCACGCTCGCTCTGCCGAATGTCCGAATGCATCACCGCCGCCTTGTAATTGCCCTCCTGCTGCAGCGCAGAATACAACTGATCCGCCTGCATCTTCGTCCGCGTGAAAATCATCAAACTCTCAAAGTGCGTCTGCTTCAAAATCGCCATCAGCAACTCTTGCCGCTGATCCCCCGCCACCGGATACACATAGTGACTCACCGTCTCCGCCGGCGAAAAACGGATCCCAATTTCAATGCTCTCCGGCTCCTTTAGCGCAAACTCCGCCAGACTCTGAATCTGCGGCGGCATCGTCGCCGAGAAAAACAACGTCTGCCGTGTCGCAGGCGTCCGCTCAATGATCCGTCGCACATCCGGCAAAAAGCCCATGTCCAGCATGCGATCCACCTCATCCAAAATCAGCACATCAATCTTGCCCAGATCCGCCGTCCCATCCTTCATGAAGTCCAGCAACCGCCCCGGCGTCGCCACCACAACGTCCACCCCTTCTTGCAACCCGCGCCGCTGCTTCTCATACCCCACTCCCCCGTGCACCAGCAGCACCCGCAATCCTGTGTGCTTGCCATACTTCTCAAATTGATCCACCACCTGCGCCGCCAACTCGCGCGTCGGCTCCAAAACCAAACACCGGAAGGTCCCCGGAGCTCCCAACCGACTCAACGTTGGCAGCGCAAACGCCGCCGTCTTGCCCGTCCCCGTCTGCGACGCGCCCACCACATCCCGACCCTGCAACACCACCGGAATCGCCCGCTCCTGAATCGTCGTCGGCGTCTCGTATCCGGTCTCCCGAATCGCCGCCAGCACCGCTGGACTCAATCCCAAAATCTCAAACTTCTCCGGATACGGCCCCTCCGGCACCGGCGGTGCTGGCGGCGGCGGCACCGGCGCCACATTCACAATCGCCTCCCTCGGCTCCCGATCCTCCCGATCCCTCGGCCCACGCCCTCCGCGATCCCGCTCCCGGCCACGTCCTCCCTCACGCCCCCCATCCCGACTCCGCTCCCGCCGCTCTTCGCCACCCTCACGCGGCCCCCGCTCACGACGCCCCTCGCCTCCGCCCTCAAAGGTCCCGCCCTCACGTGGCGTCCGTTCCCGCCTCGGCCCTCGCCCATCACCACCGCCCTCTGCAGAACGCCTCGGCCGCTCCGGCCGCCCATCTTCCCGACGCCCCGCCGGCCGTGCCGGACGATCATCATCCCGCAACGGCTTCCCATCCTGATCCTCAAATCGCGGACGCCGGCGCACCACCTCAGCAGCAGCAGCTTCGGCCTGAGCCGGGTTCTTCTGAATTCCAAGCAGGCGTTTCACACCGGCTTTAATGCGTCCTAGCATCGAGGGTTGGGAGTCTTCCTTTGCGTTCTTGCTCACTGATAGAGTTTCTTTCCGCGCCCTCTATCGTCTGAAAGCCGCTCCTTTGCAATCATCCATATTCACCCATTCCACCCCGTGTGGACCCCGTGTGGACCCCGGGTAGCCCTAGGTGGACCAGTCTCAGTTGCATCCCCCTGCCCCATCTGCTCTCCTCTCCCCATGACCGACCCCACCTCCAATCGCTTCATCCAAATCGAAGACGCAGCTCGCGAAATCAATCCCTGGACCCACAACGAATGGCTCTGCCGCCCCGATCTCGTCAACGCCGAAAAACTCCTCCTCGTCCGCGCCAACATGGCCCCCGGCCACTGCCACCCCTTCCATTACCACCCTCATCGCGAGGAAATCATCTACGTCCTCTACGGCCGCGCCGAACAGTGGGTCGGCGAGGAAAAACGCATCCTCTCCGCCGGTGAAATGGCCCACATCCCCGCCGGAACCATCCACGGCACCTACAACCCCCATCACGAACCTCTCGTCTTCCTCGCCATCCTCTCCCCCGCCAAACTCCCCGAACCGGAAGCCAGCACCCCCGACCCCATCGACGTCTCCACCCAGGCCCCCTGGGACACCCTCCGCCACGGCCTACCCGACTGCGTCACTCTCTCCTGACTCACCCGCCGCCACGGCCGCAGTCACCGCCTTTGGCTTCATCGTCTTCCGCCTCAGCCACCGCAGCAGCAGGAACACCCGCGCCCGCCAGCTCCACGGCGCATACCCTTCCAGATCCAGCACCGTCCGCGTCTCCGCCGTCCACCTCCGCTTGTACTCAAAGTCGCCCGCCAAAAAGTCCAGACTCCGCGCCCCGCTCCGAAACGCGCACTCCACCGCCCACCCAAACGTCGCACTCCCCACCGACGTCTCTCCAAACGCCAAATCACGCCCCACCTGGAACGCATAGCTCACCAGCCCGTCATGCAGCACCTGCACCACTGAGATCACCTTCCCTCCAGCCATCAAATAACACATCTGACTCTTCCCCTGCGCCTCCCACAGCGGAATCAGGTCCCGATGCAGCACCAACGCCCGGTCCGACGTGAAAAAACTTTCCTCACCCTCAAACTGCTTCGCGTGCAGCCGCAACAGCGCCTCCACCACATCCTCCCCGTTCGGCGCGATCGTCCCCGTGTGATACGTCACCCCAAACGCATCCTCCAACTCCTTCCTCAACCGCTTCTGATTCCGCCTCCAATTCCTCGACCTCGACGTCTCAAACGCCTCCCACGTCTCCTGCTCCATCCGTAAAAATCGACACGACGTCGTGTTCAACACCCCCGAATTCGCCGTGATCTCCCTCAGCGCGCACATCAAGTGATGCAAAATCGCCGACTCCGCCGGAATCCGGTTCCATCTCACCGCATCCCACTGCCCCGTCAAATCCGCCAACCGCCCCAGCAGCGCCGGCGCCAACTCCTCCACCCGCTCCGCCGGAATCATCACATTGATCCGCTCCCCCTGCGCCTCTCCAAGTCCCGCCATCAACCCCAACTGCTTCAATCCCCGCCGACTCCCCTTCTCCTCTTTCCCAATCGCAAACGGCGCCATCGCCACCACCTCCCCCGCCTCCTCAGCCACACAAATCGCTGGCTCAAACAAATCCGCATTCGCCACCCACCACCGCCACACCCAATCCCACCTCATGAACGGCGACACCGTCTCGCAGCGCTCCAACAACGTATCCCACACCGGCTCCAACGCCGCAAACTCCACCCCATCCCTCACCCATCGAAACGTCACCGTCCCCTCCGACTCCCCACCAGCCTCGTCCCCCACCCCCAACACACGTCGCCTCACCGGCTTGTCCAGCATCCCCTTCATCATCCCATCCGCCGGCACCGCGATCATACCCCCGTCCCCCCCATTACAGGTCTGGCCACCAAATCTTCAAAAAGTTGCAACTGGATCATTCGACAATGCTGGATCACTTCTCAGTCTACATCTAACCCTTCGTTAGATAAACCACAATTTTGATAATTTTCGCACCTTCACAAAAATAGCCCCTTCCCATGACCATCCTCCTCACCAACGACGACGGCATCGACGCCCAAGGCCTCCTCGCCCTCCAAAACGCCGCCCTCTCCCTCCCCTCCGCCCGCGTCATCATCGTCGCCCCCGCCTCCGAACAATCCCAGTGCGGTCACCGTGTCACCACCCACCAACCCCTCATCACCGAAACCCGCGGCCCCGACCGCTACGCCGTCCACGGCACCCCCGCCGACTGCGTCCGCGTCGCCCTCTTCGGCCTCCACCTCAAACCCGACCTCGTCCTCTCCGGCATCAACCATGGCGGCAACATGGGCCAGGACCTCGTCATCTCCGGCACCGTCGCCGCCGCCCGCGAAGCCGCCTACCACGGCATTCCCGCCATCGCCCTATCTCACTACCTCATCCGCGATCTCCCCATCGACTGGACCCGCATCACCGCCTGGATCACCCATCTCCTCAATCTCATCCCCGTCCACACCATCGCCCCCGGCACCTTCCACAACATCAACTTCCCCCACCTCCCCCCAGGCCAAACCGACATCCCCCCCATCCTCCCCACCCACCCCGCCCGCTCCCCCCTCATCGTCGATTTCGCCACCTCCCAACCTCAAGGCACTCCCAACATCACCGAATTCTTCTACACCGCCCCCTACAGCACCCGCCCCCAAGACCCCGGCTCCGACGTCCAAGCCACCTTCTCCAACCACATCTCCTGGTCCATACTCAATGTATGAACGCTCTGGGAGTTTTCCTTTTTCATCCGCTTCGGCAGCTTCTACTTGCGCACCCATCCACTCTTTTGAACTTACCCCGTGAATGACCGATTGCGCACCTGTTTAATTGTGATCGGCATCGCAGCCCTTTACGGACTCGTCTGCCGCTTGGCGTTTACTGCCGAACCGCTTGAACAATGGCTGCGTATCGTTTCGGTCTCATTCATTTATCTCGCACCAGCTAGTATCGGCGCACTCGTCTGCTTCGCAGGTTCAAAACTGGACCGCCCCACCGATTTTTGGGCAGTGATTGCTCCAGCAATCACCATGGCCATTTTGCTATTCGGAAGCATCTTGTTTAAGCTAGAAGCTTTTCTTTGTGCCCTCGTAGCCTCACCAATCGCCATCGCTATGGCCTCCACAGGCGGCTGGTTGATGAGCCTCGTTCTAAAACGAATCAATCGGGATCGACTGCCTCTCAGCTTCGCTGTGCTGTTGCCGTTCGCAGTTTCCCCAATCGAACAACTCTGGGAAGCGCCCCACGAAACCCGTTCGATGCACAATGCAGTGACCATCCACGCCAGCCCCGAAACAATATGGCAGCACATCCAACAAGTGGAGGCCATTAAGCCCGACGAACTCCCAAACCAATGGATTTACCTCCTCGACTTTCCTCGACCAATTGCGGCAACCCTCGACAAGCCGGGAGTAGGCGGGCGCCGCCTTGCCACCTTTGAGAGAAACGTTTCATTTTTTGAGGTCGTCACTGAATGGCAACCATTCCAACGACTTTCCTTCACCATTGAGGCCGATCCTGCGTTCGTTCCACATACTGCCTTCGACCAACACATCATTGTCGGTGGCAGATTCTATGACGTTTTGGACGGCACCTATGAAATTGAGCCTTTGCAGGGTGGCAAATGCATCCTTCACCTGTCGAGCACACATCGCCTCTCCACTCAGTTTAACTGGTACACCGGCTGGTGGAGCGAATGGGTCATGAATCAAATCCAGGGATCCATTCTCGAAGTGATTAGAAAGCGGTGCGAAACATCTCCCTCAGATCCGAGCTAACCATTTAGCCACCTTCCCCAACAGAGAACCGAGAACCGAGAACCGCGAACAAACCTCACCACATCCCCTTCAACGCCGCCAAAATCTTACTCGCCGCCTCCACTTCGAGGTAACTGCTCCGCGCCCGCCACGTCTCATACCCGCCCAGCGCATGATGCTCTTCCGTCGGCAGATACCCATTGTAGCCGTTCGCCAGTGAGATCGTAAAATGCCGCGTCGCCGGTGTCGTCTTTTTCAACTCCAGCCCGATCTCCACAAACACTTCGCAAGGAATCGCCCCCACCGTCAGATCCCCGATCCGGTGCATCTGCAGTTTCACCGGCATCGTGTCCGGATAATCCGCCAGCTTCACCGACTCGTTCGCATACACCGCCTTCTTGTCCCGATAGTTCCCCGTCGCATCCTTCGGAAACTCCACCAGCCACTTCCGCGCTTGGTCCACCTCATCCGCCGTCGGATTCCGCACCACCAACTGCAAATCCGCCTCCTCACTCACCACCTCGCTGTGCGCCTTCCACACCACACTCTCCCACGCCTCCAGCGCCGCCTTCGCCACACTCTCCGCCACCTCCCGAATCCGCGACCCCGGATCCGCCTTCCGCCTCAGCGACAACGCCGGCACCCCGTAATTGATGTTGTTGATGTTCCCACTCGTCCCGTTCGACAACGCCGCCACAAACGCCGGCTTCCCCGCATTCCGCCCATCCGCAGCCCCCAGCTTCTCCGTCATCAATCCGCAAAACACCCCAAAGTAATCCGCCGAAATCGCCGGCAACCCGCCAACATAGTGCAAACTGTAGTTCGCCAGCAGCCCCAGAGGGCGACCGTCCACCTTGCTCCGAGCCGCCAAAATCGCCACATCCTGATCCACCGGCCCCGTCGGCACGGACACCCCCTTCGACACGTTCCCCGGATTCATCTTCGCCTGGTCCGTCAGAACCCCAAACGGATTCTCATACGCCTGCCCCTCCTTCACAAACCACCGCCGGTTGAATACCTGCGTCGGATCACTCGCAAACCCCCAGCCCACCTCCGCCTCCTCCAGATTTTCATGCGCCGCGATCATCGCCGCCGCAATCCTCGGTGGCAAAGCCTTCACATACTCCGGGTCCGGATCACTCTGAAACACCGCCGCCATCGTCGCCGCCGAATGCGTGTGCGTCGCCGAAATCAACAACCCCTCCCGCTTCACCCCCGTCTTCGCCACCACTACATCCTTCACCGCCTCGCAGACCTCCAGCGGAATCATGCACGCATCCACCACACAAAAAATCACCTCCCCACCTCCCTCTCCCGCCACCGCCAAACTCCGCGCATGCATCGGATCCGTGATCCCCTTCGCAAAATTCCCCGACATGCTCCCATTCACCGGCGCCGGAAACACCGTCGGCGAAATATCCGCCATCCCCGCCCCCGCCTTCATCCCCGCCCCCGCCATCGACCCCATTCCCGAAACCATCAGCGAAAAACAAATCCATTTTCTCATCCAACCAATACCCCTCTTGGTTCACTCAACTTACAACCCGTGGTGCAAGCCGCTGGCTTGCACCCTCTCACCCCCCTCAAGCCACCACC
>CANETF010000163.1 GCA_947440575.1 Verrucomicrobiaceae bacterium
ACACCTGCGAAAACAATCCCCGCGCCGGCCGTGCCGTGTTGCCGCTCGTCGTCGCGAGCCCCACCCGCAGTCCACTCGAAAACGCCAGCGTCTGCACCGTCCCCACCCGGGTCCACACCTCCCCGTCAACCGAATGCCACGCATTAAAATCATTCCCCACTCGACTCAGCTTCAACCACCGCGGTCCCGGCGGCAGCGTCACCGTCGTGCTCGTCACCGTCGCACCCACCGTCGCTCTCCGATTGAAACTCAGGCTCCCGTTCACCCCCTGAAACACCAAACTCACATGCCGCGCATCCGCCGCCGTCCCCTCCCGCATCATCAAGCCCGTCCTCGCATTGCTGAACTGCCCGTCCGTCCCCTCATAGCGCGCCACCACCTCGCCGTTGCCATCCAAATTCACATGCGAAAAATGAAACCCGTCCGTCCCCGTCGTGATCCCTGAACCGGACCCCTGACTCTGCACCCAGTCCCCGCTCACGTCCCCCGCCCCCGTCGCCGCACTCCCCGTCACGCCGATGTTCGCCATCGTCCACGCCTCTGGCCCAGCCCCCACCACCACCGTCACCTCATCCTGCGCACTCAGCCCGCCCCCATCCACCACCGCACACCTCAGCACATACCGTCCCGCCAGCGAAAAACGCACCGCCGTCTCAAGATCACTCGCCTGATCAAACACCACCGCCCCAGGCCCGCTCACCCGCGTCCACAACACCGACCAACTCCCCGCCGCTCCATCGTCCGAAACACTCGCCTCCACTTCCATCCCACTCCCCGTCGGCAACCCGACCCCCGCCATCACCGGACTCACAATCCGCACTGTCGGTGCCCGATTTTCCCCAGCATCCTGCACCGTCACCGTCGCCGCACCCCCGCCACTCACCAAATACCGTCCCGACGTGTTCAACGCCACCACCACCGTCTCAGGCCCCTCACTCAGCGCATCCACCACCGGCACCACCGTCCGCTCCACCGTCCGCTGCCCCACCCCAAACGTCACACTCGCCGGCAGCGCCCCATAATCCAATCCACTCGTCGCGGTCCCCGACACCCCCAAACTCACCACCAGCGTCCGATCCACCGGCCCCGTCCGCCTCAACCGCACCCGACCCGCCACCGCTCCCTGTTCATAAGCCGACGCCCCCACCGCCTCCATCGATACCCTCGGCTCATTGTCCCGAACAAACACCGTGTGATAACTCCCCGCATTGTTCAACTGCGCTCCCAGCGCTTGGCTCAACCTCAACGTCACATGCTCCTCAGACTCAGGCAGCGCATCGTCCACAATCCCCAGCGGAATCGACATCTGCGTCACCCCCGGCGCAAACCTCAACTCCCCGCTCGCCACCGTCACATCCACCCCGCTCCCCGTCGCACTGTTCGTATCGATCCCGTAACTCACCGTCACCTCATTGACCGGATCCGCACTCGACAACACCACCGGAATCGACAACGCCGCATCCCCCTCCGTCGCCACACTCCGCCTCGCTCCAAACGACAGCGTCCGCCCGAACCCGCTCGTCTCCGTATCCGTCACCTGCAGCATCGCACTCCGCCGCTCCCGACTGTAACTCCCCGACCCCAAAGTCACGATCAAACTCTCCGTCCCCTCCGCAATCGCATCATCGATCCCCGTCACCGTCACATTCACATTCGACGCCGCATCCGGGATCACCGCCGATCCCGTCAAACCCGAAAAATCCACGCCCGCTGTCGCCGTTCCAGACAGCTCATAGTTCACCGTCAGCGCCCCCGTCGTCGCCGCGCCTCCCGTCGAATTCGTGCGCGACAAAAACAACGTCGCTGTCCCATTCTCCGCCATGCTCAGGCTGCCAAAGGACGCGTTCACCGTGTTGGTCTGATCGTTGTCACGAATCACCAACGTCGCGTCCGGCTCCAACACATCCACCTGGTAACTCGGGTCCGGCAGCAGCGTCAACACCACCGTCTCTGCATCCTCCAGCAGCGCATCCTCAATCGGCGTCACCGTCACCGTCGCACTCGTGTTCCTCGCGATGCTCAACGTCCCCGTCAGCGCCGTGAAATCCGTCCCCGACACCGCCGTCCCCGTCACCACATACCTCACCGTCACATTCCCCGTCCCGCTTCCCGTCGTCGTGATCCGAAACGCCCCGGTCACATTCGGCTCACTGCACGTTCCATCCGACACTCCCACCGCCACCACCGGCAAATCATTGTCCGTGATCGTCACCGTCGCCGCCGAATCCACTCCCAAAAGATACCCCGGATCATTCCTCAATTGCAGCACCACCGTCTGACTCGGCTCCCCAAACGTGTCATCCAACGGCATGATCGGAATCGTCGCACTGCTCTGCCCCGCCGGGATCACCACCGTCCCCGCCAACCCCAAATAATCCGTCCCATGCAGCGCACTCCCACCCACCACATACGGCACCTCCAGCGCCGCTCCCGTGTCCCCCGTCCGACTCACCTCAAACATCCCGAGGTTCTCCCCCGCCTCCGACGCCGTCGCATCCACCGCCACCATCGTCACCACTGGAATGTCATCATCCGCCAGTCGCAGGATCGCCGTAGACGGCACCCCCACCCCATACGCCGCGCTCGAACCCACCGTCACCCGCAGCGTCTCCTGCCCTTCCACCAACGCATCCTGAGTCGGCGTGAAAACCACCTGCGCAGCCGCCTCTCCCGCCGGGATCACCACCGTCACGGCCAGCAAACTCCCATCACTCCCATTCGTCACCGCATCCGTGTTAGGAGCCCCATCCCACGCCAAATTCACCGTCAACGCCGCCGTCACTGGCCCGCTCCGCCTCACCTCAAACACCCCCACATCCCCCGCCTCTTCCGCATCCGCGTCCATCGCCACCACCGACACCCGATTCACCACCCCGCTCGCCCCCGTGTCCCCGATGTTCACCTCCGCCGCCGCCTTCCCCGCAATCGAATACGTCGAATGCGGTATCAACACCATCCGCGCCACCTCCGGCCCCTCTCGCGTCGCGTCATTCACCGCCGTCAAGGTCACGTCCAGCGTGCTCTGTCCCACTGCAATCGTCACGCTCTCAATCGGTGACACCGTCGTCGTATCCGCCGCTGGACTCAAGGTGTAGTCCGTCGTCAAAGCCGCATCCCCCTGCAGGTCCACATACACCGTCATCGCCGTCGTCGTCGCCCCCGTCCGCGTCAGCCGCAACAGCCCCGTGTTCGCCCCCGTCTCCGCCGCTGCCCCATCCACCGCCTCAACACTCAACCGCACTCCCTCACTCCCCGTGAAATTCATCCCCGTCACGCTCGGCCCCACCGTCACCGTGCGACTCGCCGGCGCAAACCCAAACCCTCCCAGCACCGGCGTCAACGTCACCGAGCCCCCTGCCAATTGCGTCACCGCAAAATCCCCGTTCGAATCCGTCCACCCTCCCCGAAAACTCGTGCCCGTCGCCCCATTGTCCACCCTCACCTCACGCATCGGATTCCCCAACCCATCCACCACCCGCCCCACCGCCGTGAACGTCGTCGGCGCACCCACCGTGATCAGCATCAACCGGCTTACTTCCCCGCCCTTCATGTCACTCACAATGCATCGCACCGCATGATGCCGCGCCGTGGTGAACTGCTTGCTCGTCGCCGCCGCATTCTCCCCATAGGTAGCATCTCCAAAGTCCCAAAAATACGCCAGACTGTCCCCGTCCACATCCGTCGCATCCACCGTGAACGTCACCGTCCCATTCACCGCCGGCGTCTCCGTGCTCGCCGTCAGCGTGTTGATCACCGGCACCGAATTCCCCGGAAAATCCCCCACATGCACCTGCACATCCATGCTCTCAGGTGTCGTGCCCCCTTTGCCCAACGGCGTGATGTGAATCCCGCTCTCCCGATCCGAAAACGTCCGCCCCATCACGATCGGCGCATCGTTCTTCCCGTCCGCCGATCCCGGTGTCGTGTCCAGCAACTGCCCGCCCCGATTGCTCCCCACCGCGCTCACATCCAAATTCTGCCCCCACCTGCTCCAGTGCAAAAGCACCCCATCCCGAAACCATCGGTGATCCGCATTGTACTTCTGCCGAAAATCCACCCAGTAATCCCTCCCGCCATCCTTCGTCACCTTCAGCGCATACCGCTTTTCAGGATCAAGAATCGTCTGATCCATCGGATACAATCGATGCACCCCGCTCCCCACCGCCGTCGCCACCTGCTCGTTCGGCAGCCAGTTCATGATGTTCTTATGGTGCGCCATGAAGTGCCCCTTGTTGCCCGTCACTGACCCGCTGCTCCCCAGCACATCATAACTGTGTCCATACTCCGCATTGCCCCCGCCGCCGATCACATTCCGCCCGCTCGTGTTCCAAAAATTGCCATGCCACAACCCCACATTGTGCCCGATCTCATGGCAGAAAGTCCCCAGACTCGTCGTCCGCAGCCACACATTCGCTCCCCCCACACTCCCCAGCCCCCCAAACGACCCGGGCCCCCCTGAATAAATCACCGTGAAGTGCTGGAAGTTGTCCGGATTGTACCCCATCGCCCGCGCCGCTTCCTTCGCATCATTCATGATCGGACTGTTGCTCCCCGTGGTCACATAATCCGCCGCATACCACGCCTCCGACCTCGGCAGCACAATCGTCGGCGGCACCGATGTCAGATAAAAAATCTTCCCGTAGCTGATCTCCGCAAAATACGAGTTCAACTGCCTCACCGCCTCCCACGCCTGCGCCTCCGTCTGCGGCTCCTGCAAATCATCCGGAAACACCACCCGCATATACAGCAGCGACCTCGGTCCATTGCTAAAACTGCTTGCCGCCGGCCCGTTCAAATTCAATGCCCCTCCCGTCCC
The DNA here is from genome assembly GCA_947440575.1 of Verrucomicrobiaceae bacterium. GTDB lineage: Bacteria > Verrucomicrobiota > Verrucomicrobiia > Verrucomicrobiales > Verrucomicrobiaceae > JAGRPD01. The sequence continues at coordinate 4,817 of CANETF010000163.1, forward strand.
GCCCTCCGCCGCGATCAACCCCTCCTCATACACCCGGATGTGCCCCCCATCGCACAAATACACAATCTGATCCCCCACCTCCACCGCCGGCGTCGCCTCCGTCACCGCTCCCCTGTCGCCTTCGATCGCCGTTGTTATCCCCGACACCGGACACGTCTCCACCTTCACCACTCCCGACCCAGGTCGCTCACCCAGTTCCATCACCCGCAGCGGACTCTCATTCAAGGCCATCACCCCATCCATCGCCACCCCGTTCACCGGCACCTGTTTCAGCGAATTTTGACTCGTCCGCCTCCCATACACATACGTCCTCAATTCCTCCCCGCCAAATCGCGTGAAATACCGCACCACCGGCTCCTCCGGCCCGCTCCCCTCCGACACCGCCTGCACCTCCACATCCGCCACCGCCGCCACCCGCCGCTCCAACCTCGCCTCAATCGCCTCCGGCAGCGCCTGCCGCACCACCATCGGCACCGCCGACTCCATCGCCCCCCTCGGATCCGCCACAATCTTCGCCCGAAACGCCGCCCGCCGCGCCTCCACCAACTCCAATCCCTCCCCCATCATCTCCCCCCGCTCCGCCTCATCCGTCTCCCCCAAATACGCCCTCACCCACCCCCGAAACGGCTCCTCCCCCGCCACCCAGGTCCTCGCCCGCTCCGGCAACTGCTCCAAATCCACCCCGCCCAACCCCGCCGCTCCCCCCAAAATCGGCTCCAGCACCGGCAACGAATCAACCCCTGCGCTCCCCCCATCACCTCGCCCCGACACCCCCACAACATCCCGCATTCCCCTTTCGCCAGCCCAATAAAAGGCACCAGCACAAAAGAGCCCAACAGCCACCCAGAACCAGAGAAGTCGAGAACGCATTGTAATTTCTATAATTTCGATTCTACCAATTCTCCCTCCCCCAGTAAAGCCGAAAACACCCCTCACCCCACCTTCCGCAGCACCTTCAATCCGAAAAGCCTTCCATATCCGGAACCTCTCAGAACATGCACAAAAGTCTCCAGAATCCCCTTTGTGCGACTCTAATCATACCCTGAACCCCTTAACCAAAAGCCCACCCACCTCCGCCTACATCAAAATCAACATTAATCCCTTACTTGAACATTTGGCTTTCCCTAAATGACCCCTTAAGAATTTCCATGTTGACCAATTGCTCAACTCCTGAGTTAATCCCATTGCGATGTCTAAACTGCTTCCAAGCTCCAAGCTCCAAGCTCCAAGCTCCAAGCTCCAAGCTCCAAGCTCGCTGAGCTATCCCTGCCTCCTTATTCGCAGCCATCCTCCACTTCCAAAACCCCACGCTGGAGCGCACGATCGCTCCTCATTTCCTTTCCCGCAGCGCCACGCCCGCGCCTAAACCTCACCGCCACCTCACCCTAGTCCACCGCCATGAACACCCCACAATACACCCGCATCAAGCATCTTGCGCTATTCGCCCTCTGTCTCTCACCTTTGTTAGCCTTCGGGCAGCTACCCGAAAATCTCCAAGCCAAATGGGTTACCAACGCTTCAGGGTCGCGCCCACAACTCACTTGGGAAGCTCCAGTCGGCACCACATTCATTATCCAACGGGCCTATGAGAACTCCACCGCTTTCGGTACTATCACCAGCCCGCCAATCACCACGAACGGGACAACTCGCACCTTTACCGACACGGCCGCAACCGGCACCACAGTCCGCTTTATCTATTACCGCGTCGGAACATCGACCACCACACTTGGAGAAGTCGCCATTATTGGCAACCCTTCCCTTGCTTTTGATTCCCCCGAAAAAGACTCCGACGCCGATGGCCTTCCAGACAATGTTGAGGATGCATACTTAGCCCATCCCCTTAATCCCCTGGGAATCGCAAACTGGGCAGATGGTACGGGCGATGCCGATGGCGACAGCGTCCCCAACGCTTGGGAGCTTGCACTCCTCCCTCCTGCCGCCGGCATGTACAGTTCCTCCTCCACTCCCACACACCACCTCACCGTCAATCGCGCCTCTCCAATTACTCCCACAAACTTCCACACGATCAACGCCGCCGTTGCCGCCTTACCCGCCGCTACCGCTTCGACCGCCACTCAGTTCCGGATCATCCGCGTTTCCCCTGGCCTCTACAACGAAGACCTCTCAGTCACCTCCCGCCACGTCGCCATTCTCCCTCTTCGCACTGTCAAACCAACCTCCAACCTTGGAGAACCGGTTTACCGTCAGGACCCCTTAGACACTTGGGAAATTCGCGGTATTCACGCCACCAATCCCGTCGTCACCATCACGAACAGCACCCTCGTGTTGGACGGATTCATCCTCAGTCGTTCACCTGGCTCTCAAGGCCCCGTCGTGAGTGTCACCGAATCAGGAATCTCAGCATCCCGCTTCTATGTTTCACGTCTCGCCAACTGCCTGATCGCCAACGCAGCTACCGGACCCAACGCAGTCATCGAACAAAGTCGCTCACGCCTCATTCTCTCACACTGCACACTCTTCATGAACGGCCCCTCATCGGGCGCTACGTCTGCCGCCTACGGCCCTACCAGCACAACTATTGCCACAACCTCCCGCCTCATCGTCCACAACTCCATCTTTTGGAATCCCGTCAACACCTCCATCCCGGAAATCAATCCGCCCGGCACAGTATCCTTCCTCGGCACCCTCTTTCATTACCGCGATTTCCAAGTCGACCCCGCAACCCGGCAGCCTACCGCCTTGATCCCCGGCACCGTCTTTCGCAACCCCATGCTCACCCCAGCCGGTTATCTCATAGGCTCTGTTGTCGACGAAAATGGCGCCCCTCTCGACACCGGTGCCATGCGCCAGGGAGCTCTCGGCGTCCATGTCCAACGCGATATCACCGGCGAATGGCGAGGCACCGTCCCGGAAGACACGAACAAAAACCCAGACGCCGGGGCCCACCAATGGTGGGATGACGACCAGGACGGTATCCCAAATTTCGCCGACCGCCTCGTCGCTTCCTCCTCCAACATCGACGACGACCTCGACTTGGATACGATCAACGAACTACGCGAATATCGTTACGGCACCAGCATCTTCAACTCTGACACCTACTTCCTCAGCGTCCACCAAGCTGTCCAAATGTTCATGCCCATGGAGGACCGCGCCCGGTTCTGGCGTAAAGGCGAAACCATCCGAATGGCCCCCGCCGGAGACATCTCCATGGGCATATTCATCGAAGGAATTGAGCCCCCTGAACTTCCGTGATTCCCCTTATCGCTCCTCTCCTCGTCTTCACCCATTCGCCTCGCTAACCCGCCACGCATTTCGCCCCCATGCGCCCTTACCTAACTGGCAGTATTGCAGCTCTCGCCATTGCCTCCGGTCTTCTCGCACAATTGCCCACTTGGTGGCAACCACGCGGCGTCTTCTCATCGCAGACGGTAAAGGATGACTACGCCTTAGCGAACCAAGGCCAGCTCAAAAACCTCGCGCAGGCCACCGCTGCCGAAATGAACCTCCTCCTCCCAGGCGGCGCAGGCCCAACCTTGAATACTCTGATCGCCTCCTGGTCTCCACCCAACCCGCAGGGCGACGATTATGCTGTCGCCACTTCCGGCCAACTCAAACACGTCACCCGCCTTTTCTTCCAACGTCTCGAAGACGAACGCCTCGCCCGCTTCCCCAACTGGCCCTCAAATCTTCCCCCTTGGTTCCAAGCCTCCCCGGTCTCCGACGACTTCGCCCCCATCAATCTCGGACAACTCAAAGCCGCTTTCGCCATCTTAGAAGGCAAAGGCTTCTCCCAAGCCGTCTCCTCCAATTCTCTCGCTTCCATCTCGTCTTCCCAGTTCGGTCTCGGCTGGTTCAAGGACTCCGACGCCGACAGTTTCGCTGATATCGCCGAATTCACCCAGAACGGTCACCCCACCAACCCACTCATTCAGCCCGTACCCACACTGCGAATCCTCAGCGGAAACCGCCAACTCATCCCCCCGGTCACCATCGCCCCGGCACCCCTGCGTGTCATCGCCGAACGAGGCTGGATACCTCAAGCTGGCCTCTCAGTCACCTTCAACGCCCTCGCCGGTCTCACCTCAACGACGCTGACCGGCCCCTGGCTCGCTTCCCAAACCATCACCACAGCCCCAGACGGCACTGCCCAAATCCACTGGCAGTCTGGCTCCACCGCTGCACCTGATGAAGTCACCGTGAACTTACCCCCACCCTCCGGCCCACCCATCGTTTTTGGTCTAAACCCCCCCACTGGACCGCCCAGCGGCGGAGGGAACGGCTCTGGAAATCCTCCCCCTCCTGTGTCCCCTCCCCCTTCCACCTTTTACGTCTTTACCTCCATTCGCATCAAGAACGCCTCATTCTCAGGCGCCACCGGCACAGATTGCCGCGAGGACACCGATACCACTGAAACCTGGATTGAGGGGGCTTACGCACGCTCCACTCCCCGACCCTCCGATGACGGTTTTGATGGGGATGCAGACCTCAATCAAAATCCTTCCGATCCCGGCGACCCTCGCGATCTCAATCTCCAGCACCTAGCCAACACCAGCGCCAATGTGATTGAGAAGGGTGTCGACCCGGACTCCCCAGGAGCATACCCTCTCGAGCCTTACATGGAGGAATCCGTGGTCAATCTTGGAACCTACAGTCCCTTCACCCTTCCGAATATAGGGTACTACAGTGCTGATGATGCTTTCTTATCCACTCCCCCTTCCACCCAAGAGAGCTCCCCTACCTACACCAGCGGAGTCCTCTCCTCGATGTTGGCCGCTACCCTCTGGGGCCCAAACCTCCACACGGGCTGGATGGGCAATGGTCGAAACGGCATCTCAAGCCAGTCCGCCTCTGCCTTCTGGTATTCCTACACCTGGAGCGGCTCTTGTGGAACTCCTGAACCCCCGGTCGACCCCCCGGAAGACCCGCCCACCGATCCCGAAGGCGAACCCTGCTGCGGCGGCTCATCCAACTCCAGCGGCGGAACCGTCACCACCGTCAGCGGCTCTGGCACCTCCGTCGGCGCCAACCACACCCAAGTCCGCCTCCAGTGCAGCCACACCGTCACCGACCCTGCTGGCATCTCCCGCACCTTCCTCCTCATCCAAACCCGCACAAACTACACCCCCGCAGGCCAAACTTCCGGCGACCCCGTCGTCACCGTCCTCGGCACCGCCACCCTCACCATCCCCCAAGGCCAAAAAATCTCGACTCAAGTCTCCGGCTCTGCCAGTCTCACCTACCTACGCAACCTCGGCGGCATCGCCTACGTCGAAATGGCCCCGCCTCCTTCCACCCCTAACACTCGAATTGATCTGGAACTCAAACCGATGGGCCTCACCGAAGTCACCTTCGCCGGACCTAGCTACCACCAGCTCCAGTCCGACAAAGCCGACGTCATTTACGACGCCCCCCACTGGGTCGACGCAAATGGAAACGGCACCGCCACCCGCACAGGTGGCGAACGAAACTACCCCGTCGCCTTCACCCGAAACACCAAGCCTCACGTCGGAGTCAAACTGTATGCCCCCATCTTACCCCAGGGCCAGGTCATCGAAATCAAAGGCAGTTCCGCCCAAGGCCTGCAACTGCCACCCACCAGCGTTCAACCCGCAGCCGATGGATCAATCACACTTCAACCCACCCCCGTCTCCAACAACCTTTCAAACTCGATCCAATTCCATAACGCCGACGACAACACCGCCTTCAAAATCGACTGGGAAATACGAATCGGAAACACCACCTGGGCCAGTATTGGGAGCACCAAACACACCGTCTACATCACCATGGCCGA
>CANETF010000164.1 GCA_947440575.1 Verrucomicrobiaceae bacterium
AGCAAAGCCAACTGCTCGCTCTCCCAGCCATCGCCAAAGTCAAAGAAGCCTTCCCCAACGACGGATTTGTCCTCATCGACGCCGGCTCCCGCAAACAACTCACCGCCGGCATGCAGTTCGACATCCGACGCGGCGCCGCCCTCATCGCCCGCGTCACCCTGACCAGCAGCATCGAAGAAAACGAAGCCATCGCCGATATCCAACCCCGCTCCCTCTCCCCAGGCGTCACCCCAAAATCAGGCGACGAAATCGTCCAGGCCTCCAGCGCCCCCTAAGCCTGCCCAATCCCTCTCCATGGCTCGCCCCCGTCTGGATCAGGCTCTCGTTCAACAAGGCCTCTGCCCCTCCCGCGAACAGGCCAAACGCCTCATCCTCGCCGGCCAAGTCCTCGTCAACGATCAACCCGGCCTCAAACCCGGCTCCCTCATTCCCCTCGACGCCGTCCTCCGCGTCAAAGAACCCCCGCGCTACGTCAGCCGCGGCGGCCTCAAACTCGAAGGCGCCCTGAACCACTTCCACATCGACGTCACCGGCCTCATCGCCCTCGATGTCGGCGCCTCCACCGGCGGCTTTACCGACTGCCTCCTCCAGCACGGCGCCACCCGAGTCTACGCCTACGATGTCGGCACCAACCAACTCGTCTGGAAACTCCGCGATGACCCCCGCGTCATCTGCCGCGAAAACTTCAACGTCCGCCACATGACCCCCGCCGATGTCCCGGAACTCGTGGACCTCATCGTCGCCGACGTCTCCTTCATCTCCCTCACCCTCGTCCTCCCCCCCGCCTTCTCCGTCCTCAAACCCGGCGGCCACGCCATCGTCCTCGTCAAACCCCAGTTCGAACTCACCCGCGCAGACATCGGCCCAGGCGGCATCGTCCGCGACCCCGCCGCCCACCAACGCGCCTGCCACCGCATCCAAACCTGGGTCGCCTCCCAACCCACCCTCCATTGGCAAGCCCTCATCCCCTCCCCCATCCAAGGCACCGACGGCAACATCGAATTCCTCGCCTGGATCAGCAAAAACGCTGAACCTCCGTAACAGACACGGAGGCAGAAAAACTTTACCAAACCCGCTCCAAAAAGCGCTCCAAAGGCCCCTTCGCCGCAAACGGCTTCGTGAACTTCCGACCCGAATTCGTTGACTCCGACTCCACCAGCGGACCCCTGTGATCCACCACTTTCACCGCTTTAATCTCAATCCGCTCCAACGGGCACTCATTGCTATCCGTCGGCACTCTCGAAATCGACTCCAACACATCCAGTCCCGCCACCACCTGACCAAACACCGTATACTGCCCGTCCAATCCCGCCATGTTGCCTAGCACAAAGTAGAACTGGCTATCATTCGAAAGCCGGCTCGGATTCACCTTGTCACCACGACGCGCCATCGCCACCGCTCCCAACTTATGGCTGCGCTTAATCTCAGCTGGCAAACGGTCCTGCCCCCCGGTTCCCCACTTGTCTCTCGCATCTTCATCTGACGTCAACGGATCACCCGTCTGCACCAAGTAGCTATCGATCGCCCGATGCACCGCCAACCCGTCGTAAAGTTTGCTGTCCGAGTTCGCCACAAAATTCGCCACCGTCTTCGGAGCATCCGAAGAGAAAAGCTCAAACATCACCGTGCTCGTCTCCCGACCAATCTTCAGGTCGACCACCGCCAGCTTATGCACCTCGTCAGGCCCCCACCCGGCCGGGTCCCTCACGTCACGCGTTTTCGACTTCGTCGTCCCCTTCACTCCAGAAGACGCCACCTTCTTCGATTCCTTCTCAATCTTATCCTCGACCTTCTTCACCTGGTCCGGAGCCACCACCTTCGCTGCCTCCAGTGCCCCCGCCGCTTTCTCCGCCGCACCCGCAGGCACTTCAGTCGGAAGATCGGTCGGAACGGACGGAATTTGAGCGTTTGCCATTGGCATCGCAAAAACGGCCGTCAAAAAGAAAAAAGTCAGTGAACGTTTCATGAGTGAAGCAGGTCGTGAAGGCTAAAAGAAATGCAGGGTAATTTAAAAGGGCCAATGGAAGGAAACTAGCGCAATTGATCGGGAATGACAGGGGCGGGATTCGAAGCAGGCGTCATGGAACTGCGTGGACCCGAATCCAACACAGGGTCAGGCATCGCCGGAGCTTGCACCGCCCCTCCGCCCACTCCCCCGGAACTCGGAACTCCCGCCGCCTGATCATACACCAAACTCCGGGAGGGTGTCCCACGCGGCTTCCGCCTCGAAAGTCCCCACTGCACATCCATGTCGTCCATCTGCTGCACAGAAGGGTATTTCAAATCGGCTGATCCCGAAGATTCACAAGACGTCAAAACGCACGCCCCAACGGCAATGGCGGCACAAAAGAGGAGACTGGAAAACTTCATGGGAGTCAGAAGGAAAGCCCGGGCACGAGCCTGCGGATAGTAGCGAGGTGATTTCCCACAAGCAACTGAGAATCATCGGGAACCGTGCCAAGTTTGACATACGCCAAGCCCGCCGCCAAACCCGTCTCCGGTTCAATCACCACACTCGTCACAGCCCCAAGAATCCGCCCGCCCTCTCCCGGCAAAACCACCTGCGCCCCCGCCTCCACCTCGCCACCTCCATTCAAACGCCACGCCACCAATTCCCGAGGCATCTTCCTCGATGTCCGAATTCGCGATATCACCTCCTGCCCGATGTAGCACCCCTTGTTGTAGTCAATCGCCCTCAACTCCAAACCTGCCTCCGGCGGAAACACCTCCCCATTCAACTCAAAAGGATACCGAGGGACCCCGTTCAGAACCCGCAACACCTCCACCTCACCCTCACTCAGAAAACCCTCCCCACCCCTCGCAGATTCACCCCTGGCCGTCCAAACATCCCGTCCACCTACCCCAAATCGCTCACACTCAATCCCCCCCTCAACTCCATGCGCCGCCTCACCAAAAAGATGCACCACATCCCACTCATCTGTCACATCTGCAATCTCTACATCGTCCGCCACAATGTAACGATCCAACCGTAACATTAACACCTCTCTCAACCCCTCCTCAGCATCCAAGAGCAACCCCTCCCCATCCCCAGTCAACCTCACAAAAACATCCCCATTGATACGCCCCTTCACATCCGTAACACAAGCATACACCGACTTAGCAGCTGTCGCTCGGCGTATGTCTTGCGTTACTTGACCGTTTAAATAACGCATCCGATCCCCCCCGGTAATGAGCCATTTGGCCCGATTTGACAGGTCCACCGCTCCCCCATCCCGCCCAATCTCTTGCCACCGGTCTTGGGTCACGCCTCACCCCCTTCTTCGATCAAACCTTCACCCATCACCGAGAAATCCAACTCCCCCTTCCCCTCCTCTAACCGCTCCCTCATCAACGCCGCCGTCGCATCCAGCACTTCCGCCCGAATCCCCTTCTCTGCCGCCAACGCCCGCGCAAAATCCGCATCCTTGAGCATGTTCTTCAGCGAAAAATGCGGCTCAAAATCGCCCGCCATCATCCCCGGCAGTTTCATTCCAATCAAAGTCGAATAGTTCGCGTTCACCTTCAACCCCTCCAGCAAATGCTCCAGCGCCACCCCCTGCGCCTGCGTGATCTGCGCCGCTTCGATCACCGCCTTCACAATCGACGCTGAAATCAAATTGGTCGTGATCTTCACCACCGTCGCGTCTCCCACCTCCCCCATCGGCAAAATCGCAGCCGAACTCGCCTCCAAAACCGATCGCGCCCGAGCCAACAGCGGCTCCGGACCTCCCACATAGTAGGCCAGCTTCCCATTCTGCGCCGCCATCTTGCTACCCGTAAACGGCGCATCCAAAAAATCCGCCCCGCACTCCTCACAAATCGCCGCCGCCGCTCGCGTCGCAGCCGGACTCACGGTGGCATGATTCATCACCAAATGCCGCCTCCCCAACGCCGGTCGCGCCGCCTCCAAAACCTCCAACAACGCCTCGTCATCACGCACAAAAATCTGCAGGATCGACGCCTGCTTCGCCACCTCGGCCGGGCTCCCCAAAAAATGCGGCACCAGTTTCGGCGTACGATTCCAAACATACACTTCAAAACCCGCTGCCCGCACCCTTTCAGCTACCCTGGACCCAATAATCCCCAACCCCAGCACCCCGACGCTTGTCTTATTCAAACTCATCCCTCCATCTGCCCCAATCACAGGATTCCTGCAACCAAGAACAGACGCACTCCCCAATCCCTCAACTCAACGCTTCTTCGCCGCTTCAGCGGCGTTTTGAATGACCAACTGCACCGTCATCGTCAATGCCCCCGCCTCGTAAGGCTTTGGCAAAACGCCGCAAAAGCCTTCATTCAAGTAAGCCAGCTGCACGTCCTCGGTCACACTCCCGCTCGTCACCACCAGATTCGCCGCCGGATCAAAATCCAAGATCGCCCGCGCCGCCTCCCCTCCCGTCAGCCCTCCCGGCAGGGTCAAATCCATCAAAACCACATCCGGAGTGCGCCCACATCGCGCCTCCTCTTTGTAAATCCTCAGCGCGTCCTCACCATTCTGCGCCTCCACCACTTCATACCCGCACCGGGTCAAAATGCAGCGCGCCACATGCCGCAACGCCACCTCATCCTCCACCACCATCACCCGTCCCTCGCCTAATTGCAGCGGAATCGGCGTCTGCTCCGACGAATCATCCAAATGCGCCTGCGCAGGCACCCCCGGCAGCAACACCCGAAACTCGGTCCCCACATTCAATTCAGAAACCACACTGATCGAACCGCCATGATCCAAAATGAACCGCCGACACGTCGTTAACCCAATCCCACTGCCATCCGCTTTCGTCGTGAAGGATTCGTTGAACAAACGCCCCAGAGTCTCCGGCGTCATCCCGGTCCCGCGATCCCGCACCCGCACCTCCACATATTTCCCAGGCTCCACGCCTTCATCATTGCCTGCTCCCCGAGTCGTATTGCTCAGCTCCACAAACATCAATCCTCCGCACGGCATCGCCTGCATTCCATTCATCACCAGATTCTGCACCACCTGACTGATCTGAACCGCATTCGCATTCACCCACATCAAGTCCTTCAACGCATTCACCTTCACCTCCACATTGCCCCCCGCCGTGTAAACCGGCAGCACCTCCCGAATCATCTGCGCCAAATTCACCGGCACTCGCTCCTCCGACCGTGACCGCACCGTCCTCACAACCTGCTGCGTGAACAACTTCGCACGCTTCAACGCCGTGAACATCAGCTCTAGATCCGCCTTGATCTCAACCGGCATCTGCGACCGCTGCATCGTCATCGATAACTGACCCAGCACCGGTCCCAGCAGATTGTTCACATCATGCGCAATCCCTTGCGCCAACGCCGCCAAATTCTCCGTCCTCAGCCTCGCCGTCAATGCATCCTGATCCTCTTCCTCGACCCGATCCCGCTCAACCGCCACGCCTTCATCCACAGGCTTGAAACACAGTGTGTAATTCATCAGCACCCCGTGCTCATTCATCACCGCACGCACCTGCCACTGGAAACAAGTCTCACGACCTCCCAACCCCGCACGCAACGCGCACCGACACACCGCCGATCCACCACTCTCACGCGCCGTCTTCAACGCGCCCCGCAACATCGCTGCCGCCCCCTCATTCGCTGCCAACTCCGTCAAAGTCCGCTCACGCAGTCCCGCCGCAGGATCCACCCCCGCCAGCAAGTGCGCCCGCATGTTGCCATGCATCACATAAGGCTCCCGCCCATCCTGTTCTGGCATCAAAATCAAAACCCCTTCAGCCACCTGATCCAACGCTGTCTTCAAATAGTGACTGCCCTGTCTCACTCTCACCAAATCTCGCTCGAGCACATGCTGGCTCGGCGGAGTTTCAGTGACGACGGCGGGAGGGAGTAGCGTAGGCGTCATAATTCGGGAGAAGTTACCTTGTTCTGTTTACCAAACCCAGATTATTCAGCAACGTTTAATTTCAGTCCTTCGAGATTTTTCACTACCTCCAGTGCGTTTTCCCTACCCCGCACTTGCCCTCACCCCTTTCCAAGCTAAAACCATCCCATGTCTCTCGATTCCGATCGCTCCGCCCTCCGCTCTCTCCTCCTTTCCAAATCCGTTAAGACCGGTTCTTTCACCCTCGCCTCCGGCAAACAAAGCGACCTCTACGTCGATTGCCGCGTCACTACTCTCGACCCCAACGGCGCTCTCCTCGTCGGTCGCCTCCTCCACAGCCTCTATCTTAGCGAGTCCGCCCGCCTCGGCATCACTCCCGCTGCCGTCGGCGGCCTCACCCTCGGTGCCGATCCCCTCTCCCTCTCACTCGCCATGACCTCAGCCATGGTGAATCCAGACGCTCCCATCCAAGCCTACACCGTCCGCAAAGAACCCAAAGGCCACGGCCGCGGCCGCCGCATCGAAGGCAACTTCACCACCGACGCTCCCGTCATCGTCGTCGATGACGTCATCACCACCGGCGACTCCACCCTCAAAGCCATCCAAGCCGTCGAAGAAGAAGGCGGCAAAGTCGCATTCGTCCTGGTCCTCGTCGATCGCCAGGAAGGCGGCCGGGAAAACATCGAATCCAAAGGCTACCCCGTCGCCTCCGTCTTCACTCGCAAAGAATTATTGGGAGAGTGAGGCGGGCCAATAAACAACCCGATCACTCACTCTTCCCAAACCACATCATGTGCTGCCACGGCAGCTCCTCAAAACTCCGTTTCAGTGCGAACCCATTCGCCTCCAGTTCCTTCAGGATTTGAGCCTTACTCATCTTGTGCTCCGGCTTGATCGGCACAGTCAGATCCTCCGCCCGAAACTCCACCAGCACCACCTTCCCGTCCGGCTTCAACGCCTTATGGATCGCCTTCAGCATCACCTCCGGATGCGAAAACTCATGGTACACATCCACCAGTAGGATCAAGTCACACGATCCCTCTGGCAAATGCGGATCATGCACCTCGCCCACGATGCACTCCACATTCGTCACCGCCTGCGCAGCCGCTCGCTCCTTCAGCATCTCCAGCATCTCCGGCTGAATGTCCACCGCCAGCACCTTCCCCTCCGGAGCCACCGCCTTGGCCATCGGCAAGGAATGATACCCGTTCCCGCTCCCCAAATCACACACCACCATCCCCGGCTTCAACTCCAGCGCCTCCCGCATCCGCAACGTCCCCTCCTCCCGATCCCGCTTATTCCGAATCAACCATCCCGCACCCGCATAGTGCATCGTCTGCGCCACCGTCCGCCCCATGTATTCCGAAACCTCAGGAGGAGCCTCCGGAGCCAGCGATTGCCCCTGCAACAGCCCCCTGCCAGGCAAACCCAACATGCCAACAACCAAAACCCAACGAACATCAAACCATCGCATCCCTCCATAACGCGCCACCTCCCCCGCTTTGTCCATCCCTTTGTCATTTCCCATCACACGATTCACTTTTCACTTGCTACCCAGACCAGTCCCCCCCAACGTATGCGCTCCTGAACGGGGCTGAAATGGACAGATGCCAGAGTGGTCGAACGGGCACGCCTGGAAAGCGTGTGTACGTGAAAGCGTACCGAGGGTTCGAATCCCTCTCTGTCCGCCAGCTGCAACGCAGCTAGGACAGCCCCCCTTCAGTAACCCCAGGCACCGCATGGCTCCCCTCAACCATCGCCTCTCAATTCGCCCATGATGGACTTCCTCTTCTCCGCCCTCAGCGACCACCCCATCCGCGAATTCTCCCCAGGCGACCTCATCCTCACCCAGGGCGACAACACAGGCCACATCTACTTCCTCATCGAAGGCAGCGTCGAAGTCGTCAAAGATGACGTGGTCGTCGCCAAAGCCAGTGAACCCGGCGCCATCTTCGGCGACCTCTCCGCCCTCATGTCCGTGCCCCACACCGCCTCCGTTCGCGCCACCTCTCCCACCCGCTTCCACCTCGTCACCGATCCCGCAGATTTCCTCGCCCAAAACCCCTCCGTCAGCATCCACCTTTGCCGACTGCTCGCACGCCGACTCGATGCCATGAACAAATACCTGGTCGATGTGAAACAGCAATTCGCCGGACACGACCACCTCGGCATGCTCGACACCATGCTGGACACCCTCATTCACCGCCAACCCAAGGCGCGCCAAAAAGCTCCCCCATCAACTCTCCGCGATTCGGAGATCCTGGACTGACTCGGCCTCGATCGAACTCCACCGCGCCGTCATCGCCTCCAAATCCACTACGATGCAAGTCGGCTGCGTACCAATCTGCCGCCCCGGGTTGAACACCCACGTCGATCCCAATCGATCCACCCAAGCTCCCTGTTCATAAAACGGCGAGTTGTGAATGTGACCACTCAACACCATGTCCGGCGCAAACCGCTCGATCATGGCCTTCAAAAAGTCGTCGCCAATGAATCGCCTCCCCGCCCAACTCGTTCGAGCGCCCTCCGGCGGCGCATGGTAAACCCAAATCCACTTCCCCCGCACCCGGGTCGCCTCATCCACCAACTGCGCCTCCACTTCACGACGCATCACCTCACCATTCCACCACGGACAGACCGTCACCCGCGTCTCCCCCACGTCAAAACTATCCCCATCAACATAAAGCCGATCATCTCGCGCCTCCCTCAGCCACTCGGCAAAGGACTCATTCGCCTCACTCACCGCATCCCCGTCATGATTGCCCGAACAAACCACCACCGTGGTCTTCTTCCGCAGCAAATCCAAATACTTCTCCACGATCGCAATCTGCACATCCGTGTCCAACGCCGACCCCATGTCCAAAAGATCGCCACCGATGACCACCATTTCATAGCCATCCGCCTGGGCCAAAAGCCAGTCAAACTGCTTGAGCGAATAGTGCAGGTCAGAAACAAAAAGAATACTCATGCGCATTGATTGAAGTCTTAACGTTCCCTCACCTCAGACCGTTTCTCGAAAAGAGGGTCATTTGATCCGGCGGGCGCAGCGGCCTCAGAGCACTTGAAGAAAAGAGGTGGCTGTTAATATGGGAGCGCCGGAGGTGGTCGTGGGCTTTTGGCAGCGCAGGGGCATATGAGCACATACGTCCCAAGCTGACAACGGCCCACCACCTCCTCCGCCGCCCCAGAAGAGCGGTCACAGTTTTTCTTAAAGTGCTCGAATGGCAGGAAAGTCGCGCAGCCCGCTATTTAATCAATAGCAGGCAAGCGGCTGACACAGCCAATGAGACCGATCCACCACCGGGCAACGTGACAAGCCTCTCGAGAATGGGTCGATAGTCCGTCACCTCTCCATTTGACACCTCTCCTCCAGGCCGGACACTGTTTGCAGTGTCCGGCCTTTTTCATGCCCTGCTGCGCCTGCTCGCCCTCCTGCTAGCAGTGTCATGCCCACTTCACGCCGCCGACCCCATCACCACCCGCACCGACGAAGTCGGCACCCTCCTCAACGACTGGGCCGCCAAAGGCACCGCCGCAGGCCTCTCCGCCATCACCTACGAAAATCGCGACGACGCCCACTCCCACCTCCCCCTGGCCATGTGGCCCGGACTCAAAACCCACACCTTCAAAGACGAAGACCGCAAAGCCGGACGCCACAAAGGCCCCGCCAACCTCATCCACCCCACCCCCACCTTCGGCAACTGTTCCATGGCCGCCCCCGCCGACCGCGGCGGCAGCCTCGCCCGCTTCTACTTCATGGACCCCGCCGGTGCTACCTTCCTCGCCAAACAATACCTCTCCAACCAGCTCTACATCTACCCCGAACACCAGGACTACGACCCCGGCGGCAATGGCATCGGCGGCTGGGGCGATCTCTTCCCTCAAAACACCCCCGCCGTCCTCATCACCCAGGGCTCCTCCGGCTCCGACCAGCCCTTCCTCAAAGCCCTCCTCAGCACCACCGCCGCCTTCACCCCCGAAATTCAGCGCACCCTCATCGACCGCCGCCTCCTCATCCCCACCCTCCAGAACCTCCTCCGTCACTCCCTCAAAACCGTCCAGACCGACGCCGACTACCTCACCGCCAAAGCGCACCCCATCGTCTTCGACGCCGCTCAACTCGACGAATTGAAAATGGTCCTCGCCGCCAATCGCATGACCGAAGGCGCCATCCCCCCCGTCGTCCTCATCAACCTCATCGAAGAAACCACCTTCGAACCCGGCACACACTTCTTCGAACCCGAAAAACCCCACCCCTGGCAGCTCGCCACCACCCCCGTCTCCATCGCCCGCCTCTACCGTGGCAACCAGCCCGCCTACCAATGCACCCTCTCCACCCAGGGCAGCGGCGACCTCCTCGGCAGACCCCTCACCTTCCGCGCCGTCGTCCTCCAGGGCGACCCCTCCAGCATCGTCATCAAATCCGACCCCGCCAACCGCGCCTTCCAAATCACCATCCCCTGGCAGCCCCCTGAAAAAACCAGCCCCACCTCCTCCCCCATCCGCTCCCATCGCATCGACATCGGCATCTTCGCTGACAACGGCGTCGCCACCTCCACCCCCGCCATCTTCAGCCTCTACCTCCTCCCCAACGAACGCCGCTTCTACGACGACAAAGGCCGCCTCACCGAGATCGCCTACCTCGCCTCCAACCCCGACCTCGGCCTCCCCCCCACCGATACCGACCCCCGCTGGCTCGATGTCATCCAAA
>CANETF010000165.1 GCA_947440575.1 Verrucomicrobiaceae bacterium
CGAAAATCAACGCCCCACCCCGGTGATCCACCTCAAGGACGTCACCCCCGAATTCCTCGCCAGCGCCGAAGCCTGGCTCGGTGAAGACCCCCTTATCGACCCCGCCGCCGAGCTCGCCGAAACCCAGGCCGAAGACCTCCGCCGCTTCCTCGGCTACCACGCCGAAAAATCCCACATCCCCATTGTCGTCCTCGTCCTCCCCAAAGACGAAAAACTCCCCGCCACCACCTCCCTCGACACCATCGCCCAAGGCTCCCTCTCCGCCCGCCGCGCCGCCCTCCTCGTCTACCCCATCGGCGAACCCTGGCGCGCCCGCCTCTTCCTCCCTCACTCCGCCCACGAAGCCGTCTCAACCACCTACCTCACCCGCCTCGTCGAAGCCTGCCTGACCCAAGCCGACACCGCCTCCACCCCGGAAGACCAGCTCCACGAATACGTCGTCCAACTCTCCATCCGCCTCTTCTGGCTCCAAAAAGAACTCACCAAATCCGACGCCTCCAGCAAAGCCTTCGCCGACACCGCCCAAACCCCTTCCCTAGCCGAAGTCGGCCCCAGCACCCCGAGCCCGCCAACCCCAACGCCCCCTTCCCCCTCCTTCCCCCAACTCCTCCAACTCCCCACCGCCAGCGTCGTCACCATCGCCATCCTCCTCGGATTCCTCCTCGCCGTCGCCGCCCGCCGCCTCGTTCGCCTCGCCAAAACCCGCGCCACCCAGCGCCGCCACCGCCAAATCTGGACCCTTCCTGAATCCGAGACCACACCCCGCCTCGGCGGTGCCTTCTGCGGCGGCTCCGGCGCGTGGGGTTCCTGGAAGTAACCCGCCTACTGCACCCTCACAAAATCCGTCGTCTCCACGTTCGACTTCGGATCATACACCCATCCATTCAGGGTGATCCCAGTCACCGTAAACGTAAACGTCCCCGCCACCGTCGACGTCGGCGAACTCAATACCGCTGTCCCCTTCGAACTCGTCGTCGCCGTCACACTCCTTGACACCGCCCCCGACCACGTCCCCGACACCACCGCACCACTCACCAGTGCCCCTCTGGAATTCTTCACCGTCACCGTTGCCGTCGCACTCCTCGCACCTCTGCTCACCTTTCCCGCCATCGCAATGTTGGTCACAAAAATCCGCGACGCCGCCTGCTGCACCGTGATCGTCACAGAGGCCGCCGCACTCGCCGCTCCCGCATTGTCTCTCACCGTCAGCGTCGCCAAAAACGTCCCCGCCGTCGAATACGTCTTCACCGGATTCGCCGCCGTCGAGGTCGTCCCATCTCCAAACACCCAGTTATAAGACGCAATCGTCCCATCCGCATCCGAACTCCCCGCGCTCGAAAACGTCACCGCCAACGGCGCCGCCCCCGTTGTCACATTCGCTGCTGCCCTCGCCACCGGCGCCACGTTCGCCGGCCGCGCCGTAATCGTCACCACCGACGTCCCTGTTAAACCCGTCGCATCCCGCACCGTCAACGTCGCCTGGTACGTCCCCGCCGTCGTGTAAGTCTTCGCCGGATTCGCCGCCGTCGATGTCGTCCCATCCCCAAACACCCAGTTGTAAGAAGCAATTGTCCCATCCGGATCCGAACTCCCCGCACTCGAAAACGCCACCGCCAACGGCACCGTCCCCGTCGTCGGCGTCCCTGCCGCCACCGCGATCGGTGCCACCGGAGGCGCCGTCGGAGCCGTCACCGTAATCGTCACCGTCGCCGTCGCCGTCAAACCCCCACTGTCCTGCGCCGTCAACCTCGCCTGGTAAGTCCCTGCCGTCGTGTAAGTCTTCGCCGGATTCGCCGCCGTCGATGTCGTCCCATCCCCAAACACCCAGCTATACGAGGCAATCGCCCCCCCCGAGTCATACGTCCCATTGCTCGAAAACGTCACCGCCAACGGCGCCACCCCAGTCGTCGGCGTCCCACTCGCCACCACCACCGGCGGCTGATTCACCGTCGGCGCCACCGTCCCCGAAAGCGCATACTCCCCCATACTGCCATAATCATTGTACGCCGTCGCCGCATCTCCCGTCCCCGCTCCATCCACCGCCAAAAAATACGTCCCCTCCGCCAGCGTCGCCGTCAGCGCCCCCGCCATCCCAGTCGGATTCGTCTGCCCCACCAAACTCCCCGCCGCATCATACAAAGCCAACTGCACATCCAAATTGGCCGAAGGCACCGCCGGCGTCACCGAAAAACTCACTGGACCCGCTCCCGTGGTAAACCGAAACACATCCATGTCCGACCGCGTCGACACAATCCCTGTCGCCGAAACCGACGTCCCGCTCAGCACCGTTGCATTCGCCGTCGTATCCCCATGCTCATCCGCCCTTAGCGTGATCCCCTCTCCCAGCATCACGGCCGTATCATCCTCCAAATTGTTCGCCATCGCATACTCCCCTTTGCTCCAATGCGTCACTTCCTTGTAGTAGCCTACCCCCATGATCGGTGCCCAATTCCCATGCCCCTCATAGTAGTCCACCGTCGTCACCCCTGCCGCATCCATCTGCCCGTCATGCTGCAACCTCAATGTGTGCCCCACCTCATGACTGATCGCCTCCGCCGTGTACTTCTCGTTCCCCGATCCCAACTGCGCTGAAAACACAAAACAAGGCGTGTCACTGCTCCAATCATAACTCCCCAAATACGCAATTCCCCCTGCCGCCGACTTAAACCAGTCATTGCTGTTCCCACCCACACACACCCGCACCCCATACGCCGTATCCGTGCTGGGCGACTTCATCAAGGCATCCACCCCGGGATCCTCCGTCGTCACATCCACATCATAACTCATGAAATCCTCCGCCACCCGCTTCCACATCCCCTGGATCCGCGCCAATTCCGTGTCGCTAAACGCCAACGCATTCCCGTCCAAATCATACGACGGTGTCACAATGTTGTTCCCACCGTTGTAACTCGTGTTCCACGTCGTCCCCGACGTCACATGCCCGTTAAAATCCAAATAAATCACCTTCGTCGCCCCCGGCCGACTGTGCAGCATAAACGTCTGCGACAACGGATACACCGGCTGCGTCACCACCGCTGCCGGACCCACCGGCAGACCCGTCGACGCCACCAACCCCGGACACACATAGTGCAAATACCCCTTCCGGTCCGCCTTCAACGACCTCCCGTCCTCCTTCAGCATCTTCCGAAACGACTTGTCATCATACCCATACCAAGCCGCAATCTCACTGAACCTCCCCGCCGCCACCGCCTCCACCATGGAAGCAGGCACCCACCCAGGCAGCTTCAACTCCGGAAATGATTTCCCCTTCCGATTCACCTCCTGCCCCTGCACCCAAAGCCCCCCAAAAACCATCAGCACTGCCGAATTCAACAGCAGCTTGGAGAAGAAAGAAATAGGCAGCCTCATATAATAGAACGCCGGATGTTATAATCTCCATAATTATATGCAACGCGAACTTCCCTACCTGTTTCAATTCTTACATTTCTCTGACAAAACCACAAATTCCCCCAAAGTCGTGGTTGGAGAATGATCGCCGTCTAAAAAAACGGCGATCCCCACTTCAGCATCACGCCGGGGCCACTTCCCACCCCGCCCGATACTTCCGCTTCACCAACCCCTGCGCCGACTCCGAATTCGGAATGCTCAGATTCGCCGCATCCCACGTCAGCTTCTCCCCCGGGAAATCACTCGCCAGGCACCCCAGCAGCACCGCCTCCGTCAGCGGCCCCGCATAATCAAAATTCGCGCTCGGCTTCGCCCCCCCCTTCAAACAACAATCCACAAACTCCATCCAGTGATCGCGCGGCTCCAGCTTCGGATACTTGAACCCCGCATACTTCGCCTTCGGATACAGCAACGGCGTCGACCCATGCGGCGATAACAACACCCCCTCCGTCCCCAGGTAAATCGACCCCTGATCCGGAAACTTCCCGCCCTCCTTCAACACCAAATCCATCACCGCCTGCGGCACCCGCTTGTCCCCGTCATACCACGTCACCTTCACCTCACCGCCCTCCGTGAACTTCGTCCCCGCAAACGTGTACTCCACCTGCCCGTCAATAGCCCAGTTGTCCACATTCGGCTTCGCCCCCGCCGACTGCACCGCAAT
Source organism: Verrucomicrobiaceae bacterium (assembly GCA_947440575.1). Classification (GTDB taxonomy): domain Bacteria; phylum Verrucomicrobiota; class Verrucomicrobiia; order Verrucomicrobiales; family Verrucomicrobiaceae; genus JAGRPD01. Next base: position 4,073 of record CANETF010000165.1, read on the forward strand.
CGGCGCCGCCAAATCCAGCGCCCGGAACCACCCGCTAAACATGTGACACCCCATGTCCCCCAGCGTCCCCGTCCCAAACGCCCGCCGCTTCCGCCAATTCGACGGATGATCATACCCCTTGATGTAACTCCTCGGCTCCTCCACCCCCAACCACAAATCCCAGTTCAATTCCGCCGGCACCTCGTCACTCACCTTCGGCCGCAACTCCATGTCCCCCCACTTCTTGTGCGAAAACGTGTGCACCTCCTTCACCTTCCCAATCGCCCCCTGCTGCACCAAAGCCACCGCCATCCGCTCCGTAAACGCCGAAGACACCTGAATCCCCATCTGGCTCATCACCCCCGCCTTGTTTGCCATCAGCATCATCTGCCGGCACTCCCACAACGTCTGCGCCAAAGGCTTCTGCCCGTAAAGATGCTTCCCCTTCCGCATCGCCGCCATCCCAATCGCCGCATGCATGTGATCCGGCGTCGACACATTCACCGAGTCAATCTTGTCCCCCTCCGTCTCCAAAAGCTCCCGCCAATCCTGATACACCCGCACATTCGGCCACTTCTTCTTCACTCCCGCAAAGTTCCGCGTGTCCACATCACACACCGCCGCCAGCTCCCACATCTCATGGTTCGACAGCGCGCTCATGTCACTCATCGCCATCCCCGCCCCCCCAAAACTCGCATGCCGCAGCTTCCCGTTCGGACTCGCCGCCCGCATCCCGCTCGTCACAAACGGACCCGCAAACAATCCACTAACCCCACTCTGAAGAAACCGGCGACGTGAAAGCAAACTCATATCCCAACCAAACGCGCCCACCCTGCCCCTTCTCGCCTCCCTCCCCACATTTTCATCCCCCAAGATCATCCACCCAGCATCATCTCCCGCACCGCCCCCCCAATCCCCGCCTTCACCCCCTCCCAACTCTCCCCCTTCAAACTCACCGGCTCCTCCTGCGCCTCCGCATCCTCAAAATACGCCAGACTCCTCACCAGCATCATCGGATCAGTCCCCGGAAACTTCGCCTGGTAATGCGCCACCAAACTCGGCAAACCCAGTCTCCCGATCAATTCATGCAGATCATAAAAATCCTTCTTCGCTCCCCGATTCGTCACCGCCGAAAGCTTCATCGCCACCACATCCGCCAAACTCATCAACCGCACCCCTTCCATCGTCTCAAACGGCTCCACCAAAGCGTATCGATACTTCACAAAATCCACCCGAACCCCCTCCACAAATCCCGCCACCCCCGTCGGCAAACTGCGCCGATGATCAAACCCAAATTCCCGCGTCAAAAACGCCGTCAGCTCCTCATTATCAAAACCCTCATGTGAGAAAAAATCCAAATCCACAGACAGCCGGTGACCAAACCTCAACGCCAGAGACGTTCCGCCAGCCAGAGCAAAGGACCCCACCTCCGGCCTCCCGCTCAGCCGGATCAATAAATCCAGGGTGCTCTCGGAAACGGTCTCCCTGTGTAGCATCGAAAAGCCTCCTTTTGAATTCCAAAAACCGCGCAGCACAAACTCACCACCTGCGGGCTCAACTCTCGCAACTCCGTCACCACCTCCTTCACCCGATCCTCCCCGTAATATCCCAGCACCCGCCTCCAATCCACCAGCCTCCCCAGCTCAAGCACTCGTTCAATGATCAACCCCGCATGCCGCTCCACATCCACCTTTCCCGCATCCACATCCCAAAACAACTCCCGCGGCAGCCCCAACGGCGTCCCCGCTTTCTCCTCAGTTCCAACAGCACCACTCGACATCCCCCCATCTTACCCCACTCTACTCCCCTCACAACTCACAACTCACAACTCACAACTCACAACTCACAACTCACAACTCACAACTCACAGACCGCCCTCCGCCCTCCGCCCTCCGCTCACTGACCACTGACCACTGACCACTGATTACTGATCCCTCCCTCCCCCCATGATCCCCCTCCTCGACCGTCTCACCGCCATCCGCGACCGCCTCCACCACGCCGCCTCCCGCGCCAATCGCGACCCCGCCTCCATTGAACTCATGGCCGTCTCGAAGACCTTCCCCGTCGAAGCCATCCAGGAAGCCGTCGACGCCGGCCAAACCCTCTTCGGCGAAAACCGCGTCCAGGAAATCCTCACCAAAGCCCCCCTCCTCCCCCCACACCTCCGCTGGCACCTCATCGGCCCCCTCCAAAGCAACAAAATCCGCAAAATCCTCCCCCACGTCGAACTCATCCAAAGCGTCCACTCCCTCGACATCGCCCGCCACATCCACCGCATCGCCACCGAACTCAACCTCCGCCCTCAAATCCTCCTCGAAATCAACATCGCTGCCGAACCCTCCAAACACGGCTTCTCCCCCGACGTACTCAACACCCAGTTCGACGACCTCCTCTCCCTCGACCGACTCCAAATCCAGGGCCTCATGGCCATCCCCCCCTTCGAGGAAAATCCCGAAACCACCCGTCCCCACTTCGCCTCCCTCCGCGACCTCCGCGACCACCTCCAATCCCGCTCCCATCTCCCCCTCCCCACCCTCTCCATGGGCATGAGCCACGACTTCGAAATCGCCATCGAAGAAGGCTCCACCCTCATCCGAGTCGGCACCGCCATCTTCGGCGGCCGCTGAAGTTCCCCTCACTCCCCCCTCAAATCCAGACAAATCACCCTCGGCCCCGCCGCCTGACTCACCTCAATGTCCTCCCCCTGCTGGCAAACATACAGCAGCCCCCCGCTCACCACCGGCAAACTCCACGTGTTCGTCGCATAAAACAGCGGCGCCCGCTGCTTCACCTCGCACCCCTTCGGACTCAGATCCAGCCACATCAGCGTCCCCAACTCCCCCAGCGCCAAAAACGCCCCGTCCACCCGCAGCAAACTCCCGCGCAAAAACCCCAGCGTCATCGCCCCACCCCGCCCCATCCGCGCCCCCAACTCCGCATCCGGCCACGTCAACTCCTCCCCCCAAACCTCCGCCCCCGTCTCCGCATCCACACACACCAGCCGGCTGTTATTCTCCCGCTCCCCGTCCACCGCATAAAGATGCCCCTCATGGTAAACCGGCGTCATCCAGTGCACCCCGATCTTCGCCGACTCCCACACCACCTTCGGCTGAAACGCCGCATCAAACTCCACCATCGCACCCCCCAGAGGCTTCCCCTTCGGATAACACGTGCTCACAAACACCCGGTTCTTCCCCGGCACCACCACCGGCGATGACGCCGTCGCTGAAATGTAATCATCCGCCCGCCACGCAAACGCGCTCTCCAGCTTGCCCGACCCTGGATCCACACACAGCAAGCCCCCCGTTGGCGGATCACTCTCCCCGCCCGCAAACACCATCAGCTTCTTCACCCCATGAAGCTCAGCCATCACCGGCGACGCATAACTCGCCCCCCACGCATGCTCCAGCTCCCACACGACCTTCCCCGACCTCAAATCAAACGCCGCCACACTCACCCCTGCCGTCGCCAGCTTCGCCGCCCGCTCCTTCTTCGACTCATTCCCATCCATCGCCTCCAGCTTCCCCCCCACCTGCACATACACTTTTCCCCCCTCAATCAAAGGCGACGACCCATGCCCAAAAAAATCCTGCGGCACCCGATACTCCGCACGCAAATCCCGACTCCACAGCACCTCCCCCGTCTTCAAATCCAGCCCGTGCAGCACACTCGTCACCCCCAGCGTCACCACCACCCCGTCCGCAATCACCGGACTCCCCCGCGGCCCATTCGCAAACCCATACCGATCCTGATACGCCACCGCATAATCAAAACTCCAAAACCGCTTCCCCGTCTCCGCCTCCAAACACTCCACCGTCTCCTTCCCCTCCAGCGCATGAAAAATCACCACCCGCCCCTCCGCCACCACCGGCCCCGCATACCCCTCTCCCATCGCCACCTCCCACACCTTCTTCGGCCCACCCACCGGCCACTCCTTCAACAACGGCTTCTCCACCGAATGCGCATCATCCGTTGCCCCCAAAAACCGCCCCCAATCCGCCACCACCGCCCCCTCCACCAACCCCTTCGGCACCCCATGAAACTTCAACCGCTCAAACGAAACCGCCTCCGTTCCACCCACACCTGAGGCGCACATCCCCAATCCAATCACCCCAAATAAAAGCATCCTGTTCATTCTGAAAATCCTGTTAATCCTGTCAAAAAATCCCCACCCACTCAACAACTCGTCGGCACCCGCTGCGCCAGCTTCACCGCGTGATCCACCGCCCCGCGCACAAACCCCAAACACTCCACCGCCCCCACCGGCTTCCCCGGCAGCGCCACCACCAGCGCCTGTCCCACCACCGCCGCCAGCCCCCTCGACAAAATCGCATTCGGCGTCATCTCCACCGACCGCATCCGCATCAGCTCCCCAAACCCCGGCACCTCCACCCGCATGATCCCCCGAATCGCCTCCGGCGTCACATCCCGAATCGCAATTCCCGTCCCCCCTGTCGTCAGAATCAGCCCACACCCCTGCGCCTCAAACGACCGGATCGCCTGCTGAATCCGCTCCAAATCATCCGGCACCATCGCCTCCGCCGTCACCGTCCAGCCATACTCCCCCACCGCCTCCCGCAAAGCCGGCCCCCCCAAATCCTCATACTCCCCCGCACTCGCGCGATCCGATACCGTAATGATGCCCACATTCATCCCTCACCCATAGCCACCCACTCACAACTCACAACTCACAACTCACACGCTACCCCTCCCTCCAAAAGTACCACGCCTGTCCCAGGCGTGTCCCCTCACGGCAACCGATTCAACGTGTAATACCCCACCGGATACAGCAACCCCTCCCCACTCTTCGCCCGCACCCCGTCCAGGTGCAGCTCATGAACAAACAGCTCCTTCATCCCCCCCACCTTCAACCGCACACTCATCCCATCCGCCGCCACCTCCGCACCCTCAATCACACACCCCGCCTTCTCGATCTCCTCACTCCCATACGCCCCCGAATAGAGATACGTAAACCGCTCCATCGAGTAGCTCTTCACCTCCCCCGCCGTCTTCGCCTCCACCGGCTCCGTGAACACCAGCTCAAACCCATCCGGCTTCGCCCGCATCTCCTTCACCGCAAACGCCACCTCCCCCTTCTGCCGCACCCGCATCAGCCCGTAACTCCGATTCCCCAGTGACGACCACCCCCGGTTCGTCATCCCCACAAACAAACTCCCGTCCGGCGCAAACGCCAACCGCACCACCGCCGCCGGAAACCCGCTCAAAAACGGAAAACACGCCCCCTGATACTCCCCTCCCACCTTCTCCAAAAACACCCGGTTCACCGCCGAGTTCGTGAACTCCCCCACCAGCAACTGCCCGTCAAACGGACCAAATTTGCCCCCCTGATCGATCACCTGAATATCGGTCCCACTGCGCCCCATCTTATTGTAAGGCAGCCACACCGCCGCCGGCGCCATCACCGGCGCCGCCTTCACCGCCTCCGCATAACTGCAATCTTTCGGCAGCGCCCCCGCCACCTTCACCGGACTCTCCGGATACTTCAACGTCCCCAGCGACTCCTGATTCGTGTAAAACACCCCCTTCCTCAAATGATGAATCGGCGTCGCCGCCACCCACGTCCCCTGCTGGTCCGTCACAAACATCTCCCCATCCAGGTTCGTCCCCAACCCGCACGGCGACCGCAACCCCGCCGCCATCGGCTGCAACTTCCCCTTCTCCCCCACCGTCAACGCCCACCCCCGCCACGGCGCGTCATTGTTCGCCCGCTCCCCCATGTCCAAATTCAGCGACACCCAAAGCTTCCCGCTCCCATCCCGTTCCGGCCCATACGCATAGCCGTGGTAGTTCCCGCTCACATTCCACCCCCGCGCCGCCGTCAAATACCCGTCCGCCACTCCGTCGCCATCACCATCCTGCAACCGCGTCATCTCCGTCCGCTGCACCACCAAAAAATCCTTCCCCTCCTGCAGCAGCCCCAGCGGCTCATGCAACCCGCTCGCAAACCGATGATACGCGATCTTCGACCGATCCTCCCCCAGCACCCCATCAATGAACCAGACCTCCCCCTTCCGCACCGTCACCCCCAACCGATCCGGCCCCACCCACGTCAGCCCGCTCACCTCCAGCGTCACCCCGTCCCCCGGCTTCCACGTCGCATCCCGCGAACTCGACGGCGAAGACGCCGTGTAAATCTCAAACGCCTCATACCCCGGCTCAATCGCCCCAACCGCCAGCGGCATCAGCATCGCCAAAATGCCCCATCCCGCCTTCACCTTGCCATTCAAAATCGCACTCATTTCCAAGAATAAACAAACACCCGTTGATTCGCCTTCGCCCCCTTCTCCTCCGTCATCACCAAACCCGCCGGATGCGACCACCCCGGCTCCTTCGCCCCCGCCTCCCACTCCACCGTCCGCCGCAGCGTCCCCTCAGCCACCTCATACCCATCCTCAACCCCGACCCCATCCACCGTCACCAAAAAAATCACCCTTCCTCCCTTGTCCAACCGATACCCCCGAAACCCG
>CANETF010000166.1 GCA_947440575.1 Verrucomicrobiaceae bacterium
AGCAGCACTGCCGCCACGACGACGGCGCAACTGCCAACGCAAGGTGCGACAACCCGTGAAAAAATGGCCTCGAATGCTCTCTCCAACCTCCTTCCAATCCAACCATGAACTCGTCATCCTCCCTTTTGCTTAGCGGCATTGGGTCTAGGGGAGGGGTTTGAGCTCGACTAGGCCGGAGAGGATGTCGGTGGTGGTGACTTTTTCGGTGGTCATGGCGGCGGGGCGTTTGGCGAGGAGGAAGTAGCCTGAGCCGACCCAACCGGTTGGGGTGCGGACCAGAAAGCCTCGGTAGCTGGAAGTGCGAGTGATGTTAGTGCCGACAACGGCGGGGTTGGTATCGATGCGGGTGAAACTTCCGGAGAAGAGGCCGGTGGAGGTGCTGATCGTGAGGGACGGGGCGGCGGGCGAGAGGACAGGGCGGATGACGCTGCCACCGACCCTGATTCGAACGTCGACGTCGGGCGAGGTGAAGGTATCGCTGATGCCGCCTTCGGTGAATTTGAGGCTGGCGTTGTTGGTGGTGCCGTTATCGATGAGGTCCATGACGACTTCGGTTTTTGCCGGGGCGATGTAGCGGCTGCCGACGGTGGTCATGGTTGTTGTGAGGGCGTCACCATAGGTGCGGGAGGTGGAGGCGGGCTTTTTCCAGGTGAGGTTGCCGCCGAGGGTGCTATCGCCATAGGGAGGGACAGACATGGAGGATCCTGGGGTGATGTCGAGGGTGCCCAGGATCGAGCCGAGTTTGGAGTGGAGGTTTTGATAGACGAGGATTTCGCCGAGTGGGCCGGCGAAGGTGGCGGTGGTGAAGGCTGTGCCATCGGCGAGGCGACCAGAGACTGTGAGTTTTCCTGTGGAGGCGGATAGGGTGAAACTGCCTGAGCCAGCGCCCTGAGGGACGGTGGGCGAAAGAGGGGTGGCGGCTGGCAGAGCGAAGGTGTAGTAGCCTGGGTATTCGGTGCGGAGAGTGGTGAGTTCAAGGGGAGGAGTGGAGGTGTTCCAACGGTTTTTCCAGGCATCGAAGGTGGCGGTTTGGGTGCTGTCGGAGATTTGACCGTTGATGAGTCTGTGATTGGGGCCATCGACGGTGAAGGAAACGGTGAGGTTCGGGAGTCCACGGCGAAGGATGGTGGCGACAGCGGTGGGTTGAGGGTCGCCGATGGAGGAGACGAGGACGTCTTTGAAGCTGTAAGTGATGGAGCCGAGGATGATTTTGCCGCTGAAGCTTCCGGTAGAGGTCAGGGTGGCATCGATGCGACCGCCGAGATCGAGGTTGATCGTCGATTCTTGAGCGATGGGGCCGGTGAAGGTTCCGGTGGTTCCTAGGGGCAAAGGTTGCAGGGTGATCGAGCCTTTGGCCGTGGACCGACCTTTGGCGTTGGAGGCGGTGAAGGTGAGGGGGTAGGTGCGTGGAGCGGTCAGGGCGACCGAGGGTTTGCCGGAGACGATGCCGGTTTTGGGATCGATTTTGAGACCGGTGGGGAGACCGCTGACGGAGAAGGACGTGGGCGTTTTGAGCGGATCCGAGTCGTAGGGGAGATTGTATGGGGCGTAGGGGGCGGCGACTTGAGCGTCTGGAAGGATGAGGACGTCGTTGGGTGGGGCACCGGGGAGGGTGATGGCGGGCGGGGCGTTGTAAACGATGAGTTGGGTTTGGGTGGTGAGGGTGGCAGGCGGGGTGCCGGGGGCGACCACGTCGAGACGGAGGAAGGAGGCGTCTGATTCGATGAGTTTAGTGATTTTCAGGGTTTTGCCCGCAAAGCCCGTGTAACGGGGATCGGCTGGAAGGGGGCCGGTTGGAAGGGGGCTGCTGCCCTGTGTCCAAGCGAAGGAGGTGAAAGTGCCGGAGATGGGAGCGGCGATGGTGGCGGTGGCTCCGGTGGGAAGGGCGAGGATGCGGAGGGCACTATCTGCGACGGCGAGGTTCGCAGAAGGGCTGGTGACCGGGCCGACGACGTTGCGGACGATGACGGCGTAGGCGGCGGCGTTGGTCACCTGAGCGGAGGGGATGACAAAGGTATCTGACGTGGCCCCTGCAATGGAGACACGGTTTTTGGTCCATTGATAAGTGAAAGGAGGGGTGCCGGTGCCGACAACCGAGAAGGTGACGGAGGTGCCTGCGTTGGCGGATTGAGTGACAGGAGGGACGGTGATGACGACGGGGTCGTTGACGGAGAGGGTGGCGTCGGGGCTATCTGGGGAACCAGCGATGTTGGTGGCGACAACATCGTAGACGTCCTGGTCGAACTCGGTGACTTTCAGGCGAGTGTAGGAAGAGGCGGTGGCGCCGATGATATTGACGCCGTTTTTGCGCCATTGGTAAGTGATGGGTTTGGTTCCTGTGACAACGACGGAGAAGGTGGTGGAGGCTCCGGGATTGACGGCGCGGCTTGAGGGAGGGGTGGTGAAGGTGGGCAGGGTTTGGCCGGTGCCTGCTAGAGAGATGAGGAAGGAGGGTTCGGTGGGATCGTCGCTGGTGATGCGGAAGGAGGCGGTACGGAGGCCATCGGCGGTGGAGGTGAAGGTGACGTCAAAGGTGGTGGATTGAGTTGGATTGAGTGTGGTGAGCGTTGGGTTGGTCAGGGTGAACTCGGAAGAGTGGGTGCCTGTTTTGTCCGTGATGGCGAGGCCGGTGAGAGTGGAGGTGCCGGAGTTGCGAATGGTCAGGGTAACGGTGGTGTTGGAGCCGGTGTTTGTGGGGCCGAGGTCGAGGGTGCTGCGGGCGTCGGACAGAGGGGTGGTGCCTTGAAGGACGTTGATTTGGGGGACGGAAGTGGGGGCGTTGGTGAAGATCATGCCACCAGTGGTGGTGAGGAAGACTGAGGTTGGGGCGAGGGCCCAAAGACCCGCAATGGGGAGTGAGACATCTGTCGTGCCATCGGCTGACCAGGGCGAGGTGCCGTCGCTGGAGCGGATGGCAGCGCCGGCGCCTGCCCAGAGTTGTGTGGTGCCGAGGGTGGTGCCGGTGAGTTTAACGATGTTGTTGGTAGTGCCCGAGGAGAAGGGGGCCCAGGTGGTGCCGGTCAATTTAAGGATGAGACCACCTGCCCCGGCGGACCAGACATTGGTGGGTGAGCCCCAGAGCGAGTTGAGATTAGTGGTAGTGCCGGAGGTTTGGGTGGTCCAGTTCGTGGTGCTGCCTTTGAGGATGGTTCCGCGGTCGCCGACGGCCCAGGCGTTGGCGGAGTCACGTGCCCAGATGGCATTGAGATCCTGGGTGGTGCCGGAGGTCATCCGGGTCCAGGTAGTGCCGTCCCAACGGAGGATGGTGCCATTGTTTCCGACGGCCCAGACGTTGGTGGCACTGGTGCCCCAGACGTCGTTGAGGAGGACGTTGACGCCGGAGGTTTGGGGGGCCCAGGCGGTACCGTTCCATTTGAGGATGACACCTGCGGCGCCGACGGCCCAGATGTTGGCATCGTCTGAACCCCAGATGGCGGAGAGGGAGGTGGTGACCCCTGAGGCGGTGTTGGCGAAGGTGGTGCCGTTCCAGCGAATGATCAGGCCGCTGGAGTTGGTGAACCAAGCCTTGTCGTCATCGGAGGCCCAGATATCGGTGAATGAGGTGGCGGGGAACTGGGATTGGGTGGCGGACCAGGTGGTACCATTCCAGCGGGTGTAGGACTTTCTGGCACCGACAGCGAATACGTTGGAGGCATCGACAACATGAATGCCGTTGAGGATCTGGGCGGTGTCACTGTTTGGATTGGACCAAGTGGTGCCGTTGAAACGAATGATTTCGCCGTTTGAGCCTGCGGCCCAAACGTTGGTAGCGTTAGCGCCAGAGATGCTGAAAAGAGTCCGGTTGGCGGGGAGCCCGCTGGTCTGGGCACCCCAGTCGTTGCCGTTCCAGAAGCGAACGGTGCCACCTGTGCCGACGATCCAAATGCTATTGCCAGTGCTGCCCCAAACGGCCTGGAGGTCTATGTTTGCAGGTGTGTTGCTATCGAAATCGTTCCAAGCCGTGCCGCTATTAGTGGTTCGAAGGGTTCGACCACTGTCACCGACTGCAATGATGGTATTGGCGCTGGCTGCCCAGACGCCGTTGAGGTTGTCATTGACGCCGTTTGGAGCCGTTTGAGTGGTCCAGGCGGTGCCGTTCCATTTGATGATTTCAGAAGCGTCGCCGACGGCCCAGACGTTGGTGGCGTTGAAGCCGGAGATAGCGTTGAGATTGGTGGTGACGCCGGAGGTTTGGGGGGTCCAGGAGGTGCCGTCCCAGAAAAGGACAGTGCCGCCATCTCCAACGGCCCAGACGGAGGAGGTCGAGGTTCCCCAGATGCCGTGCAAATCGACGGTGACGCCGGAGGTTTGGGAGGTCCAGGAGGTGCCACCGTTGGTGGTTTGGCTGATGGAGCCTGAGACACCTACCGCCCAACCGATGGTGGCGGAAGCCATCCAGACAGCATTATTGGTGCGGGGATCGGTGAGGGGGCGCCAGGTGGAAGTCTGCGCATGAGTTGGAGAGATCGATGGCAATACCGCCGCAAGGACAAGGGTGGCGCAGAAGCAGCGCATAGTTTTGATGCAAATCATAAAGATGTAGAGGGTTTGTGCTGGAAAGGGCAGATAGAAAAGAATAACCAACTGAAGAGGATAGAGGTGTTAACCTTTATGGTGGGAGGGAGTTGCTCGTTGGGAACGAGATAAAGTGGAGCTTCTTTGTGCTAAGTTCAAAAAGGGGATGAGATGAAGAAATTTTGATTGTGACCAAAGTTGGGTAGGATCTAGTCTCTGCTGATGTTGATCTTTGATGCTCATTTGGACCTGAGTTTGAATGCGATGGAATGGAATCGCGATCTTCGGATGTCGGTTGATCAAATTCGAAGATTAGAGGTGGGAAAGATGGAACCGAAAGGGGCTGGGGGTGGGACAGTGGCGTTCCCGGAGATGAGAGGGGGGCAGGTGGGCCTTTGTGTGGCTACGCAGATTGGGGGGTGTATGAAGCCGCGAGGGCCGGTGGCGTGCTGGGAGTCGTCGGCACAGGCTTGGGCGATGACGCAGGCGCAGCGAGTTTGGTATGAAGTGATGGAGGAGTGCGGGGAGTTGAGGCAGATTCGGGGATTGGCCGACTTGGAGTCGCATTTAGAGAAGTGGGCTGATCCTGAGGCGGCGGCGAAGCGAGGGGAGGCGATTGGGTATGTGCTGAGTTTGGAGGGGGCGGACTCGATGGTGACGCTGCGCTATCTGGAAAGGGCGTGGAATGATGGGTTGCGGGCGATTGGTCCGGCTCACTATGGGGAGGGGCGATATGCGATGGGGCATGATCGAGTTGGAGGATTGAAGCCAGAGGGACGGGATTTGGTGAAGGAGATGGATCGATTGGGGATGATTCTGGATGTGACGCATTTGAGCGATGAGTCGTTTACTGAAGCGCTGGAGATTTTTGATGGTGTTGTGTGGGCGAGTCATTCTAATTGCAGGCAATTGGTGCCGGATAAGAGGCAGTTTAGCGATGAGCAGATCGAGATCTTGATCGAGCGAGATGCGGTGATTGGTGCTGTTTTTGACGCCTGGATGGTGGTTCCTGGATGGGTTCGGGGGCGATCAACGCCGGAGGAGATGGGGGTTAGGCTTGAGCATGTGGTGGAGCATATTGACCACATCTGCCAATTGGCGGGCAATACGAGGCATTGTGGGATTGGGAGCGATTTGGATGGGGGTTTTGGGAAGGAGCAGAGCCCGATGGATTTGGAGACGATCGCTGATTTGCAAATGCTGGCGGGCTTGCTGCAAGGTCGGGGTTATTCGCAGACGGATGTGGAGGGCATTATGAGCGGGAATTTTTTGAGGGTTTTGAGGCAGGCGTGGTCTTGATAAGGGGGCCGTGGATCATTGAGAGGATCGATGGCCCAGCATTTTCTATCGATTCGAATTGAGAGGGGAGGCGACTGAAAGTGGTGGTGCATGAAAATCACTTCCTCTCCTGAAACTGAGTTGCCTACCACGGTCGGGCGAATTCCTCTTTGGATCAAATGGGGCTACACTGCCTTTATGGCAGTGCTGGTGCCGGTTTATTGGTATCATTATGGGTGGACGAACTTCCTCTATTTTTGTGATGTGGCTTTGTTTGTGACGTGGATTGGGTTATGCAAAGAGAATCGGCTGCTGATTTCGCTGGCGGCGGTGGGGATTGTGTTGCCGCAGATTCTATGGTGTGTTGATTTTGGGTTTGAACTGGCTGGAGGCAAGTTGACGGGGATGACGACCTATATGTTTGATGCGAGTCGACCGTTTTACCTGAGGGCCTTGTCGCTGTTCCATGGGTGGTTGCCTTGGTTGCTGGTTTTTGTGGTGGCCAAGTTGGGATATGATCGCCGGGCCTTGGCAGGGTGGACGGGACTGGCGATGGGGTTGTGCGGGGTGGCGTTCTTTTTGCTTCCGCCAGCGGGCGCAGTTTTAGACGATCCTAATCTGCCGAGAAACGTGAATTATGTGTTTGGAATGGATGATTCGGCACCGCAGACTCGATTCACGCCAATGACCTATCTGGCCTTATGGATAGGCGGATTGATCTGTTGTGTGTACGTTCCCACGCATGCCTTACTGAACCGCTTCTTTTCCCGAGCAGCCTAACCTTTGATGTCTATGAATTCCCTTCAATCAACAGATCATGTCCCACGCAGTTTTTGGTCCCTTTTTGTAGTGCAATTTCAGGGTGCTTTTAGCGACAATTTGTTCAAATTTTTGGTGCTTTTTTTGGTGAATCGGTTGGTCTTAGAGAGCGATCGGGATAGCTACATTTCGCTGGTCTTGGCGGCATTCAGTCTGCCGTTTTTGTTGTTTGCGATGACGGGCGGCTATCTCGCGGATCGCTTTCACAAGCGATCTGTGGTGATAGGTACGAAGGTGTTAGAGGTCGTGGTGATGGCGTTGGGTGCTTGGGGATTGTGGATGCAGAGTTTGCCGTTGTTGTTTGGAGTGGTGTTTTTGATGAGTGTGCAGAGTGCGTTCTTTGGTCCGTCAAAGTACTCTCTTTTGCCTGAGATTTTGCCGGAGTCGCGATTGTCATGGGGGAATGGTGTTTTTGGGTTGGGGACGTTTTCGGCGATCATCGCTGGAGGGATCGCGGCTGGCGCTGTGTCCGGATCAGTCGAGGTGGGGCAGGTTTGGTTGGCGGGGCTTGGGTTGACGGTTTTGGCTATATTTGGACTGGTGTTTGCGTGGCGGCTTCCTGTTGGGGTGCAGGCGAATCCAGGGAAGGTTTACCGGATCAATTTTCTGGCGGAGGTTTGGTCGAACATGCAGACGGTACGTTTGGATCGGGTGCTTTTGTTTGCGGTGATTGGGAGTGTTTATTTTTGGTTTATCGGCGCCTTGTTTGGGGAACCGACCATTCTGGTGTATGGACGAGATGAGTTGGGGTTGAGTGACATGGCGATCAGTCTGCTGAGGTCTTGTTTGGCGGTGGGAATTGGAGTGGGGAGTTTCTTGGCGGGGAAGTTATCGGGGAAGAAGATCGAGTATGGGTTGGTGCCGTTGGGGGCGTTTGGGTTAGCGGTTTGTGCGGGACTGATGGCGGTGCCGGGATTGGGGGCTTGGCAGGTGGGAGTTCTGCTGGGAATGCTGGGGGTTTCCGGCGGATTTTTCACGGTGCCGATCAATGCGTTGATTCAGCATCGGCCGAAGGTTGAGGATAAAGGGACTGTTATTGCGACTAATGAGTGGTTGTCCTCTGCAGGTGTGTTCGTGGCGTCTGGTGCATTTTGGCTGTTGCGCGAGGTTTTTGGGATGAGTGCGGGTGCGATTTTTCTAACAGGGGCCGTTGTCACCTTGGGGGGGACGATCTTTGCGATGCGGCTGGTGCCGGATTCGCTGGTGCGGTTGGTCTTGTGGCTGGTGACCCACACGTTTTATCGGGTCCGCGTGAGGAACGTTGAGAATCTGCCGGAGGAGGGGGCGGCTCTCCTAGTGTGCAATCATGTTTCTTTGGCGGATGCGTGTTTCATGATTGCATCGACGCATCGTCCGATTCGATTCATTGTGCATCAGGAGGTGCATGATCAATGGTGGGTGAAACCGATTTCGACGATGTTGAAGACGATCCCGATTACCTCAGAGGCTCGTCCTCGAGAGATGTTGAAGTCGCTGAATGCGGCGACGGAGTGTTTGAAGAATGGAGAGTTGGTTTGCATTTTTGCGGAAGGACAGATCACCCGGACGGGGCAAATGCTGCCGTTCAAGGGCGGGATGAGCCGGATCTTGAAGGGAGTCGAGGCACCGATCCTACCGGTGCATTTGGACAACGTGTGGGGGAGTATCTTCAGTTTTGAAAAGGGGCGGTTTTACACGAAGTTGCCACGGCGGATACCGTATCCGGTGACGGTGAGTTTTGGAGAGGGAATGCCATCGACCACGGCGCCTGAGACGGTGCGGCAGGCGGTGATGGAGTTGGGGGCAGAAGCCTGGCCGGATCGAGGCATGCGGATCGAGCCATTGAACCGGGCATTGATTCGGACGGCCCGGCGGCATCCGTTTCGGATGGCAGCCGCCGATGCCAACACGCCGGGGGTGAGCTTTTTGGGATTGCTGGTGAAGAGTGTGTTTTTGGCGAGGCGATTGCGGACGGTTTGGGCGGGTGAAGAGAAGGTGGGGATCTTACTGCCACCTTCGGTGGGAGGAGCGGTGGTGAATCATGCGGCATTGCTTTTGGGCAAGGTGCCGGTGAATTTAAATTACACCTTGTCGCCTGATGCGATTGCTTCGTGCTTGGCGCAGTGTGGCATCAAGAAAGTGGTGTCGACGGCGAAGTTTCTGGAGCGACTCAATCTGAGTTTGCCGAATGAAATGGTGATGATCGAGGAGATCGCGGCGAGGCCAAGCGTTGTTGAAAAGGTTTTGGCATCGGTGATGGCGCTGTTTTGTCCGCCTGCGCTGCTGGGACGATGGCTGGGGGTGAAACGGGCTCCTGAGGCTGAAGATTTGGCGACGATCATCTTCTCCAGTGGGAGCACGGGAGAGCCCAAGGGGGTGATGCTTTCGCATTCGAACGTGGTAGCGAACATTCAGCAGATCAATCAAGCGATATCGTTTCGATCGAATGACCGGTTGTTGGGGATCCTGCCATTTTTTCATTCGTTTGGATTCACGGGGACGTTGGCTGCACCCGCAGTGTTGGGGTTGGGAGTGGTCTATCATTACAATCCGACGGATGCGAAGATTGTGGGCGAACTGGTGCACCGGAATGCGGTGTCGTTTTTGCTGGCGACGCCGACGTTTTTGCAGATCTACCTGAGAGGATGCAAGGCGGAGCAGTTTGGAAGTGTGCGCTTTGTGATGGTGGGCGCGGAAAAGCTACCGGATCGTTTGGCGGAGGCGTTCGAGACACAGTTTGGAGTGCGCCCCATGGAAGCCTATGGATGCACGGAGTGCTCGCCTGCGGTGGCAGTGAACACTTTGGATTTCCGGGGAGCGGGCTTTAGGCAGGTGGGCGCCAAGCGGGGGTCCATAGGTCACCCTTTGCCGGGGATGGCGGTACGCATTGTGGATCCTGAAACTGGGGCGATGCGCAAGGCTGGGGAATCAGGGTTGATGTTACTGAAAGGGCCGAACATTATGGGAGGGTATCTGGGGCGGCCGGAGAAGACGGCTGAGGTGTTGAAAGATGGTTGGTATGTGACGGGTGATATTGCGGCGATGGATGAGGAAGGTTTTGTGTTCATCACGGATCGATTGAGCCGATTCAGCAAGATTGGAGGAGAGATGGTGCCGCACATCAAGGTGGAAGAGCGGTTGCATGAATTGGCTGGGGTGACGATTCAGACGTTTGCGGTGACTGGTCTGCCGGATGATAAGAAGGGAGAAAAGCTGATGGTGATTCATACCTTTGAGGTTGGGGCCTTGGAGTTAGTTCTCGAAAGGCTGGCGGGAACTGATCTGCCCAATTTATGGAAGCCGAAGCGGGATCAGTTTGTCCGGGTTGATGCGATTCCGGTTCTTGGAACGGGAAAAATGGACCTTCGCCGAATTAGGGAATTGGCAGGTGCCGGGGTAGGTGGCTGAGGCAATGGATTCGCGCTAAATCGTGGCGTGGAAGTTGTTATTCTCTCGTTTTTTGAGGGAAACTGGGCTATTTTTCGACTTCCGCACCCAAAGTTTGAGTCATTTCGGACTTTGAGTGTTCCATTCTATCTGGCTGACACGAATCATGAAAATCTTCTTTGCCGCATTGCTTCCCTTTTTTGTGATGGCTTCACAAGCCCAAACGGTGACTACCCCTGTGGTTGGCGGGATCACATTGAATCTGGTGCAGGGGAGTAATTTTGTGGGGTTTGCATTGCAGCCGATTTTAGAATTGCAGGTGGCTGTGACGATTCATGCGACCCAGCGGAATCGGATTTTCCTGCCTGCTTCGGCGCCCGTGACGGACGGACAATACGGTTCGGGGGTTCAGGCGACTCACGTGGTGGAGTTTATCGATTCGGGAGTTGCTGAAGGCATGCATTCGGTTATTTCGCAGACCCTGGCAACCGGTAGGGA
>CANETF010000167.1 GCA_947440575.1 Verrucomicrobiaceae bacterium
TGGTCGAGAGGGAGATTCATTTCATGGGGGTCCTGAATGGGCATGAGGACCTGCTGACGGAGGGAGGGGGCGCGGCCATCCCAGAAGAAGGATTTGGCCCAGGCGAGGTTGAAGAGGGGCATGGACTGGCGTTTGCCGATCTGGCCTTCGGCGCCGAGGCTGACGCGGCGGGAGTCGCTGAAGGCGGTGGTGCGGTCGTGGCATGAGGCGCAGGACTGGGTGTTGTTGATGGAGAGGCGGGTGTCGTGGAAGAGGGACTCGCCGAGGGCGATGCCTTCGCGGGTGAGGGGGTTGTCGGCGGGGAGGGCGACCTGGGGGAAGCGGTGGGTGATGTCGAGGGTTTGAGGGGTGGTGCCGAGCGGGGGAGGGGTTTGATGGGGAGTGGTGGCGAGAGGTTGGAAGAGGTCGGGGTGGGTGGAGTGGATGCGGAAGGCGCGGGCGAGGTTGGCGGCGAGGCGGGGGGCGAGGGGGTCGCCGGGGCGGGAGTGGGTGGAGGACGGGTCGCGGGAGGGGTCGATGCCGTCGAGGAGGGTGGCGACGTCGAGGGTGATGCGCAGGGTGAGGGGGCCGCCGCCTTGGAAGGAGACGGGGAGTTCAACCTGGGTTAGGAAGGGGTCGGTGGCGAGGTGGTAGGAGAAGCCGGAGGGGGGGAGGCCGGGGAGGGTGGTTTTGCCTTCGAGGGCGAGGAAGACGTAGCCGCCCTGCCAGCCCCAGTGGAGGCGGTTGGTGTCAGGATGGAGGGCGTGGTTGGGGGGCCACTGGGAGGGGTCGGCGGCGTTGGGGGCCGGGGGGACGCCGATTTGGAAGCGGATGGCGGTGAAGCGTTCGGCGGGGAGGCCGGTGGCGGGGGGGAGGACGGAGGGTTGGGATTGGGAGACGAAGGCGAACCAGTCCTGGGATTGGAGCCAGGAGCCGTCGGAGTGGCGGAGGGCGAGGTTGGAGAGGAGGAAGTCTAGGCGCTCGAGGCGGAGATTAGCGGAGGGAATGGGAGCGGGCCAGGAGGGGCGAGGGAGGTCTTGATTGGACCAGGTGGGGCGGAAGTCTAGTTGGAGAGTGCCGGAAGGGGATGAGCCAGAGGCTGCGGCCGCGCTGAAGAAAGCGAGGAGGAGCAGGAGCGGGAGGGCTCGGGCTGGTTGAACAAGAGGCATGAATGAGAATTTTCACAATAATGGGAGTTAAAATTGGAATTACCATAGATCAAATGTAAGAAAGTTGTCAGAATGAGACGCATGAATTAGGGAATTCTCGGGAGTGAGAGTGGGACGATGGATGGCATGAATGGGGTGAGAGGAGGGGAACCACGAATTTGGCGAATGAGCACGAATGGGAGAGAGGAGCGGTGGGCGTTGGGGTGGATTTGGGCTGTTCTTAGCTTGGGACGCTTGGATTCCGCTGCCTCTGCACTGTCGATGGACCATCTCAAAATGGCTTGGAGCGGTGAGAGCGCGCTCGCTCGCGAAGCAGCATACCCCTTTTTAAGGCACTTGAGGAAGTGTTGGTGAGGCGGCAGGATGACGCTGATGAAGTTTATCTGTACCCTTCTCTTCCTTCTCACTCTCGGGACAGCTTATTCCGCCGAAAAGCCCAACGTGCTCTTCATCATTTGCGATGACTTGAATGACTACATCGGTGGGCTCGGCGGGCATCCGCAGGTGCGGACTCCGAACATCGACCGGTTGTTTGCCAGCGGCGTCTCGTTCACCCAGGCGCATTGCAATGTGCCCATCTGTGCTCCTTCCCGTGCGAGTCTCTTCACGGGGCTTTATCCGCACACCTCGCGAAACTTTGGCATGGACAACTGGGATGAAAACGCGGTCCTGAAAAACAACCGCACGCTGATGGACCATTTCCGGGCGCAGGGTTATCAGACTCTGGGCACGGGCAAGATCATGCACAATCGCGACCGCAAGGAGTGGCAGCAATACGGGAATGCCTCGGATTACGGCCCCTTTGCGAAGCAGGACGAAAAAGAGGTCGCCCACCCGGACACGCCCGCGCCTTTTCGAGACGACTTCGGCTCCATCGACGGCTCGTTCGGTCCGCTTCGGAATCTGGAGGGGAGCGGGTTCTCCTGGATGTCGAGCAGTTGGCAGGGCCAGCGACCGATGCGCTACACATCCGACACGGATCGCGATCTGACACCCGATGAAATGAACGCGCAATGGGCCGTGGCCAAGCTGGGCGAACTGGCCGCGAAACCCAAGGCGAAGCCCTTTTTCATGGGCGTGGGCTTCATCCGTCCGCACACACCGCTGATCGTGCCGCAGAAATACTTCGACCTGTTTCCTCTCGAAACGATCCAACTGCCCGAGATCAAGGCCGGGGACGCGGTGGACACGTTCAAGCACACGCTCATCAAAGATGACGATGATCGCGGCCGGAAGATTCACGACAGTCTCGTGGCTTCCTTTGGCAATGACCGCGAGCTGGCCCTGAAGAAGTTCCTGCAAGCCTATCTCGCGTGCATTGCCTCCGTGGATGATCAAATCGGACAGATCCTGGATGCGCTCGACGCTTCTCCTTTGAAGGAGAACACCATCGTCGTCTTCACCAGCGATCACGGCTTTCAGATGGGGCAGAAGGCTTATCTTTATAAGAACTCGCTCTGGCAGGAGAGCACGCGGATCCCGCTCGCCATTCGGGCTCCGGGTGTGGCAAAGGCCGGTGGCCGATGCTCGCGACCTGTCTCGCTGATCGATCTTTACCCGACGCTGGCGGACCTGTGCGGCCTGCCTGCTGACACGAAGCAAAACGAGCAAGGCCGCCCGCTGGATGGCCACAGTCTCAAACCGCTGCTCACCGATCCCGAAAACGGCATCTGGACCGGCCCGGATGCGGCGCTCACCGCGCTAAGCAAGTGGGGCAAGGCCACCGACGCGATGCAGCAAAGCTACGCCCTGCGCACTGCGGAGTGGCGCTACATCCGCTACGAGAACGGCAAGGAGGAGCTTTATCGGGTCGCGGACGATCCGCGTGAGTGGACCAATCTCGCCGCGAATGCTGAGCACGCCGCACAGCTCGAGTCCTTCCGCACACAACTGCGGGCGATGATGCCCAAGCCCGATCCGGCGGCCAAGCCTGCTGTAGAGATGTCCGCTGCCGAGTGGAAGGACACCTTCTTCAAAAGCCATCCTGCCGCCGATGCGAACCGCGACGGCACGCTGAGCTGGCCCGAATACCAGGATTACAAAAAGCGGCTGGATGCGGGTGAGGTCATGAAGCCGAAGGCCAATCCCAAAGCACCCGCTGCTGCTGGACGCCTGCAAACCACCGGCGTCTTCAGCAAGACAGCCGATGGTGGCCTGATTTTCACCGACCAAGCCGGTGGCCAAGTCTATTACGCCATCAAAGAACTGGCCGCCGCCGTCGAGCCTCACTTGGGCAAACCGGTGAAGATCATCGCCAACGTGAAAGACTCGACGAAGGGGAAGGCCAAGATCATGGTGCATCTGGTTTCCGTTCGGTGAAGGGTTTGGGGTGGAGGGTGGGGAGCACGAGTTTCGCGAAGGGGCACGAATGGGAGAGAGGAGGGAGTTGACTTGGGGGGCGTTGTCGAATTGGGTTGGGGATGCGTGAATTGATTGCTGTTTTGGTTTTGGGCTGCCTTGGGGTGGGGTTTTTGGTGCCTGAGGTTTCGGGGCAGGAGGCGGTGCCGGCGGGGAAGATTCGGGTGGTGACGCGGGATTTGGAGCCGTTTTCGTTTGTGAAGGAGGGGCGTCGGGTGGGGTATGCGGCGGAGCTTTGGGATCAGTTGGCGCGGGAGACGGGGTTGGAGTATGAGGTGTCGGTGGTGGGGACGGCGCAGGAGATCATCGATGCGGTCAAGGACAAGAAGGCGGATGTGGGGGTGGGGGCGCTGAGTGTGACGGCGCATCGGGAGGGGGTGATTGATTTTTCCCAGCCGTTTTACAAGTCGGGCCTGCAGGTGCTGGTGGCGGGCGGGGGTGGGAGCTTTGCGGACAACATCTGGCCGATGCTGATGAATCTGTTCAACCTGGAGTTGATCGGGATGTTTTTGCTGCTGCTGGGGACGATGGTTTTGATTTCGTATTTGGTGTGGCTGTATGAGCACAAGGTGAACGAGGATCAGTGGCCGGCGGACAAGCGGAAGGGGCTATGGGAGTCGTTTTGGTGGACGGTGAGCACGCTGCTGGTGGGGGGTGCGGACAACAAGGGGCCGGTGGGTGTGGGGGGACGGATTGTGGCGATTGTGTGGATGCTTTTGAGCATTGTGCTGGTGTCGCTTTTGACGGCGTCTTTCACGACGACTTTGACGATCAACACGCTGAAGGGGGACATCAACGGGCCGGACGATCTGCCGGGCCGGAAGGTGAGCACGGTGAAGGGGAGCACGGCGGAGGCGTGGCTGAATGCGAAGGGGGCAAAGGTGGTGGCGGAGACGACCGCGGCGGAGGCGATCGCGGTGCTGCGGAAGGGAGATGTGCAGGCGGTGGTGTTTGATGCGCCGGTGCTGCAGTATGAGGCGGCGAAGTCCGAGGATGAGAAACTGCAGATGGTGGGGTCTTTGTTTGAGGAGCAGAACTATGCGTTTGCGCTGCAGCAGGACAGCGCGCTGCTGGAGAGGCTGAATCAGGGGCTGCTGACGCTGACGGAACGCGGGGTGGGGGCGGAGTTGAAGAAGAAGTATTTTGGAGGGGAGTAGGGTGCGGATTGCGGAATGCGGATTGCGGATTGACGAGGCCTGCCGGCCTCGCCCTGCGGGCAGCCCATGGCTGTCGGTCTCGCTCCGCTCGGCTGACTTGGCCTGCCGGCTCCGCTCCGCTCGGCTTTGGATTACGTTTAGGGGTTCCAGTGTTTGTTGGCGAAGTTGAGGTATTGGGTCCAGTCGTAGGCGGTGATGTCGTGTTTGCCGGTGCGGAGATGGTAGCCGATGTGGTTGCCGATGGGGGTGTCGGGGGCGGGTTGGGTTGGGGTGGTGAGGCCGGTCTTGCCGTAGAGGGCGAAGACGGGTTCGGCGTTGAGGGCAGCGAGGAATTCGCCTTTGGGATCGGCCCAGAGGTCTTCGGTGGCGGAGGCGACGTAGAGGAGTCTTGGGGCGACGAGGGACAGGAGTTGGTGCTGGTCGACGGGGCAGGATTGGGGGTTGGGGCCGTAGGTGGCGTAGGTGGGGACGAACCAATGGGGGAAGGCTTTGGTGATGATGGCGGGGGTTTCGCCGAAGTGGCGGTATTTGAGGGCGGCTCCGCCTTCGCCGGAGTTGTTGGAGATGACGAGGGCGAAGCGGGTGTCCTGGGCGCCGGCCCAGAGGGCGGCTTTGCCGAGGCGGGAGTGGCCGACGACAGCGGTGTGTTGGGAATCGATGAAGGGGAGGGTTTCGAGGGCGTCGAGCATGCGGGAGAGGCCCCAGGCCCAGGCGCCGATGCAGGTCCAGTCGGTGGGGTTGACGCGGGGGGCGAGAGCGCCGCGGATGCCGTCTTTCCAGCCGTCGGCGTGGTCGGGTTCGAGATCGCCGCAGTAGGCGGTGGCGAGGGCGTAGCCGCGGTCAATGAGGAGTTCGAAGGGGAAGCGGGAGCTTTCGGTGCCGCGTGAGGCTTCGGTGGCGCGGTTGTTGACGATGTGTTTTTCTTTGGCAGGGCGCTGCCAGCGGTCGGAGAGGGGGAGGTCGGGTTCGGTGGAGGCGGCGTGGTTGCCGCCGAAGCTGAGGCAGAGGAAGGTGGGGACGGGGGTGGTGACGGCGTTGGGGGTGTAGAGTAGCATTTGGAGGCCGGGCCAGGCGGGGAGGTCGGCGAGGCGGATCTGGATGAGGTGGCGGGTGGCCTTGCCTTTGAGGGCGTCGGTTTTGGTGCTGAGGGTTTCGAGTTTGAGTTTCCAGGGGCCGGGAGGAGTGAGGCCGTAGAGGTTTTTTTGGAAGAGAGCGAGGGTGGCGGGGCGGCCGTGGGAGTCCCAGTCGGTTTGGGTGGTGACGGGGGAGGAGCCGGCGGGGTGGAGGGGGTTGGGGAGGGTGTAGGCGGGGACTTGGGATTCGTCTTCGTTGGAGCCTTCACGGGCGGGGGTTTTGGTGATGAGCATGAGGGAGAGGACGGGGAGGAGGAGGTGGTGAAGGTTGGGCATGGGAGAGATACCCGATGAGAGGGGGGAATCTGTCAAGAGGGGTGTGGGGGAGGGGGTGCGCCCTGGGGAGGGTGCAAGCAAGATGCTTGTACTACCTTGGGAGCGGGCAAGCCAGCGGCTTGCACCACGGGGAGGGCAAGCAAGATGCTTGTACTACCTTGGAGGGGCTTTGCGCCGTGTTGCGGTGCCTTAGGGGGCGGGGGCGAGCATGCCGCTGCTGCCGAGGATGGGGGCGGGGGCGGCCATGGGGGCGGGGCCGGTGGGGAGGAAGCCGTAGGCGACGCTGTTGAGGGTGCTGGCGCCGAGGTTGCGGGCACCGCCGAGGTAGACACCGTTGAAGGGGCCGGTGGTGCCGAAGGGGGCGAAGCGTCCGGGGATGTAGGAGCCGAGGGTGGGGCTGTTGACGACGGTGGGGTAGTTCCAGAGGCGGCCGCGGCCGACCCAGACGCAGGGGTTGTTGCTGTGGCTGAGGTAGCCGCCGCTGCCGCCGCCGATGGAGGCGAGGGTGACGCTGCCGCAGTTGTTCCAGGGGCGACCGCCGTAGGCGGGGCCGCAGAGGTTGTTGAAGAGGCCGTAGGGTCCGTTGAACAGGCCGTAGTAGCCGAAGGGGGCGTTGACGGGGCCGAAGTAGGTGCCGGGCCAGCCGATGGCGGGGGCGGGGCCGGTGACGGGGACCTGGGTGCCGTAGTAGGCGGCGAGTTGCTGCTGCTGGAGGAGTTGCTGGCGTGTTTGGAGTTCGAAGGCGCGCTCGATGATGCGGAGTCGGAGTTCGGTGGTTTGGCGTTCCTGGGCGACGGCTTGTTCGCGGGCTTTGGCGAGGCGCTCCTGCTCGATGAATTTTTTCATGGAGGCCTCTTTTTGGTATTCCTCGGCGCGCTTGGCGTTGTAGCCGAGTTTGTTTTTCCAGGTGTCAGAGAGGTCGGCGAAGAGCACTTTGGCGGCGCCTTTGGAGTGGAAGAAGGAGATGCCGTCGGGGTGGACCTGGCTGATGCGACACTGGCGGTAGGTGCGACCGGTGAGGGTGGTGAACTCGGCGATTTGGTTGGGCGTGGCAGCCTGAACAAGACTGCCAGCGGTGAGGAGCAGGGACAGGATCAGGGTGGCGTTTTTCATGGGGGTGCGGAGTTGAATTTCCACACTCTCTAGGACTTAGTGGCAACAGGTCGAGAAACTTAATTTCAGTGGTTATGGTGGGTTGATTGGATTTGTTAATGCGAGGTGATTTGGAGAATTGTATGTGCAGGTGCCTAGGATTGCGGATTGCGGATTGCGGAGAGTGGAGAGTGGAGAGTGGAGAGTGGGGTGATGGAGGAGTGGATTGTTTTTGGGTTTTCCGTGGCGGGGGTCGGGGGGAGGGGGTAGTTTGGGGTTCACTGTTTGATTTTTTTTGCATGGTTCGACTCATCACCCAACACGGAACGCTGATTGACTGGAAGGACGACAAGTTGCTGCCGTTTCCGGACAACCTGGTGTATTTGGATTTGCTGAATCCATCGCGGCCGGAGGAGTTGGAGGCGGAGAAGTGGCTGGAGTATCAGTTGCCGACGCGGGAAGAGATGCAGGAGATTGAGGAGTCGAGCCGACTTTATAGTGAGAAGGATGCGCTGTACATGACGGCGTGGATTCCGGTGGGGTTGGAGACGTCGGATCCGGATACGACGGCGATCACGTTTGTGCTGGCGCCGGATTGTTTGACGACGGTGCGGTATGCGGATCCGCATGCGTTTCGGGTGTTTGCGGATCAGGTGAAGCGGCAGTGTTCGACGCCGATCACGAGTGACGCGGTGTTTTTGCTGATGGTGGAGTTGATCGTGGCGCGAATTGCGGATGCGCTGCAGACGGTGGAGGCGGATTTGAAGAAGATCGGGCGGGAGGTGTTTGCGGCGGATGCGGGGCGTGCGGATGCGGCGCGGGAGAAGGACTTGGGGCAGGTGGTGAAGCTGCTGGGGCGGCGCAGTGCGCTGGTGGCGAATCTGCGGGAGAGTTTGGTGAGTGTGAACCGGATGCTGCAGTTCTTTTTGAACAATGCGGCGACGTGGATGATGGGGAATCTGGCGGGGCAGTTTCGGAGTGTGATGCGGGACGTGAAGTCGCTGGATGATTACACGAACCAGCAGCAGCAGGAGATGACGTTTTTGCTGGAGTCGACGCTGGGGTTGATCAACATCCAGCAGAACCAGATCATCAAGATTTTCACGATTGCGAGTGTGTTGTTTCTGCCGCCGACGTTGATTGCGAGCATTTACGGGATGAATTTCGAGCACATGCCGGAGTTGAAGCAGCCGTGGGCGTATCCGGCGGTGTTGGTGTTGCTGGTGTTGTCGGCGGTGGCGCCGATCATTTACTTCAAGCGCAAGAAGCTGCTGTGATGAGATGAGCGAGCAAGCGTGGGCGGTATCGGTGAAGCGGGTGCGGGTGGTGCTGGGGGTGTTGCTGGCGATTTCGATGGGGGTGCTGGGGATGGCGCCTTCGGCTTCGAAGGCGAGTGAGAAGATCAAGGCGCTGGTGGCGGAGAATCCGGAGGTGAAGGTGCCGTGGGAGTGGGATGTGGATGTGGGGATTCAGTTGGGGGCGCTGATCAGTGCGGTGGTATTGCTGGGGTTGCTTTTGACGGTGCGGTGGTGGTTAAGGCCGTGGGTGGGCGGGGTGCGGGTGGAGCGGAGGAGGCCGATGGTGCGAGGGGTGATGTGGGGGTTGTTGGGGATGGTGGTGCTGGGGGTGGGGATGAGGGTGCCGCTGGCGTCGAAGAGTTTGTGGTGGGATGAGCTGTGGGTGATCCGGCAGAGTTCGCACGGGAGCTGGAAGGTGGATGAGAAGGCGGCGGAGGAAGGGGCGCTGAAGTTCAGTCCGACGACGTGGAAGCGGTGTGCGTTTTATTATCAGAAGCCGACGAACCATGTGCCGATGGCGCTGTTGCAGAAGGCGAGTTTGGGGGGGTGGCGGGCGGTGACCGGGGCGCCGAGGAGTGAGTTCAGTGATTTGGCGGCGAGGGTGCCGGCGCTGGTGCTTTCGGGGGTGACGATTTTCCTGGTGGGGTGGTTGCTGTGGGTGTGGGGTGCGGGATGGGTGGGGGCGCTGGGGGGGGCTCTGCTGTTTGCGGTGCATCCGATGGCGATTCGGTATGGGGTGGATGCGCGGGCGTATGCGCTGGTGATGCCGCTGGCGATTTCGGCGTTGTTAGCGGGGACGCGGTTGGTGCGGCTGGGGGGACGAGATCATGTGGGGTGGGGGTGGCTGGCGCTGAATCAGTGTGTGTGGTTGTGGGCGTTTCCGCATGGGGTGATGGAAGTGCTGGTGATGACGGTGGTGTTGGCGGTGCTGCTGGGTTTGGCGCAGTCGAACTTTCGGGATCAGGTGGCGGTTTGGCTGCGGTTGCTGGTGGCGCATGTGGTTTCGGGGTTGCTGTTTGTGCAGCTGTTTCTGCCGAATTTGCTGCAGGCGCGGCGTTATGCGGGGAATGAGGGGATGGGGCACGTGCTGGATCTGGAGATTTTGAAGGAGACGATTTCGCGGCTGGTCACGGGGGTGGTATGGTCGGAGCCGACGGCGGGGACGGAGGTGGGGGAGGGGCTGCCGGAGCTAGTGTCGATGTGGGGTGGGGCGTGGGCGGGGGTGCTGTTGCTGGTGGCGGCGGGGGCGTTGATGGTGTGGAACTCGATTCAGGGGTGTCGATGGGGTGAGCGGGGGGCGATTTGGCTGCTGGGGTTTTGGTTTTCCGGGTTTGTGTTCGCGGCGTTGACGCTGCTGGTGGACACGTATTATTACAGCCGGTTTGCGGTGGCGTTTGTGCCGGTGGGGGTGGTGGGTTTGGCTTTGGGGTGGGGGCGATCAGGGAAGTGGGGCAAGGTGGTGCACGGCGTGGTGTGGGTGGCGCTGCTGGTGACGGGGCTGAGGGGGGATGAGTTGTTACTGAAGAGGCCGATTGAGCCGATTCGGGATGTGGCGGAGTGGCTGGGGCGTGAGGGGGGGGCGGGGGTGACGGTGCTGGGGTATGGGCACGGGAGGGAGGCGCTGATGGTGTTTGTGCCGAAGTTGGTGGCGGTGGATGATGCGGGGCAGATTGAGGTGGCGGTGGCGAAGGCGAAGGCGAAGGGCGGGGCGTTGTTTTTGGTGGTGGGGCATCAGAATTTCAATCGGGCGATGCTGCCGACCGGGTTTGCGGTGTTTGAGGATGGGAAGCGGTTTGAGGAGGTGGCGAGGTTTGATGGGATTGAGGCGGAGAATCAGTATCGGGTGTATCGGTTGAGGCAGTGATGGATTTTGGCTGAAAAAGGTTGCCTTGGATGGGTTGAGGCATGAAAAGTTGAGCTGTTGAAGCCTTTCTACGGGAA
>CANETF010000168.1 GCA_947440575.1 Verrucomicrobiaceae bacterium
CCCCCCATGCCGTACCATCAGCAGTCCCCCCACACCTCCCCCACCCTGCATCGTCCCACTCAAATCCTCCCCCCAAACCTGCGTCCTCACCACCCCACACCCCGCCAACCCCGTTCCCGTGGCCGTCGTATGGTCCAGTTCCGCAATCATATTCCACCCATCATACACATACCGCCTGTCCCTGACAACCCTCGTAAATCCCCCCGTCACCGCATCCCCCTCCCACTCCTTCACCACCTTTGCAATCCGCCGGTGCCGCGCATCATACACGAACTCCAACCGCAACCGCTTCGGCACGGTAGCGGGATCAACACCAGCAGCCACTCCAAACGCCTTCTCTTCCATCCCAATCAGCCGATTCTCCGCATCCCAAGTGTACACCCAACGAGTGTCCTCCTTCAAGTTCCCATCTGCGTCATACACAGGCACAAAAGTAGCCGGAGGTGCAAACAACCACCCCTCACGCGCGACAGGCACTCCCGCCTCCTCCGTCTTCACCCCCACCTTCACCCATTGCCCCTGAGCTTGCGCACCGCTCAAACCAATGACATGGCGGAACGATCCCACCTCCGCCACTTGGCCCGCCTCGCTCGTCCTATCCACCATCACATCCGCGCCGCCGTCGACATTGACTGCCACGTTCCCTGACCCACGCACCAACCCGCTCAGTTCCAACGCTCTTGCGGATGAAATGACATCGTACTGATTCACCCCATTTGCAGTAAAACTCCCACCCAAACTCGGCACCGCCCCAGCCCCACTACCCCGCGTCACGGCCAATCGATTGCCAATCCCGTCATAAGCGTAGCCCCAACTCTGGTGCCCCAGCACAGGCCCAAGCCCACGTACCCGCGCCGCACCCGTCACCTCCCCCCGCGCATTGTAATCCCAAGCCCACCCTGGTTGCGCATCCGCCCCAACCACCCCACCCACCGGCGCATACGCACTTACTCCTTGTCGCGAACCATCTGACCTTAACGTATATCGCCATCCCATCACCCCAGTCCCCGCCGTCCAACTCGTCGAGCCACGAGTGTAAAATTGCGCCGTCAGTTCCCCTCCCTTACCTGCCAACCTCTCAAACTGCTGATGTAAAGTATTCGCAATTCCCCCACTCAATGGCATGCTCTCTAGCCTCGTTAACGCTCCCGATTGCGCATTTCGAACGTACGTGAACGAGTTCGAAGTTGGTAAAAGTCTAACCGTCGCAAGTCTCCCTGCGCCATCCCAGGTTTGTCTTGCGTTATAAACAGTTCCCGTACTGGGAATTTGAGCCCTCATCTCCCGGTATTCACTGGGATGTATTCCATCATAACTTACATCCAAGCCTTGAAGTATCCCACTAGTGCCAGTGACTGTCTCCCGCCACGCATAAACTCCCTGCCCAGACAACAGGGAAGGACTGTAGAAAGTGTGCATTCCTCCCGCATCCTGTGTCGCACGAAGCGTGCCATCTCGCTGATAGCTGTGCATCACAGCAGGTGTGACTCCGTCATTGTAATTGATTCCTATGAGCCTTCCAGGCACCCTCTTACCGGCGTTTCCACTTACCGTCGCCCACTCGTAATTCGCTGTCACCCGAGTCCCACCAATACTTCGCGCCCATTGACGAGCCCCCAATAGCCCTCCGGGATGATATACATAGTCCACAGCCACGTCCGCTGCGTCCGTCTTTCGAAGGACCTGACTCGTCCCTGGCGCAAATGCCCACCTCGTCACCTGTCCCGCAACATTGAAATCTGACCCCCTCCACACAGGCGTTCCGCTCTGATACGTCGTCAATGTCTCCATTCGCCCAAACCGGTCATAGCCGTACTTTACTGGATACTGTCCGTTCCCATAAGCGGCCACTCGTCGATCTTGAATGTCATAAGCGAATTCCAGCACTCGCTCCACTGTTCCCCCACCCTCGTTAACGACTTGGGTCACCTGCCTCGCAGGAAAAAGCTGCCAGGCATTTTCTATTGCCTTTTTTCTCACTTTTGCTATCCTCCCCCCATGAAAACATCGCCCAACCCCCTTCCCACCGACCCTTCCTCCCCTGACCCTCTCCTCCCCATCAACGCCAAAACCTCCCTCTTCCCTCCCGCGCGTTCCTGGTCCGGCGGCCGCAAACGCATCCTCGGCCCCTCATCCCTCCCTTCCAACTTCTACCACGTCATGTCTCGCACCTGCGGCGGTGATATCTTCTTCGACCCCACCGAAAAAGAAGCCCTCCGCCGCATCCTCCACCGCCTCGCCAACTTCTCCGGCATCCACCTCCTCACCTTCTGCGTCATGGGCAACCACTTCCACCTCCTCGCCTCCGTCCCCCATCGCCCCACCTGGATCGCCCGCTTCGACGGCCCCGACGGCGAACAACGCCTCCTCTCCCACCTCCGCACCCTCTACAGCAAAGCCTACATCGACCAGCTCCAAGCCGAACTCACCGAATGGCGCCGCCTCGGCAACGAAACCGCCGTCCAAAAGAAACTCGACAGCTTCAAACACCGCCTCTGCGACCTCTCCCACTTCGTCAAAGAAGTCAAAGAACGCTTCAGCCGCTGGTACAACAAGCGCCACCAGCGCCAAGGCACCCTCTGGATGGACCGCTTCAAAAGTGTTCTCATCGAATCCAACCTCGGCAAAAAGGACGAACCCGAGTCCGCCCGCATCGACGTCGTCCGCGCCATGGCCGCCTACATCGACCTCAACCCCGTTCGCGCCGGCCTCGTCCAAGACCCCGCCGACTACCCCTGGTGCGGTTACGCTGAAGCCATCGCAGGCAAGCGCCACGCCCAGCGCGGCCTCTGCCGCATCATGCAAAAACCCGTCGACGGCTGGGACACCCACCAAGTCGCCCAAACCTACGCCGCCCTGCTCACAAGCACCCCAAAAAGCACCACCCAAAAGCAAAAAACCGACCCAAAACCCAACACCAAATCCTCCCTCCAGTCCCGCCTCGACGCCGGCGAACAACTAACCCTCCCCGACCTCCTCCACCATCGCATTCGCCTGTTCAGCGAAGCCATCGTCCTAGGCTCCCAAGCCTTCGTCGAAGAAGTCTTCCAAACTCAACGCCACAAATTCGGCCCCAACCGCCGCCAAGGCGCCCGCCCCGTCCCCCACTCCACCACCCCCCTCTACTCCATCAAACGCGTCCGCCAATGAGATGATTGAAACACCAGCCAAAACCTCTCCGCGTCCCGAAAGCTAAAATCACTCGCCTCCTCACCCCTCTCCCACCAGAAACCCAATCAATGAGCCGAAGGGCACATACAATAATCCCGCTATTTGAATGACTTCATCCATTCAACTGCCAATGGCTGAAGAGAATCAGGAAATCCCACCTCCGGAGTACAGGTAATTCACACTTTTCACTTGCACCCCCCCCGAAAATCGCCATCTTCGCGCTCCCCGCAAAAGACCCCTTCGTCTAGCGGTTAGGACACATCCCTTTCACGGATGCGACACGGGTTCGATTCCCGTAGGGGTCGCCAAGCTTAGCCATGTAGCAAGCTTTCTCGTTCGAAACCTGAACAGAGACATCGAAGTCCATCTTGCACGTCACCGCTCTTCGCCTAGTGTAACTCAGCCAACATGAAAGCAATCTTCGTCCTCATCATTGCCGCGGCCTTGACGTTTTTGTCCTACAAATTCGTTTACCCGCCCATCGCAGCCTCACTCGGCATTGACAAACTGGGCAAGGAAGAACCCACCCCCATCGTTGTCGTCGCTCCAAAGCCCGAAAAAACCGAACCTGTCCCGGAAGCTCCAACTCCCGTCATGGAAGCCCCTAAACCCGAGGCACCCAAACCGGAAATGCCCGTGGTCATGGCACCCGAACCTGTTCCCACCCCGGAACCCACCAAACCCAAGGAAGGCGAGTTCATCCCACCGGAGTTCCCACCCATCGAAACCGTCGTCGGTAACTGGTCCACCATCCCAAAGAGCGCCTTTCCTCGCCCTGTCAAAATGAACCGTCAGTTTGAGTTCAAAATCAAAATCGGCAGCGGCACCGCTTCCTCCGTCGTCCCAGCGGGACGCGACGTGATCGCCGTCGCCCAACAAGGGCAGACGCTCGTCATCGCCCCCACCCCAGACTCCACCGCCCGCGGCGAAGTCTCCATGGAAGACACCAACCTCAAAGACCTGCTCACCTCCACCTACGACAAGTGGAAAGTCTGGCGTGTCGAAACCCTCCGCCGCGCTCACGAATTCAAGAAAACCGCCGGTACCCGTGTCGTCAAAAGCGGCCCCACCGTCGCCGGTGACGACAAACCTGAGAAAAACGCCGACGGCGCATATCCCCTCCTTCTCGCCAGCATGTCCGCTGGTGAAGTCACCGAAATCAAACCGGACAACATCAAGGAATGGGGAGAAGTCGCTCGCGAAAAAATCGAGGACACTGACTTTTGGACCATCATTGTGAAGTACGAAACCGTTACCATGTTCGGGAAATTCGACACGGAAGCCCAAGCCCGAATCAAAAACGGCAAGGTACTGAAATGGGTGTACACAGGCTCCGGAGAGGTGGTCCCGTAACCTAATTGTAACGAAACAGAGACTATGGCAACCGTTCGGGATTGGATTAACGCCTCCCGACCCAAGACCCTCGGCGCCGCCATCGCCCCCGTCGCCGTTGGCACCGTCATTGCCTGGAAACACTCCGGTCACTTCAGCACCCTTCTCCTCGCCTGCACCCTTGGCAGCACCATCTGCCTCCAAATCGCCACCAATTTCTTCAACGACGCCCTCGACTTCATCAAAGGCGCCGATACCCAACAGCGCATTGGCCCCACACGAATCACAGCAGCAGGTGCCGCCTCCTCACGCACCACGCTCACCGCCGCCTTCATCACCTTAGCCGTCGCTGCACTGCTCGGAATCCCTCTCATCGAAACTCGAGGTTGGCCCATCCTCCTTATCGGCATCCCCTCCCTCTACTTCTGCTATGGATACACCGGCGGCCCGCACCCCCTCGCCTACCGCGGCCTCGGCGAACTCTTTGTCATCCTCTTCTTTGGCTTCGTCGCCGTGCTCGGCTCCGCCTTCGTCCAATCCGGTCAATGGTATTGGGACGCCCTCGTCGCCGGCCTTCAAATCGGCTGCCTCTCCACCGTTCTGATCGCCATCAACAACCTGCGCGACATCGCCGAGGATCGAACCACAGGCAAAAACACCCTCGCCGCTCGCTTTGGAATCACCTTTGCCCGTTGGGAAATCATCACCCTCATCCTCACAGCCCACCTCTCAGGCTTTCACTGGTGGCTTCAGGGCGATCACAACGCCTTCACTTACCCTTTAATCCTTATACCCGTTGGCCTCTGGATCGCAATCGGCACCTTTTCCACCCCTCCCAGCCCGCTACACAATCGTTACCTTGCCGTTAGTGGAATCCAACTCCTCATCTTCTCAATCCTCCTCTGCATCGGCCTCTCAAGCCACGCTCAGCATGCAGTTTCTACCACGATCTCCACACCTCGTTTCTAGCTTCAGTCGTTTTTAGACTGAGTGCCATTCTTCGGCCGCCCCTCATGCCCGACTCACCCATCTACTTCTGGGAATACCTGCTCTTCAGCGGTGCCGCACTCAATTCCGCTTCCGTTCGACGTTCTTTCCCCGGCGCACTCATCCTCAAAGACTCCGGCATTGGCTGCATCCATCCCTGGCCAGAGTTTGGCGACGCCCCCCTCGAACAGCAACTCGCTCTCCTCCAATCCGGCCAACCCACGCCCCTGGCCCGACGCGCCCTCGACTGCGCCGCCCTCGACAGCAACGCCCGCCACGCCAGCGTCAGCCTTTTCCAAGACCTCGCCATCCCCGCCAGCCACTACTCCTGGAGTTTCGGCCACCCCACTACCCCTCAAATCAACCGCCTCCTCAATGAAGGTTGGCCCGCCCTCAAAGCCAAAGGCTACCCCAATTGGGGCGAAACTCTCCGCTTCCTGGAAGCCTGCCAGCGCACCGCTGGCGACTCAAATCTCCGATTTCGCATCGACTTCAACGGCTGCCTCGAACCTGCCGCCTTCCACAAATTCATCGAGTTCATGCCCCTCCGCCTCTATCGAGCCATCGATTTCGTTGAAGACCCCTGCCCCTACGACCCCCTCACCTGGAACGCTGCCCGCGAAAAATGGGCCATCCCACTAGCTCTCGACAAAGGCTGGCAATCCGCCACCACCGGCTTCGACTCCGTCGTCATCAAACCTGCACGCAGAGATTGGCGCACGGTCGCCAGCCTACATCCCCAGAAAAACCTCGTCTTCACTTCCGCCATGGATCACCCCATCGGCCAAATGTACGCCGCCTATGAAGCGGCCACAGCTCGAAGAGAACTCGGAGACACCATCGGTCTCTGCGGCCTTTGCACTCAGCACTTATTCACACCCGACCCCTTCCTCGAACGCGTCCACTCCCCTGGCGGCCACCTCCAGCCCGACCTCGTTGGCGGAGGACTCGGCTTCGGCGATCTCATCGAAGGCCTCCCCTGGCGACGCCTCACCCCCTGATCCATCGCCTTCATGCTCCCACCAATTACCTCCCCCCCCGCCTATCTCAGCGCCACCTTTTGGGAAAGCACAGAGATTCACATTGCCCTCCCTCCGTCCCACCCCTCCCCACCTAGCCACCTCCTCGAAGTCGCCAAATCCCACTTGCCCGAGGGCGGATGCCTCTTCCTAACCTCCGGCACCACCGGCACTCCGAAGTGGGTCGCTCTCGAAAAACGCGCCCTCCTCCATTCCGCCAGAGTCGTCAACGCCCACTACGACATCACCCAAACCGACCACTGGCTCCTCTCCCTCCCAATCCACCACGTCGGCGGCTTCTCCATCCTCGCACGCGCCTATCTCTCTGGTTCCCAAGTCACTTGTTCACAATCCAAATGGAACCCGGAAACCTTCTTCGAATCGTTATCATTAAGTAACTCTACCGTTACATCCATCGTACCAACCCAACTCCACGATCTCGTCTCCACCAACGCCTACCCCCCATCCCACCTTCGTTTAGTCCTCGTTGGTGGCGGCCGCATCCAAACCGATCTCTTCAAAAAAGCCCTCGCTCTCGGCTGGCCTCTCTGCGCCACCTATGGCATGACTGAAACCGCCTCCCAAATCGCCAGCCAACCTCTCGAACATGATCGCCTCAATGATCCTGAAACCCTCGAGGTCCTCCCCCATTGGCACACCCAAATCAACTCGAACAACTCCCTCATCATCCAAGGACCATCATTAGCTAAAGGTTACATTACCGTTACAGATTCGCAATCCACTTGGGAACCTATCGACCCAACTATCGGACTCCAGACCTCCGACCAAGTCCGCCTCCGCATCGATGGCACTCGCACCTTCCTCCAGTTTCTCTCCCGTAATGACAACGTGATCAAAATTCTTGGCGAACTCGTCTCCATCGAATCCCTCGAACAGCGCCTCTCCCTACTCCTCCCTCCCTCCTTCCCTCCCTTCGCCATCGTCCCCAAACCCGACCCCCGACGCGAAAACCGCCTCCTCCTAGTCATCGAATCCCCGGATGCCGCCCCCCCACCCATCCTCACTTCCTTACTCCCTGATTTCCATACCCAAATCGCCCCTTTCGAGCACATCGACGAAATCAAAACCTTCCCTCGCTTTCCCCGCACGGAACTCGGCAAACTTTCTCGCTCCCGCCTTGCCGCCGACCTATTTTGAGCCCACAGTTCACCTCGCTTCCCTTCTTCAAATCCATGTTCCAAACCGGTCAGCGCGTCGTCTGCATCAATGACGACTTCGAACCCTGGGTCTATGACCTCTATCGCTCTCTGCCCAAAAAGAACAAAGTCTACACCGTCCGCTCCGTCGGCGTCGGCCGCTCAAACCCGACCTTCGGCCTTACCGAAGACGCCAATCTGCAAATCCAATCCGCCGAAGTCGATTTCCTCATCCTCCTGAAGGAACTCTCCAACCCCAACGACCCGCATTCCTCCGTCACCCAGGAGCTCGGCTTCCGCGCTGAACGCTTCGCCCCCCTCGAAGAAGACGACATCCACATGGAAGAGGAAGAAGCCTACTCCGTCGGTGCCGGGGCCGCTAGCTACTAAAATGTGCCTTCGGCTCGAGCCGAAGCCGAAAAATTCCCCCCAGGTGACGAACTCGTGACCCGTCCCTGACAATCTATCATTTTCGATAGACTCAATTTACGCAACCTCACGGACGCGGTTGCAATCAGACCCTATCTTTCCGTCCACACACCACCACCCCATGAAAGACATCACCCTTCTCTTCTGCCTGGCCCTCGCCATCGTCTTGGGCGTCACCTCCCTCGATCAAACCCTCGACCGAATCTCAGACGACGCCGCAAGACGCGCCTGCCACGACCTCCCTGGCTTCTACACCAGCATCGAAACCGCCACCGCAGCGGCCCAACAGGAGCGCAAACCCCTCGCTATCGTCTTCGGCCGACGTGAAGACCCCAAAACCCAAAAACTCAAAACCGACGTCCTCAACAGCTCCGTCGTCAACGCCGTCAAAGACCAGTTCGTCTGGGCTTACCTCGACCTCGACCTGGAGCACAACAAGCCCAACTCCTCCCGCTTCGACATCTTCGCTATTCCCGTCACCTGCGTGGTTAACCAGCAGGGAAAAACCATCCAGCACATTCAAGGCACCTTCGTACCCCACCTCTTCGTCCGCCAACTGCAGCGCGCCATCACCCCCCCAACTCCCCGTCCTACCCCCGCTTCAGCTTCAACTCCTTCAAAAGAAGATCAGCCCCGCCGGTCGGCATCTGCCTCACCTTCAAAATGACCCGATAGTGTCCCGGTTGCGTCACCTCCACCTTTCCAACTTCAAAAACCTTGAACGTCGCCTTTTCACCCGCTGTCGGCACCGACCTGGTCGCCAGTTTCTGACCCGCAAACAGCACATCATAGATCACCACCCCTTCCGCCTGCTGAGCCTGGTTCACCTGCAAACCATATCGCCCCGCCTCATCCACCTTCACCAACCAGCCCACTGAATCCCCACGATCCGCCAAACCTGAAAGCACCCCGTCCTTCACCTCGATCCTTCCCGGCACAAATGACGATCGATCCGCTGACAGAATAAGCTCCCCCTCTTTCGCCACACACACCTTTTCCAACACCTCCGCCAATCGCCCCGCCATCCCTTTAATCGACGCCGCCCTCTCAGGCTCTTTCGTCGCCAGTTCACCCAGCAACTCCAACGTCGCCGGCGTCTCCACCCTCGCCAGCACCGCCGTCGCCTGATCCTTTTCCCGCCTGTCCTTGGAACCCTCCACCATTCGCTTCACCTGCACCAGCATGTCTTCCTGCGACATCTTTCCAGGCTGCATCACCAAGGCCATCCCCGCCCGAAGAATCATCAATCGCGCCGCCGCATCATCCTCCACCACAAATCGGCTCGCCAACAACTCCAAGGGCTCGTTCGTCGGCCACAACGCCAGCGCCGACACCGCTGCCCGCCTCACCTCAACCGTGCCACTTTGCATCGCCTTCGCTAGCTGATCCATCGCATCCTTGCCTCCAGATTGCCCCAGCACCCGAACCAGCATCGCCCGATATCGCGCTTCCCCAAACCCACTTTGATAAGCATTCGCCACCGGCGCCACCGCCATATTCGGATCCTCCGCTCGTTGCACAATCCCCACTAAAGCGGCCTCCGCAAAACGGTCCAACTCCTGCGGCAACGTTTCACATCGCTCCAATAGGCCCGGAATCTGCGCCGTCGTCCCCATCACCCCGACCACACCCCAAGCCGCCTTAGCCACCTCTTGATCCATATCGCCCAATCGAGTGATCGCCCATTCCAGTCCCCCGTTAATCTCTCTCAACGCCAGCACATTCAACAAATTCACTGTCGGAATCCTCCCTTGGGCCGCCTTCGCCGCCGTCAGAATCGGCCCATTCACCTCCGCCCCTACCCCCATCCGACTCAACGCCAAACACGCAGCCGGACTCGTGTCCGGATCCCTGGCATAATCCAAAAGCAGCCTCACATCCTCTCCGTTGGGTGCCAGCGCCTCCGCGTTCACCAATTCCGCAAAACGCACCAGCCTCGTCTCAGCCTGCTTCTTCTTCACAAAATACAGCACGCTTGCAATCACCGTCAGCAAGGCCAGCACCGGAATCGTGTACCGACTCCACCGACTCACCGCCGCCGTAGCAGGACCCGGTTTCGGCTTCGAAACGGTCGCTACCTTGCTCGCCTCCCTGCTTTTCCCCCCCGCACCGCCCGCCACCTGAATCCGCCCCTGATCCGTCGCCATCGCCCGACTCATCAACTCCCGCTTCACCTTGCCCAAACCACCCGGCTCATCCGCTTTCGCCGCCACCTCCTCCGGCTCCACCCGCACCACCTTTTCCGGCATCCGTTGGCTCCGAAACGCCTGCAAGGCCGCCCCACTGGACTCAGG
>CANETF010000169.1 GCA_947440575.1 Verrucomicrobiaceae bacterium
CAACCCATGCCCCACCACCTCAAACGACTTCCCATCCGCCGCCACCTTGATCACCGTCCCATTGTGCTTCCCCCGAGTCGTCCCCTCCTGCCCACCCTTCGAAATAAAAAGAGCCCCATCCCGCCCCAACTTCATCGAGTTCGGAAACTCCCGAGTCTCCGCCGTCTGCGCAAAGAGATTGCAGAACATCTCATACCGATCGCACTCCCCATCCCCATTCGAATCCACCAACTTCCAAATCCCACTCCGATCATACACAAACGGTGCCCCATCCTTCACCACCACACTCATCGGCTCATGCAACCCCGAAGCAAACCGCCGCCAAGTCACCTCCTCCAAATCCCCCTTCAACCCCGAAATCATCCACACATCCCCATCAAACGTCACCCCCACCGCATTCCCCTCCGCATCCAAAAAATCCACATCCGCCAACCGCACATTGCGCTTCCATCGATTCGGCACCGGCAATGCTATCTTGTCCACCACATACGCTTCCTTCGATCCTGAAACCACGCCTTGCGTCGTCTCAATCCCTCCAAAACGCACCTTGGCAAAGGCCTCCTTCCCCCCTTCTTTCTTCATCGAATCAATCGGACCATTGACCGCAAAACTCGAGTCAACACCCGCCAAAAACTGCCGCACATGCAAACGACCGCCCGTCGTCGACGCTTTGACTCGCACCACCCAGTGCCCAGCCACCTCTTCCACTGCCATCGGCTCCATCTTCCCCTCGCCTCCCTCTCGAATCCAGAATGCTCCCGGCGGCATCAGGCGCACCTCCGACCGCTCCGCAACAACCATCATCAGCGTCTCCTCGCGCCTCGGAATCGTGCAAACTCGCTCAACAAAACGGACCCCTTTATGCTCACCCCCTTGCACCCTTTCCTGCAACTTGCAGCCATCCACCGAATACTCAAGAACCACCTCAGTTCCAGCCATCGTCACCGCTCCCAATCGTCCGTGCCCAGAATCCATCGCCCCCCGCCCCACCTCCTCCACACTCGGCCCAGGCTCCCTCGGATCCTCAAACCTCGGCTTCTCCCCCACCTGCCACCCCGGATAAATCCCATTCGTCAGCCACACCTTCCCCACCGGCTTCGGCAGAAACTCCTGCCCATCCTTCGTCTTCTGCCCCGCCACATGATACGACCCCGGCGCCAGCGCTTCCGGCGTCACCGGCGGCTTCCCCTCTTTGCCCTCCCACACACAAGCAATCCTCAGCAAATCCAAATCATAACACGCCCAAACGTTGTTCCCCAAATTCAACACCAGCCCCCGTGGCGTCAGATTATCCTTCGCAAACCCCTCCCCCAACTCCCGGCAATTCAGCACCGTGCTAAAAAACGGGAAATCCTTCTCCACAAAATCCCCCCACTCCGACTTCTTACCCGCCTCCTGCGCTCCCACAAACCCATTAAGCACGAACAAACCCGCACCCAACATCAAAAACACGTCCCTCAGCATCCCCACCATACGAACCCCCAACCCGATTTCCTTCAGCTTACCCCTTCCTCTCAAGCCTCCACCCGCGCCAACCCCGGCAACCTCCGCCCCGCCGCCTCCACCTGACACGCCAGCACCAGCAACAAACTGAAACCCGCATCACTCAGTAAACTGTTCCGCAAAAACGTCCACGTCGGCGGAAACCCGGGCAACCCACTCGTCAAAGCCTGAACCCATCCCGCCACCGACCGTGCATACTCCGGCATCACCATCCACGACAGCGTGTTCGTCACCAAATAAAACGCCAAACTGCAAGCCACCGCTCCCCCCACCACACCCAATCCACCCACCCGACCCCGCAACCGCACTCCCGCATACGCCGCCACCGCAAAGCACCCATACACCAAAGCCATCGTCCCCGGATACGCCAAAATCACCGACCCCTGCACCATCACGTCCAACCCCACCATCGCCGCCACCACACCCCACCAAGGCAACGCTTTCGGAAACAACAAGGTCCCCGCAAAAGCCAACGCCATCCACGGCGAAAAATTCGGTAGCCAATCCGCCCCCATCTCAGTCCCCTTCACCGCCCGCAACCCAACCGCCAAAGCAACCAACACCACAGGCAGCCAAAGCGCACGCCCGCTTGGCGATTCAGATTCAGAAATAGGAGACCTCATCCGCCCATCCTGCCGCCTTTTCTCAACCGTTCAACCCGAATTCCCAGCCAACCCCCTCTCACTTCTTCACCAACCGCAACTCAAACACCCAACCCTACGGATCCACCCACCACTCTCATCAGCCCACCCCTTGGAATGCGGAAGCCTGCTGCCGGGAAAAAACCTCCGCTCACTCTCCAGTTCCCCCTCTCACTTCTTCACCAGCCGCTGCTCAAACATCCAAACCGGCAGGTCCGACCTCGCATAAACCCCGCCCGAAATCGAATGCCCCTCCCCCGTCAGCACCGTAAACGTCACCTTCTCCCCTCCCAAAGCCGTGATCGCATCCACCATCGACTTCGACCGCTCAATCGGTACCTCCGTGTCCTGATCCCCGTGAAACGCCCAAATCGGCGTCTCCTTCAGCGCCTCCGCCTTCTTCGGATCACCACCGCCACAAAGCGGCACCACCGCCGCAAACACCCCCGGATACGTCGTCGCCGCATTCCACGACCCCGATCCCCCCATCGAGGATCCCGTCAGATAAATCCGCGTTTCATCGATCGGCAACTTGTCCGTCAAATCCGCAATCAACGCCATCAGATTCGCCGCCACCTCGTTCTTCCACCCAATGTCCCGGCTCGGACACTGCGGTGCCAAGATAAAACACGGCCTCGCCTCTTGATTCGCCGGATCACTGAACGGCTTCGTCGCCCCGCCCATCTGCGCCTCATTATCCGTCCCGCTCTGCCCCGCCCCATGCAGCCAAATCACCAACGGATACCGCTCCGTCCCCTTCCACTTTGGATTCCCCCAAAACTGATAGTTCAATCCCTGCGCCGACACCGCCTTCACAAACTGCCCCGTCACCTTCTCCGCATGCGGCCCCTCCTTCAACCCGTTCGACCTCGCCTCATCCCTCAGCAAACCCCGCACCACCGTCTGATCCGCCGCCGACAGCTTGTCCAGCGGCAGCTTGAACACCTGAAAATCTTTCGCCCGCTTGATCTTCACCTCCGCCGCCGTGAACTCCACCAACTCCCCCTCAAAAGCCGCCTTCCCATCCGCCGAAGTCCACATCCGCTTCTCCCCTGCAACCGCCATCCAGACACTCGCGTGGCACCAAATCATCTTCACCCATGCTGCTGTTTTCATCCCCAATTCTTACCCTCCCCTCCTATACCCTGGCAAGCTTCAACTTCATTTCACCCTGGCCTTTCAGTTCCCCTCAGCTTCAAAGGTTGACCACCCCCGCCCCCCGCGCTCCCTTGTCCCCTCTCCCATGGTCGAGTACATCAAAATTTGCCGCCCGGATCACTGGCTCAAAAACATCTTCATCGTCTTCGGCCATGTCGTCGCCTGGGCTCTTGTCCTCAACTTCAGACTCGACTGGGATCTCGCACGCCTCGCCTTCCTCTCCCTCATCCCCGCCTGCCTCATCGCCTCCGCCAACTACATCCTCAACGAGATCCTCGACGCGCCCTTCGATGCTATGCATCCCACCAAGCGCCACCGCGGCATCCCCGCCGGCAAAGTCAAAGTCCCCATCCTCTGGGTCATCAAATTCGCCCTCATCATCGGCGGCTTCTTACTCGCCTGGCTCTGGAACTTCAACTGGGGCTACCACGCCGCCCTCTTCCTGCTCCTCCTCAGCGGCCTCGTCTACAATGTCCCTCCCCTCCGCCTCAAAGACCGCGCCTTCGCCGATGTCATCGCCGAGTCCTTCAACAATCCCATCCGCCTCTGGCTCGGCTACTACGCTCTTGTCGACACCCACCACGTCCCCCCCCTCTCTATCGTCCTCTCCTGGTGGTTCTTCGGCGCTCTCCTCATGACCGGAAAACGTTACTCCGAATTCCGCTTCATTAATGATGCCGAACTCTCAGGCCGCTACCGCCGCTCCTTCAAAACCTACACCGAAAAGACGCTCATCCTCGCCATGATCGGCTACGCCAACCTCTTCTGCTTCTGCGCCGGCGTCGCCATGGCCGTCTATCCCCAACTCCATAACCTCGTCTTCGTCGCCCCCGTCATCATCGCTGCCGTCCTTGTCTACTTCCATCACGCCATGAAGGAGGAAACCGCCCGCCTCGAACCCGAACAACTCCTGCAAAACCCCTGGATTATCCTCTGCACCCTCGCCACCGCCGCCCTCACCCTTTGGCTCCTCCTCACGCCCCACCCCTACGCCAAGATGCTCCACCTTCTCGGCCCGCTCGTCCTCTGATCCCTCCTCCCACGGGCAAAACATTACAAACACCGGTTCAACGTGGAATGGATTCCACACACTAACCCTGTTCAATGGCA
The DNA here is from genome assembly GCA_947440575.1 of Verrucomicrobiaceae bacterium. Classification (GTDB taxonomy): domain Bacteria; phylum Verrucomicrobiota; class Verrucomicrobiia; order Verrucomicrobiales; family Verrucomicrobiaceae; genus JAGRPD01. Next base: position 4,413 of record CANETF010000169.1, read on the forward strand.
ACGTTACTCAACACCGCCCCATTATGAACGACACCCCTCCCCCCGCCGTCTCCTCCTGGAAAAAACCCGCCCTCATCTTCACCGGCATCGCCCTCTCCTGCTGCCTCCTCACGGCCATCGGAACCGTCTGGTGGGTCAAGCACAACATCTACGCCTCACCCCTCCATCCCGTCCAACTCAGCCAATCCGAAAAAACCACCCTCGACGCCAAACTCGCTAAACTCGAACTCTCTGAGGAAGTCGTTCCCCCCGAAGCCCCCGCCAAAACCGACGGCGATCCCCGCACCATCTCCATCTCCTCCAAGGAGATCAACGCCTTCCTCGCCAACCAAGGCATCGGCGAGCAAGTCAAACTCGACGTCACCCGCAATCGCATCGCCGCCAACTTCCTCCTCCCCATCGACAAAGACGCCCCCCTCTTCGCCGGCACCACCCTCCGGATCCGCCTCGCCCTCAACGCGCTCATGAACGAAAACGGTAAACTGGTCGTCAAGGTCGACGACGTCAGCCTCGGTGGCATCCCTCTCCCCAACGCTTGGCTCGGCGACATCAAAGGCCTCGACCTCGTCACCAGCAACATCGGCGAGGACCCCGCCATCGAACGCTTCGCCGCCGGCATCAAAGACTTTCGCCTGGAAAACGGTCATGTTCATATCGTTCTCAACGAATAACCTCCCAACCCGCACACCCCCCAAAATCTCCGTTCTAAATGGTTAAGGAGAGTTGATTTTCTGCATTTCCGCAAAAAAAATTCAAAACCCTCATTTTCTAGGTTGCCAAAATGATTCTGGTGAGTACTCTACCCGGCCTAGATCAACCCTAGTTCAACCAATACTACTAAAACATGAAATCACTCCTCACCATCCTCGCAACAGTTGCTCTCAGCGGTGCTGCTATCGCTGGTCCCGTCTCCTACAAAAACCCTAAGGCTCCCGTGATGCCACCTCCAGCCCCAACCGGCTGCGAGTGCTTCGCTCCTGGCTTCATGCTCGGTGCTTTCGGCGGCGGTGTTCTCGGTGAAGAAGACGCTCTCGGTGGCGGCGTTCTCGCTGAATACGCTTTCTCCCCTTACATCGCCCTCCAAGGCTCCTATGGTCTCTACGCAACCGAAAGCGAACATCACCAGTTTGATGCCGCTCTGATCCTGCGCTACCCCATCACCAGCCTTTGCTTGGCCCCTTACGCCATGGTCGGCGGCGGTTTCTCCACCAATGGCGAAACCCGCGGCGACTTCCTCGTCGGTGGTGGTCTTGACCTCCGCATCCCTTCCGCAAGCTGCATGAGCGTCTTCGCTGACGGAGCTTGGTATGTCCTTGGCGACAGCGACGACGACCAAACGATCGTCCGCCTCGGCGTCAAGTTCCCCTTCTAATACAGTCGGGTAACTCCAAATCATCTCAAGAGGTGAGTGCTTGCGCACTCACCTCTTTTTTTGTGCCTCAAATCCCAACCCTGTCACCCGCCTGACCCAGTCGTTTCACCTCTGTACTGGCCCGCGCCCACCCTCTTCCCAAAGCACCCATCATCGCTCCACCTGACGCCCCTCCGCCCTCACAATGTACCTGTCATCCCTCCAGGTGACGCCTTCACTCTTCACTCTCCACTTACTCCCCCTTCTTCCCCTCTTCAGGCTGCTTCTCCAAAAAGCTCGCCAACACCAGCAACACCGACGCAACCACCACACACGAATCCGCCACATTGAACGACGGCCACGGATTGAACGGCGCAAACCCAAAATCAAACTTCAAAAAATCCACCACATACCCGTGCACCAAACGGTCCGTCACATTGCCAAAAATCCCTGACACCAAAAGGGCCACCGCCAATCGACTGAAAGCCCCCGGAAACATCCCCTTCTTGTAAAACCAGGTCAGCATCACCAACGCTCCAAGCGAGATCGCTCCAAAAGCATAATTGGCATACGCCGTCCCATTGAAAAGCCCAAACGCCACTCCCGTGTTCGCCGCGTGATGCAGCCAAAACACACCCGGAATCACTTCCATCTCTTCCACATACAAAGGAAACCGCCCCACAATCCAGTTCTTGGACCATTGATCCAAAAGATAAAGCGGCAGAGAGATCGAAAACAACAGACGAATCATCCCCCATGTATGGATGCCGAACTCCTCTCGCGCCAGCGGAAAGCCTGTTGATGCCACCGCCTCCCGCCCTTATGAGTACCTCTCCTTCCATGCCGGATTCCGCCACCGTTTTCACCGCGCCTGCTCGCCGCCTCTGCGCAGCGCTCCTCCTCGTTCTTTCACTCGCCACCTCCAGTTGCGATCGCATCAAGCAAAAGCTCGATCGCCTCGCTGCCGCCGGGCAGCAAACTCCCGCACCCCCTGCCGAACCTCCCCTCACCGAAGAGGAAAAACAAATCAACGCCACGCTCGACAACCACGCACTCTTCGATCCCACCGACACCCCAGCCGAAGTCCCCAAAGCCGAAGCCTTCGAACTCAACAAAGCTTCTGTCGTCTCCATCCTCGGTTACCACGACTTCAAAGAACGCGGCGGTGAAGCCATGGTCATCAGCGAGACCAAGTTCCGCGAGCAAATGCAGTTCATCAAAGATTCCAACATCCCCGTCATCCCCCTCAACGACGTCCTCGCTTGGAAAAAAGGCACCAAAAACATCCCCGAAGAATCCTTCGTCATCACCATGGATGACGGCTGGGAGGGCGTCTACAAACACGCTTGGCCCATCCTCAAAGAACACCGATTCCCCTTCACCATCTACCTCTACAAAAAGTACGTCAACATCGGCGGCCGCTCCCTCAGTTGGGCCCAAATCAAAGAAATGATGGACTCCGGCCTCTGCACCGTTGGCAGCCACTCCGTCTCCCACGACAGCATGACCTCCCGCAAAGGCCGCACCGACGAAGCCTACGCCGCCTACCTCGACACCGAACTCAAAGACTCCAAAGTCTTTCTCGAACAGAATCTCAACGTCCCCATGACCTCCTTTGCCTACCCCTACGGCAACTACAACACCCAAATCCGCGACATGGGCATCGCCGCCGGTTACGAAACCCTCCTCACCGTCAACGGCAGCAAAGTCACCTGGGACACCCACCTCGGCGACCTCGGGCGCTTCATCATCCACGGCGTCAACGACTCCGTCTTCCGCCTCGCCACCAGCTTCCGCGGTCGCGGTGGCCTTGGCACCTCCAAAATGCTCCTCGCCACCGCGGTCAACGACCAAGGCCAACCCCTTGTCAAACTCACCCCCCGCATGGGCTCCACCATCCCCGATCGCACCCCTCGCCTCGCCGCCGACCTCTCAGGCCTCGGCCCCATCGTCCCGGACTCCATCAAAATGCACATCGCCGGCCTCGGCAGCGTCACCCCCGTCTACGACGCCGCCACCCAGCTTCTCAGCTACCAAATCCCCCACCGCCTCCGTCGTGACCAGTGTGAAGTCTCCATCACCTTCTCCCGCGCCAACGTCACCCCTCCCGTCCCGGAAACCCTCGTTTGGCAATTCAAAATCGATCTCGCCGCCAGCTATCTCCCTCGCCTGCCCTCGCCCGCAAACCAGGAACCTCAGCCCTAACTCTTTCCGCCCCTAAATGACCCCGCTCACCTTCGAACAGTCCCGCATCCTCGGCTGCCTCCTCGAAAAAGAAGTCCTCGTCCCGGACTCCTATCCTCTCACCCTCAACACCCTCGTCACTGCCTGCAACCAGTCCACCAATCGCGAACCCGTCACCAACTTCGACGAATCCACCGTCACCCGCGCCCTCGAAGGCTTGCGCGAAACCCAGTGGGCCTTCCAACTCAGCCAGGCCGGCGCCCGCGTGCCCAAATTCAAACACAACCTGCACGCCAAAATCCACGACCTCTCCCCCGCCTCGGTCGCCCTCCTTTGCACCCTCCTCCTCCGCGGTCACCAAACCGCCGGCGAACTCCGCCAGCGCACGGAGCGCATGCACCCTTTCCCCGATCTCCCCAGCATCGAAGCCGAACTCGACACCCTGCAAAATCACCCCGAAGGCCCCCTCGTCGTCTGCCTCCCCTCCGGTAACGGCCGCCGCGTCCCCGCCTACGCCCACCTGCTCTGTGGACCCGTCGACCCCAACACACCAGCCTCCTCCATCGCCCCCGTCACCACCATCGTCCCCCCACCCCCACCGCCCATCGACCCCGACTGGAAAGAGCGCATCGAATCCGAACTCGCCTCCCTCCGCGCCGAACTCGCCGAACTCAAAGCCCAACTCGGAATCTAATCGCACCGCCATGACCGAAAATCTCCAGCGCTCCCCCCTACACGAAGATCACCTCGCCCTCGGAGCCCGCCTGGTCCCCTTCGCCGGCTGGGAAATGCCCGTCCAATACGCCGGCCTCATGGCCGAACACCACGCCGTCCGCCAAAACGTCGGCGTCTTCGACATCTCCCACATGGGCCAACTCATCGTCAGTGGCCCCGGCGCCGAAGCCTTCCTCAATCACGCCCTCACCAACGACATCTCCCGCCTCGCCCCCGGCCAGGGCCATTACACCCTCCTCCTCAATGAAAACGGCGGCATCATCGACGACCTCATCGCCTATCGCACTGATCCAAACACATTCCTCCTCATCGTCAACGCCGCCCGCATCACCGAAGACTGGACCCAACTCACCTCCCTCCACGCCCAACAACCCGACACCGAACCCCTCGTCGAACTCGCCAACCTCAGCCCCGCCTGCGCCGGCCTCGCCATCCAAGGTCCCAAAAGCCGAGCCGTCTTCGCCACCCTCTTCGGCCCAGACGCCACCTACCCCGAGAAAAACACCGTCATCTCCAGCGATACCCCCGAAGACCTCATGTGGCTCTGCGGCACCGGCTACACCGGCGAAGACGGCTTCGAATTCTTCATGCCCGCCACCACCGCGTCCGACTGGTTTCAGCGCATTGTCGCAGCCGTCCAAGCCGAAGGCGGACTTCCCTGCGGCCTCGGCGCCCGCGACACCCTCCGCCTCGAAATGGGCTACCCCCTCAACGGCAACGACCTCTCCCCCGACCACACCCCCCTCCAGGCCGGCCTCGGCTTCTTCGTCGCCCTCAACAAAAGAGCCTTCGTCGGCCAGCCCGCCCTCCTCCACGAAAAAACCGCCGGCCTAACCCGCAAACTCATCGGCTTCCGCATGACCGGCACCGCCCCTCCCCCGCGCCCCCACTACCCCGTCCTCTCCGCCGAAGGGCAACCCCTCGGCGAAATCTGCAGCGGCACCCTCTCCCCCACCCTCCAATACGGCATTGGCATGGCCTACCTCCCCCCCACCCACACCACCCCCGGCACCCCCCTCCAAATCGAAATCCGAGGCAAAACCTACCCCGCCGAAGTCACCAAAAAACCCTTCCATCGCCCCCACTCCTGACCCACACTCAAAAAACAGAAACCGAGAACCGAGAACAGAAAACAAAAAACCTATGTCCACCGTACTCAATCACCTCCGCTACCGCCCCTCCCACGAATGGATAGAACCCGGCAAATCCCCCGCCGCTGTCGGCATCACCGACCACGCCCAAGCCGAACTCACCGACATCGTCTTCGTTGACCTCCCCGCCATCGGCCGCCAGGTCAAAGCCGGAGACCCCATCGCCGTTGTCGAATCCGTCAAAGCCGCCAGCGACATCTACGCCCCCGTCTCAGGCGAAATCGTCGGCGTCAACGAAGCCCTCAACGGCAACCCCGGCCTCATCAACACCGACCCCTTCACCGAAGGCTGGATCTTCCAAATCGCCCCCTCCAACCCCACCGAACCCGACACCCTCCTAGACGCCGAAGCCTACCGCGCCCACATCGCCTAATCCCACCGTAAAGCCCCCGCTCAAAGAAACCGCCCCGTCACGCTCTCCCTCACCCCTTTCAACACCTCCGGCGCCCCCACCGCCACCACTCGCCCCCCATTCACCCCGCCCCCCGGCCCCAAATCAATTAACCAG